>PLXK01000248.1 GCA_003151415.1 Bacteroidota bacterium
CCGAGGGGGTGAGTTGCGCTATCGGGGCTAAACCCCGGTAGCTGAGCGTAGACGAAGCTATAACAGCATCCTTCTTCATACACACAAAAAACCGGCCGCTCCTTACGAAGCAGCCGGTTCACCTCAGCCCNNTCAGATTCCGTTAAGCGTCCAGGCTACCCCCTCTCTATTCTTCATTAGAGAGGGGGACCGAGGGGGTGAGTTGCGCTATCGGAGCCGAACTCCGGTAGCTGAGCCTAGCCGAAGCTACAGCACAGTTGTACTCACAACCTGACTGACAGGCCCCAAACCTTTCGATCCGACAGTCCACTGACGGAAATGATAAACGGTGGCACTGATCAAACCGGTCTGGATCGTTTTACTTTGTTTGACAACAACATACACTTTCCAGTTGGCTTCGATGGTTGGATCGCCGGTGGCAATATCCCATCTGTAGGAAGCCCCCCGGGTAGAAGGACATGTAAGTGTTACCTGGCCCTTTGCACTGGCTATAACTTCCAGCATGCGAAGCTTTGCGGCAGGCGACTTCTTTATTTGCATGCCCGCACTCAGGATAATGGCCTGGGCATTGTTGGGATCGGCATTGGCTATGTTCTCTACATAACTTGCCAGAGCCTGCATGTCCAGGTGTAGGATTTTCACCATCACCTGTGTCAGTGCTGCAGTTCCCTTTGCACGAGTTTGTGCAGCGGTATGTGCGGCTTCCAGATTGTTTGCATCGGTTGTAATGACCGCCAGCGTTGGTGAAGGTGTCGGGAAATGTGCATTTCCTGTCATCGCTGCAACGACTGCCCGCGCAAACTGAAATTTTTGTGGTACCGTCATCTTGCTTAAGTGCAAGGCGACTCTTCTGATAGCAACTTTTTTAGTGCTCATTGTTTTTTTGTTTTTTTACCATTGCACTTCCTAATGAAAGTTCACACAATGGTTTAGGTTTATACTGATTTGTTTGTTTTTTCCTGACCAGCCAAAAGCAGATCAGATACAAGCCATGCTCTTCAAGGCGATTTGTCATTGCTGCAAAAGCGATTCATTTTACTGCAATCTGATCTCATTTTGTTGCATTTCTGTTTACGGTTGAAACAAACTGATTTCTTTTTGTTACAAAAGCGATTCATTTTGTTGCAAAACCGTTTCGTTTTGTTGCATTCTGATTTCATTTTGCGGCATTCTGTTTTGCCATTGCTGCATTGCATTTGCGGGTGTTACATTCTGAAACGCTTTTGTCACAAACGCGACTCATTTTGTTACATTTTGATCTTGCATTGCTGCATTCTGAATTCATTTTGCAGCAATGTCAATTGCAATGCCCTTCTTCCTGTTTCATTTCGCCTTTTTCCCCGATCATCGTCACAACCGGAGAAACCTTTTCATCTGTCTTCCAAAAAAGTCCCTTGGGTCCCTCAGGGATTCCCTTTCGGAAAAGAAGAACAACAGCGCTATCATCCTCCTTTTTTTAACAGATACTCATTTCCATGAGCAGGCCTGTTTGCATATAATCCTCGAACCCCCTGTTTTGTTCCAGTTGGACAAAAAAATACGGGCAAAGACGTAAATGCTTTGAATGATTTAGGTATAAAAGCGTAAGGGTTAGGGGGCAATTGTGGAAAACAGAAAAGCCTTTGCTCTGAAATTATCAAGCAAGACCATTTTTTGTCTTTGTTTTAACAAAGCTTTTCTAAAAAGAGAGCACCCAGCTACGTAAATCTCGCAGGCCGTTTTCAAATAAATAAATGTGCCCCATAGTATATATGGGGAATTTGAGGAAAGACCACTTTTAATTTGGGATGAATGCTGGATTTCAAACGGCTTAAAAAAGCCGTCTAGGGTGTTTACTTAGTATAATACCCTTAGTTATTGCATTTGGAATAAACCGGTTTTTTATCTGCAACGGCTTTTCAAAAGGCTTTTCTTCAAAAAACCGTTTTTTTAATCAATCGGCATCTTGTCGCGCTGCCAGGAGAGCAATCCACCTTCCAGCTCATAGATTTTGTAAAAACCCATTTTCTTCATCTCACTCATGGCGCCCGAACTTCTTATTCCTGCCCCGCTGAAGATGAAATACGCCTTCGTCTTATCCAGTTTCATAACCACAGTCTTGAAATCGGGCGACATGAAACTGATATTGATCGCCCCCGGTATGGTTGCTGTCAAAAACTCCTCCGGAGTCCTTACATCAATAAAAATTCCATGCAAAGCATTTCCTTTTTCCATAAATTTTTTCGGGCTCAGACCCACATCCTGGGCATGCATGTGAATACAGACGAAAATGCTCAGAAAAATCAGAAGGCTTGTTTTAACCGGGATGCGCGTTTTCATGGTGAGGGGTATTAAACTGTATGGGAATGGTCAAAAGGGCTTTGGTTTGCTTCTGTGAATCCTTGATCTCAATCCGGCTTGTCGTTTGGTACAACAACAGACAAACAGGGTGTTTCGGGCAATGAACCCTTTTGATTTTGTTTTGTAAATGTTTAGGGTTTACGCAGTAAAGCAACGACTTTCCGGCTCCAAATAAAATGACCGGAATCACTCCCCTTAGTGATCTTTCACAGCTGCGGAGAGGTGCCCTGCATTTTCCAGAAACCACCCCATTTCCGCTGTTCGGGCTTTCGTTTTCTCCTAAAAAACCGGGTATTAAGAAGCGGCGGCCCCCATTCCTAAGGCTTATCAGGAAAGAACAGGATCCCTTTGAAATTTTGTGCCGCGAATATATCATTCCCTTCCAAAATCAGCAAACCGGGCAAGAAAAAAAGACGAATTTATAGATCGAAAGGGCGGAAAAAAGAAATACCCAAAGCCCTTTAAGGGAAGAAAACACATTTAAGAAAGCATGCAAACCGCACAGAAAAACCAGGAAATCAATCCCTGTTTTCTTTTGTTCAGTCCTTACTGGGCATTTATAATCAGCTGCCGGTAAAAACGAACCGCATTGAGGAAATCGGAGCAGGAAATCTTTTCGTTCACCCCATGAATTCGCTTGAGGTCATCCGACTCGGCAATGAGGGGAATGAAACGATACAGGTTTTTTGTAATGGCCGAATAATGCCGGGCATCGGTGGCTGCCAGAACCAAAGAGGGCGCAATGATTGTATTTGAAAAGGTTTGCGAAATGCTTTTCTGAAGACAGGCAAATTCAGGACAGTCGATTTCCGATACCGGACTGGGCTCCGAAAAATTGGGCAGCTTTTTTGCCTTGACCCGTTTGTCTTTGATGGTCTTCCGGATATGTGCCATCACATCATCGCTCGTTTCACCCGGAAGGATCCTGAAATTCAATGTGGCCGTTGCATAACCGGGAAGCACATTGTCTTTCGTTCCGCTCTTAAACAAGGTGGGAGCCGTTGTCGTTCTCACCAAGGCATTGCCCGCGTTGGATGATTTTTCGTAAATAGAAAGAATCAGATTTTTCAGAAGCCATTGATTGGCAAAAGCAAGACGCTGAAGAAAAGGCATCTCCGGACCGACATAATCCAGAAAACGCTGCACGGGTGCCGAAAGCTGCGAACGCATCGGATGCTTTTCGAGTTTCGAAACCGCTTCCGACAAAATACCGATAGCCGTTTCCCGGGCCGGCATCGAGGAATGTCCCCCGTCTGTTTCCACGGCCAATTCAACAGATACATAGCCTTTTTCCGAAATCCCGATCAGCGCCACATTCTTTTTGATGCCCGGCACGATGCCTTTGGTTATGACCAGCCCCTCGTCAAGCAGAAATCCGGCTTTTACATGTTGCTCCTGCAGATAAGCGGCAATTTTAGCCGCCCCTTTTTCTCCGCCTATTTCTTCATCGTGGCCAAAAGCCAGATATATGGTTCTTTCGGGTTTGAACCCTTCCTTCAGCAGCATTTCGACAGCTTCGAGCAGGCCGATGACGTTGACTTTATCATCCAGGGTGCCCCGTCCGCAAACCGCATTGTTGTTTATTTCCCCGCTGAAAGGCGGAAACTCCCATTGCTCGCCTCCGCCGTTTTCTGCCGGTACCACATCCATATGCCCAATCAGCAAAAGAGGTTGCAGCGCCGGGTTCTTGCCTTTCCAGGTATAAAGCAAACTGAGTTTGTTTATGCATTGCCGGTGCAAAAGGGAGTCTGCAAGCGGATAGCTTTGTTTTAAGAACGCTTGGAACTGATAAAAGGGCGCCGAATCCAAAGTTGTGACATCGTGCGAAACCGTTTTTATTTTCACCGCTTCCGACAGATGCGTGATGCATTTATCGCTCAGGGCCACCGGAGCAAGCGGTTCAACAGCGATCTGCCTGGTTTTGTATGTCAGCGTTTTTACAAGAAGAACAACAATAAGCAATGCCAGGGCGATGCCGAGCGCTTTCAATGTTTTTTTTACCATGGCTTTCTTTTTAATGCTAAATCTTTGCCTTCCCAAAACAATCAGGCCGAATTTACGCAAATAACAAGATTATTTTTAAAAGCGGCACAGGGCCACTTCTGAGCTGATCCCAAAACAATCAGTGTGGACTGAAAACAATGGCAAAGAGTATCACCAGACCGATAATCATGAGCAGCGATTCGACAAGAGCGAGAATAACCCTGGGCCTGACCTTCGTACCCGTCTGATGTGCATCCACCAGAGCCAGTGTTGCGTAAACAACGGTAAGGATATCCAGAATGACAATGACAATGCCTCCCAGAAAAAGCATGAGCAATAAGAACAAACCGGTCAACAAGCCAATTCCATTGCCCCCCAGAAAGGCCAGCGTTATGGCCAGTCCCATAAGAAATAAGATAATCAGGGTAGCCACCCAGAATTTAAACGCACGATCGCCGTAATCCATCACACCGTCACCGCTTTTTTGCAGAGACCACAGAGGTCTTTTGAAAACAGCCGGCCTGTTTTGCGTTTCTTCAGGTTTTACTTTTTCAGCCGGTTTGTTTTTCGCTTCTCTTAAAGTCCGGTCCATTTCAACGACAGCCTTTTTGAGCTTTTCCGCTTGCAAAAAAACCTTTTCGGAAAAAAGGGCAGTGCTGACCTGAGTGTTTTCGGTAACTGATCCATGGCGCTGAACTATTCCAGCTCTTTCCTTCTTTTTGCCTGAAGCGCCGGCATTTGCCCTTAGTGAATCAGACCCCGTATTTAAAACCCCGCCGGTGTGTTCCACATAAGAGCCGGGTGTATATTTTCGATGCAGAAATGAGGCGGTGGAACAGGATGTGATCAGCGATACCAGGGCGTAAGACGTGCAGGTAATTAAAATCCGAAACTTTCTCTTCATACCTGGCTTTGATAAAACGTCTCTGAGGATGCAATTGTGAAAGTACAGTTAATACCCGAAGAGTTCATTAATTTCAATCCTCTTCTTTTGATTTTCGGCATAGGGGTCTTGGCCACAAAAAAAACAAAAAGGGGTTTAACAGGTTAAAAGAGGCCCCCAGCACGAAGGGTCAAAAAACAATGGCGATATACCCGCCAGCTGAGCGGAGTCGAAGGTTTTTTTGTGTGAGGGATAGAGGCATCTTTGTCTGAGCTCCTTTGCAGCTCCAAAGCTGTGAAAGGAACAAAATGCACCTCTTTCAGCCCCAGCTTGAAGAAAACCCACTGCAAAGAGCGAGTGCCGATAGCCCGGCCCCTGAAGTAAGCCCGCTTTTCGCGGGATGCTTCAGGGGACACGCCCAAATGTACCCAAACAAGGCGATTTCCTTATCTTTACACCTTAAACTATAAAAACACCATTTGTGAACCCGAAACGCCCTGAAGTAGACCCGCGAAGGGCGGCTCACAGCAGGATAAGCCACTTGATGAATTGATTATCTTTGCGCCTTGATTCTTAAAAAATAATTTTTGTGAACCCAAAACGTCATCTCATCACCGCCGCCCTGCCCTATGCCAACGGACCGGTACACATTGGCCACCTGGCCGGTTGCTACCTGCCTGCCGATATCTATGTACGATACCTCAGGGCCAAAGGCGAAGACGTTTTGTTTATCTGCGGTTCCGACGAACACGGCGTACCCATTACCATCAAGGCCAAAAAAGAAGGCATCACGCCCCAGCAGGTGGTTGACAAATACCACAAAATGATGGGCGATGCTTTCGATGAATTCGGCGTTTCCTTTGATATCTATTCACGCACATCCAAACCCGTTCACCACAAAACAGCTTCCGATTTTTTCCGGAACCTGTACGACAAAGGGGTGTTTACCGAAGAAGTCACCGAGCAGTATTACGACGAAAAAGCCAAAACATTCCTGGCCGACCGCTACATCACCGGCACCTGCCCCAAATGCGGCAACGAAAATGCCTATGGCGACCAGTGCGAGAAATGCGGTTCGACTTTGAGTCCCACCGAGCTCATCAATCCTCGCTCCACGCTTTCGGGCGAAAAGCCTGTTTTACGAAGCACAAAAAACTGGTTTCTGCCGCTCGACAAAATGCAGCCCGGCATTGAAGCCTATATCGAGTCGCACAAAGACTGGAAAACCAACGTATACGGACAATGCAAAAGCTGGCTCACCCAGGGCCTGCAGCCCCGCGCCATGACCCGCGATCTGGACTGGGGCGTGAAGGTGCCTGTGGACGGAGCCGAAGGAAAAGTGCTGTATGTCTGGTTTGATGCACCCATCGGGTATATCTCGGCCACAAAAGATTACTTTGAACAAAAAGACGATCACACTTCCTCCCTCGCCAAGGCTACGGCGGACAAGTCTGCCCAATGGGAACTTTGGTGGAAGAACAAGGACACACGTCTGATTCATTTTATCGGCAAAGACAACATCGTATTTCATTGCATCATTTTCCCGGCCATGCTCATGGCTCATGGCGACTTCATCGTGGCCGACAATGTACCTGCCAATGAGTTCCTGAATCTGGAAGGCGACAAGATTTCGACATCGCGCAACTGGGCCGTGTGGCTCCACGAATACCTGGTTACCTTCAAGGACAAGCAGGATGTGCTGCGTTATGTGCTTTGTTCAAATGCGCCCGAAGCCAAAGACAATGATTTTACCTGGAAAGATTTTCAGGCCAAAAACAACAACGAGCTTGTTGCCATTCTCGGCAATTTTGTGAACCGCACGCTGGTACTCACACACAAATATTACGAAGGCAAAGTTCCCCAGGCCGATGAATACACCAAAGGAGATATTCTTCTTCTGGAAGAAATCGGCAAGTTCCCTGCGCGTATTGCGGCCTCTCTGGATGCTTTCCGCTTCCGCGAGGCGCTTGCTGAACTGATGAACCTGGCCCGTGCCGGAAACAAATACCTGGCCGAAAACGAGCCCTGGAAACTGGCCGCCACCGACGAAAAGAGAGTGCGCACGGTCATGAACATTTCTTTGCAGATAACCGCCAACCTCGCTTTGCTGATGGAACCCTTTTTGCCTTTCACCGCAAAAAAGCTTTCGGACATGCTCAACCTGGGCGGTTTCAAATGGACCCATGCCGGACGATCGGATCTGCTGCATGCCGGACACAAGATCAACCCGCCTGCCCTGCTCTTCGACAAGATCGAGGATCCGGCCATAGAAGAACAGATTTTGAAACTGCACCAAAGCAAAATAATGAACGAAATACAAAATCAGGTGATGAGTCCGGCCAAAGACGAAACCAGTTTTGAAGAATTCTCAAAAATGGATATCCGGGTGGGCACCATCCTCGAAGCCGAACGTGTGCCCAAGACCGACAAGCTTTTAAAGCTCAAGATAGACACCGGTCTGGACCAGCGCACCGTTGTATCGGGCATTGCCGGCTTTTACAAACCCGAAGATATAATTGGCCAGAGAGTAAGCATTTTAGTAAATTTGGCTCCCCGCAAGATCAAAGGCATCGAATCGCAGGGCATGATTTTGATGGCCGAGAATGCCAACGGGGAACTGGCTTTTGTATTGCCTTCTAAAGAAATTTCGAATGGGGGGATGATTAAATAGTTCTTTTATCAAGACAGGCACCGTAGTTCAATGCCCGCCCGACCGAAAGCGCGAAAAGGCCCGCGCGGGTCGTTCGGGCGGGGACAGAATAGAAGTTTCAACGTTCTTAATTTTACTGGCACCGTAGTTCAATGGATAGAATAGAAGTTTCCTAAACTTTTGATGTGGGTTCGATTCCCGCCGGAGCCACTTAGAAACCGCCTTATTAGCAAAATAAGGCGGTTTTCGCATTTTATACCCTCTTCCATACTCCATTTGGAGCCAATTGGAGCCGGTTCGAAGCAGAAATGTTTCAATAATGTTTCAGTTTTTTCAATGTTTCAGTTTTGGCTCCTTTTTTCCTGAGGAAAGTTTTTCTAATGAATAACTCCGAAGCAGAGCTTCGAGGTATCAAAATGTTAACTAATTCGTGATTCCTGTTTTTGCTTCGCAAAAATATCTGTCCCGCAAACCAACCTCGCAGCATAGCTGCGAGGAATTATTCGATTAAATACTGATAATTTGATTGCGGAATACGATCAAAAAGAAAGTAACTTGGCTTAATCGTTAGAAATATATCAAGGAATAAAAGCAATCGAATAACATGGCAAAAAAAGGACAAGCTCAAACCGGAGAAAAAGCACCAACTGAATTAACGATTACTAAAACGGAATTCAATTCTGGATTAGATAAGAGAATCGCCATCGGCGAAGAAGCTGTTAATAGAAAAATCAACTCTCGAGAAGAGTTCGATGTGTGGCAAGACGATTTTGCTGCTTGGAATGATTACAATTCAGAATACTTAAAACAATCTTTCAATTACGAATACAGTGAGTATAGAACCAGTTATGATAATGCAGGTTCCGGCATTGACATTTTTGGCACAAGCATTTCTTCTGGCAGCGAGCTTCAGGATTTCAGAGACAAGATAAATTACAAACTAAATAACTTAAAAAAACTAAGAGCAAAAACTGAGTTACTAAAAACCAGCATAAATTACGCCACCGAGGTTTTAGTTAGCGATAGCCAAATCGATACTTCACAAATTTTTATTGTACATGGACACGATGATGAAGCGAAAATAAAGGCTGCCCGTTTTGTTGAAAAAATTGGATTTAAGCCTATAATCCTTCACGAACAAGCAAGTTCAGGAAAAACCATAATTGAAAAGATTGAGGAATATTCAAATGTCGGGTTCGGCATTGTGTTATATACTCCATGTGACCTGGGAGGAAAAAAAACTGAAACACCTACCTACAACAATAGAGCGCGACAAAATGTCGTATTTGAGCATGGCTACCTAATGGGAAAAATTGGGAGAGATAAAGTCTGTGCCTTAGTAAAAGGCGATGTTGAAACACCCAATGATATATCAGGGGTTGTTTATATCAATATGGACACTGAGGATGCCTGGCATTTAAAGCTAGCCAAAGAACTTCGGAATTCAGGTTATCCTATAGACATGAATAAAATAATTTAATTGTTTGCGTTAAAATGCTTTTTATCAACATCAATTAAAATAATAGAATGGGGTTATTCGACATTTTTAAAAAATCAACTAAGCCATACAAAACAGAATCTCTGAATCAGATTTACCAACTACTCTTTTGTGATAACCTTGGTCTTTTCAAGAGCAATATCAATTTTGATTCGAAACCACCTTGGGACATCTTGTTTTCAGAGCCAGCCCGAAATGCAGATTTGAAAATTTTGGCTAATGATATCAAAGCAGAATCTCGAACTCGGGTATTGGCTTATAATAAACTGCTGGCAGCGGGGCAAAAAGTGAAAGTCAAGGAATTGCTTGCGGTAATCGTAGAGGTTGGCCTTGAGAATGGGCTTGATGTATTAGCTTCGTTCAGTGATGGTAGCGCTCGATACATTAACCAGACAGAAAAAATCATTGTTTGGGAAACAGCGAATGTCGCGTCTTCTGTCTTAACAAACCAATTATTTAAAGACTCGGCCCGTGTAATCACACAGATTGGGCCTTGGAACAAACCCCGTTCGCGCAGATCTGTCGGGATAGCCTGTGCGAGAGGGATCTGTGCTTGCAAAGCAATTTAACACTTCTATCAATTCGCCCCCTATTCCTCTTTTAACAAGCCCCAAAACATTCATTTACCGTTTATCGTATTTTTGTTTGGGCAACCTGAACAAAAAACAAATCAGAAGAAATGAAACAAATACTGATTTTACTGGCGGTTATCTTAGCGGGAAATACATCTTTTGCTCAGAACAAAACTTTGGCACGAACCGCCGACAAACCAGAGGATTACAAAAAGCTTGCTTTGGACCCGAAAAACATTGCTCTCTGGGAAGACGGAATGAGAACCGACGGCAATAAAGGCAGCTATGAGTGGTGGTATTTTGATTCGCATCTTAGCGACGGCTCATCTGCCGTTATTATCTTTTACACCAAATCATTCATGCGTCCGGGAGGCCCCCTCGCGCCATTCGCTACGCTCGAAATTACCAGACCCGGCGGAGAGTCCATACACAAAGACTTGCCTGTTACACCGGCAGAGTTTAAGGCAAGCAAAGAAAAATGTGATGTACATATGAGAACCAATTATTTCCGTGGCGACGGAAAGAATTATCAGATTCATGTATCCGATGGAGATCTTGTCGTTGATGTCAGCTTGAAAGCTCAAGTACCTTCGTGGCGGCCAAAAAGCGGTTTCAATTATTTTGGCGAACACGATGAACATCTTTTCGCCTGGCTGCCATCGGTGCCACAGGGTGAAGTTGCACTCGACCTGACCGTAGGCACTAAAACCGAACACCTCACCGGCACAGGCTATCACGACCACAACTGGGGAGATGTTGTGATGTTGAAGCTGATCAATCACTGGTACTGGGGCCGCGCAAAAGCCGGCGACTATTCCATCGTAACCAGCTACATCACTGCTGAAAAAAGGTATGGCAGCACCAGGCTTCCTATTTTCATGCTCGCAAAAAACGGCAAAATCATTGCCGATGATGCAAACAAGGTAAGTTTCACGCTGCTGGATGAACATTTGGATGAAAAAAGCGGCAAGCCGGTGGCGAATACCGTTATTTACGAATACAAGGACGGCAACGAGCGTTATAAAATCAGCTATCACCGCGCTCAAACCATCTTTGACGTAGCTTTGATAGACTACGTAAAAGGGATAAAGCACTACCTGGCAAAGCTTGCAGGTTTCAATGGTTCATACCTTCGCTTTACGGGCAATGTTCAACTCGAGCATTTTGTGAACGGCGAAAAGGTAGAAGACGTGAGCGACCCCGGAATTTGGGAGTTGATGTACTTTGGAAAAGTAAGATAGGGGCCCGCCCGCGCGGTTTTGCAATCGTGCAAAAACCCCGGATTCAAATCCAGGCAATGGACTCTTAGGATGGGCTGATGCAAAGCATCGAATAATTCTCTAATTTTAATCAAACAATCATTGCATGAAGAAGATCAGCTTATTGCTAACAGGCCTGTTTGCCCTGGGTACATGTTTCGCCCAGGTTAACGAACGCGAAAAAATAACAGAGCTTGGGAAAGCATACAAGAGCTTTTGCTTCCGCAACGCACCACCCAAAAACACAGTCAAAGACCTTGAACTAAACACCCCGCCAAACCTGAAACAAGCCAGTTCGTTTGTTGTGCAGTCCCTTCTCGTTGACAACGATCTGCTCAAGACTGTGTATCTGGATCTGCCTGAACAACCCACGCTGAAATACATTTACCTGATCCGCGCGGTGTTTCTGAATCTTGCATCAGAAAACCCGGCAAACACAGACAAGCTGCTCGACAGCCTTTCTGCTGCCAACATTCCAAGAAATGAGCTGGTCGATACGTATTACTCCATGCTGTTTACCGCAGTTGGAAACAAGAATCAACCGTTTAATTTTTCCAAATGCGATTTCAAACTGAAGGAGTATCACCTGAGCAACGATACGGAGAAAGGAATCTTCTTTCTTCGCTGCATGGATTTTTGCGGAAGCACCATCTGGGGCTATATGAATATCGTAAAACCGCCCAACACAAAAGAAGCGGGCGCATACCTGAAACGGTTCCCGAAAATAAATGGACTCGCTTATTACCAGTTTGATGATTTCAGCTTCCCGGATTTTGACATGACCATTATTCAAAATAAAGGGAAACAGAGCTATAAAGAATATTACATAAACAAATACTATGAGCTTCTGCTCTCTCACCTGGTTTGCATGAATGCCAATGGAGCCAAAGAAAAGGAAAAGACTGATTTGTTGCTTGGCTCTATCCTGAAAGACAAAAATCTCTATAAATACACCAAACACAAAGATACCCTTGAATCGCTGTTTCAGGTTCAAAATTAATCCTCAGACAGATCTTTGGGGAGCTGAAAAAGAAAGCTTTCTGTAAGCTAGTTTTTGGGAGGGTTTACGGTTCTGAATTCATATAGCCAGGTCCTTGCTTCCGTTTCGGTTTTAAACATCCTGAATGGCAACTCGGCTTTATAGAACTTCATAAAGAAATTGAAAACCAGCCTCACCGCGAGATTCGTAGTGACCAAAGCGGAAGCGATGAAAAATTCCTTTCCGTGCTCGGAGGCATATTCCCTTCCTTCCTTCGTGATGTTGAAATTGTAGTTCCCGTCGATTATCTGCAGTATTTTGTGCTCTGCACAACCCAGCTGGCGGTAAATGTCGAAACAGCTTTCCATTTCTTCCCGGTCCAGTTCGGCGTTCTCATGTACCTGTACACACAGAATCCCTTCCTCATCAATCCGTATGGTGGTGCAATTCGTTTTGTAAATTGCACCTGCCGGTTTGATTATCTTCTTCCCCATATAAATCTAGCTAGGTCGGAAAGCTAGGGTTAAAATTTGGCTTCTGCAATATCAAAAGGACCCTTTTACCCAATAGGAATTGTTCATTTCCTTACTACCTGCGCGGATCGCCATGAATTTCACCACCTTTATCATCGTGATGGTAACCGTGATGGTATTCATCGTGATGGTCCGGATAATGCGCATGTTCATATCCTCTGTAGTGCGAGTACCTTTGATCACCCCGATACTCCACTTCGCATGAAGAAAGAGAAACAATGACCACACAAAGGGCCAATACTGACATTTTCGTAATTCCTGTTTTATTTAACATAACTTCTGTTTTAGATCTTAAAATTACCGGCAATCTTTCGCCGAATTCCGGCTTTTAGCCAAGGGGTAGTTTTGAATAGCCAAAGGGAAAGAAGGTTCAATCGGGAGGGGATGAAAAGCTATTCCTGAAGAAGCCTGTGGCAAAAGGCCGGATTTGCACAAATCCCCAACAGAAGTTAGCTTTGCAAAGCGGGCAGAAACGTTGTCTCCCCGGGGCATACGCCCGGATTGTTTAAACCTGGAATCATGTCTTTTCGCCTTAACGGTTTTGTCTTCTTTCTTTTTTACAGTCTTCTTTGCCTGGCTTCCTGTCATGCGGGTTTGCACAAACCAACCCCAAAGGAAGTAGTCCTTGCACAAAGAAAATGGACGGATGCTGATTTACGTTCCCTCACCGCCGGGCAAGTCCTTTACACCACGCACTGCGGCAAGTGTCACACCTTGTATAAGGCGGATGCATTCAGCGAGGACAGCTGGCTTGATTGTCTTCCTGAAATGTCGCACAAAGCCCACATCAGCCACGACGAGCAAATTCTTGTCCGCCGGTTTATTCTGACACGCAGAACTTATGTTCTTGAAAAGAAAAGCAACAGAGAGCAGTGAATTTTCCTGTTGTTTTTCACCCATTCTTTGCTCAGAAAAAAAAGCGCATCTTCGTTTGAGGAAGATGCGCTTTTTAAAAAGAGATCTATTCGGTTACCTCAGGATAATTGTAGCCTTATCTTTTTGAGATCCTACAATGATTGAAATCGTATAGGTACCTTTCGCATACTTTGACAAATCATATTTGAAATCCATTTCGGCAGTGGCTTTGCTGACCTTTTCCGTAACAATTTCTTTTCCCATGATATCGAAAATCTGTATCAAAGCTTCACCGGTATTCTCCGAGCTGTAATGCATTGTAATTGTGCCATCAGACGGGTTGGGATAAACGACCAGAGGGTTCGGATTTTTTGTCAGAGAAGGCTCCCCGGTAGTCACACAAGCACTTGTTCCGGTTTTATCCAAAGTAAATGTTTCAATAACCGCGTTTGTCTGGTCATAATCGGTGATGATGATTTTGCAATTCTGCACATCACACGTAAGATAATTGTAGGATTGTTTGAATGTCTTGATAGACCAGGCATCCGCTGAACTTGTGACCTGGGAGTAGAGTCCGGCGCCGGCACCACCAGCAATGATTTCACATCTTCCTTGTCCCGCAGCACTGCCGTATTGAGCAACCGGATTTCCAACAGAACCAGAATTCAGATTAATTGGAAAAGACCTTTGGTAATTGTGATCATGCCCGTTTATAACCAGATCAACACCATAATCATCAAAAGCTTTCCATATAGTAGAGCGGTAAGCGTCCATATCTCCGGTATGGCTTCCTGTATTAAAAAATGCATGGTGACAGGAAACGATTTTCCAAAGAATGGAAGGATCGGCAGCGGCGGCGGCCAATGTTGTTTTCAACCAGGACAACTGTGTGGCATTACTCGGGTCATTTGTATTTATAGTAATAAATATTGCATTCCCGTATTTCGTGGAATAATAGAGGTTTTGACCATTTACGATTGGCAAGTCCCACAAATTTGAAAACATAGAAGGGCTGGCGGCATCATGATTCCCTTCAGCATGATAGGCTAAATTGTTCGCCAGAAAATTAGAGGCCGCGGTAAAGAATGTATTGTACTGAGTTGCAGAATTTCCACTCAGTGTGAGATCGCCGTTAAACAGTGTTAATGCAGGTTTTCTGGCGCCTACCAAATTGGAAATAGTGGTTAACGTAGTCGGATAGTCTCTGCAATCACCCAGGGCACAGAAAGTAAATGTACCTGTATTGAGCGGAGGAGAAGTCGTAAAGGTTTGCTGCGCACCCCAGGTCTTGGATCCGGAGTCGTACAATGAATAGTAAAGAACAGAACTGGCCGTTACCGTTGGGAAGGTGTATTTGAAAAAAGAATTGGTTGAATAGCCCGCTCTTTTCGTTCCCGAAAATTTACCTTTTTCATAGGAAGTGGTATACCCCCACTTCACAGAATCGGCGGTCCCGGAATTGCTCCAGGTAATCGTCAATCCGTTTAAAGGATCTCCGCTGCTGCCCCACCTGATTTGACTGATCGTTGCATTTGCCTGAAAAATGATCCCGGCAAAGAGCAGAAGTAATGATGTTTTTTTCATTTTTTTGAGTTTTATGTGTTTTTTCATGTAGATATATCAATGAACATCAATAAATAGCCTCATTCAAATATAGAAATATACTAAACGTCACATGTAATTG
>PLXK01000010.1 GCA_003151415.1 Bacteroidota bacterium
ATTCCTTCCACCATCACCACGGCCCCGTCGATGATGATTCCGAAATCCACCGCCCCCAGGGACAGGAGATTTGCACTCATGTGCATCAGATGCAGACAGATAAAGGCGAAGAGCAAAGCCATGGGTATAATTACGGCAACGATAAAGGTTGTGCGCCAGTTAAACATAAACAGCGACACAAGCAGGGTAACCAGTAAAATGCCTTCGGTCAGGTTATGCAGAACGGTATGTGTGGCATATCCGATCAGATCGGAACGGTCGTAATACGGAATAATCTTTGTGTCGCTCGGAAGAATGGATTGATTGAGGTAATCGATTTTTTCTTCTATATGTTTAACCACTTCCGAAGAGTTCTCGCCTTTACGCATGACGATAATGGCCTCCACCACATCAGTTTCATCGCTAACCAGGACCTTTCCCTCTTTGTCCACATGCCGCTCACTTTTCGCCACCCATCCCAGCCTTGGCATATTGGAAACATCCACTGTGGCCACATCTTTGACAAGCAGGGGTACTCCGTTGTTGTTTTCGATGATGATGTTTTTGATTTCCTCNNATCATGTCGCCACCGACATTGATGTTTGTTTTTTGTACCGCCGTAAAAATGTCCAAAGGGGTCAGTCCCAGGTTTGCCAGCTTTTCGGGGTTGACTTTGATTTCAAAAGTTTTTGTTTTGCCCCCAAAACTGTTTATGTCTCCCACCCCCTGTACGCTTCGCAGCTGGCGGTCAATCACCCAATCCTGCATCGTTTTCAGTTCTCTCACATCCCGGAATGTGCTTTTGATCGTATAGCGGTAAACTTCGCCTGTTGGGCCAATAGGCGGCTGAACAGCGGGAACGGCATTGGTGGGCAGTGTTGCATTTGACAAAAGGTTCATGACCTGCTGCCGCGCATCGCGGTCCGGTACATCGTCTTCAAAAATCAGCTTGACATACGACAGGCCAAAGATGCTGGTGGAACGCAGACTGATTTTCTGCTGAACCGGGTTAAGCGCAATTTCGATGGGAATGGTGACAAATTTTTCAACTTCTTCGGCACTTCGCCCCTGCCATTGGGTGATGATATCAATCTCGGTGTTGGTCACATCGGGGAAGGCCTCAATGGGCATATGGATGAACGTAATGACGCCGACAATAATAAGCACAGTGGCTGCAAACAAAATGAAATACTTGTTTTTCAGCGAAAAGCCGATAATCTTCTCCAGAATTTTTCTCATACTCAATCCCTGCCCCGGGTTTCTTAGTTATTCAACTCGCTGTATATCTGCAATGCTTCAGCCGTTATGACCCGCTCCCCTTTCCTGACCCCGTCGCTCAGATACGTTCTCTTGCCATAGGTATTCAAAATATGCACCTGACGGATATCCGCTATGCCATGACCCGAATAAACCAGTGTGTAATACTGGCTGTGGTCAAAAACCAGTGAACTCGAGGGAACATAAAGCGCCTGTTTGTTTTCCGGATTCACGATACGCGCATTGGCAAACATCTGAGGCTTGAGGGCATAATCCGGATTCGGAATGTTGATCCGGATTTTCATCGCCTTGCTTGCCGGATCCATCACCTGCATGAGTTTATCCACCTTGCCTTTAAAGATCCGGTCGGGCTTGGAAAGGGTGGTCACTTCGGCCACATCATCCAGATGGATATTTTCCACATTCGACTCGTACACATTGGCCCAGATCCACACTTCCTTTAAATCTGAAATGGTAAATAACGGGCTGCTGTTGTCTGAACGGATGGCCTGGTTGTTATTGACCTGCTTCTGAACAATATAACCGCTGATGGGCGCCTTGATGATGTAATCGCCGGAAGTACTGCCCCCATTGATCTTCAATACCCGCTGGATTCGTTCCAATTCCGATTTGGCCTCCACCAGGGCGACTGCAGCTGACAGAGAATCGGTGCGCGAGGCCAGACCACGGTGGTACATGTCCTTCGTTTTTTCAAGATTGAGTTCGGCCAGACTCAGATTGCTTTGGGCTGTTTGATAATCATTGCTGTATTGAGCCATTTCCGAGCTCTTGATCACGCCCAGCACTTCGCCTTCATTCACATAATCCCCCAGCATGACATGGATGTCCTGCACAACTCCGCTGATCAGCGGGAACAGATTGATTACTTTATCCTGGTTGAAATCCACCTGCCCAGTCAGCTCAAAGGAATTCACCATCTGGCCTTCCCGAACCGAATCTACCGGAATCCGTTTCATCAGCGAATCAGGAATCACGTAATGTTTCCTGTCGGATACAACCTCTGTCTCTTTCTTGCAGGAGCCCAGCGCCGCAATACCCAGCACCACAATCAGAAGAGCCGTCTTGTTATTCATTTTCACCCGAAGCTTTATCATGAACTGAAAATATTTAGTTGAAAAAATTCGTTGCCGTATAATAATTCAGATCCTCGAAGGCCTGAACCTTCCCGTAACGGATGGCGTTGGACTGAAGAACGTTTTGTTTGTAGGCATCATAAAAATCAAGGAAGTCCAGAATACTGATCTCCCTTTTCATGTAACTCTTCAGCACTTCGCCCATAAGCCGGTTAAAGTCGCCGGTAAATTTCGAATCTATATTCTGCGAAAGTTTGGTCTGGATAAAACTCTTTTGAAGGGCAACCGATACATTATCGGCTACCACATCTTCGGCACTTTGCTGCAGAGCCTGGGTATTGTCAATCATGATTTTTGCCATTTTGATGTTCCCCTGGTTGCGGTTGAAAAAAGGAAGATCGATGGCGATACCGGCCGAGTTATAATCGTTCACGTAACTGCCCTGATGATCCCAGGCCAGAGACAAGGTCAGATCGGGAACTGCCAGGGCTTTCTGATACCGGTAATTCAGTTTATTGATCTGTGTATTTTCTTTGGCCATGAGCAGATCGGTTCGGTTCTTGTATGCCGAATCCAGCAGGGTCTGGTAAGAGAGTTTCTGAGGATCCAGCTTACCGATGGCAGCCGTATCGGCCAAAGGAACCAGATAATGACTCGGTTTTACGCGCAGCAGCAGCCTGAGTTCTTCCTCGGTGGCATAGATCTGGTTCTGAAGCGTGTTGTATTCGCTCTGGAAATTGTACAGCTGAGCCTTGATCCTGACCACTTCCTTTTCGGCCACATACCCTTTTCCAAGCTGGGCATCAAATGCATCCGAAACCTGTTTCAGGGCCGTGATTTCGGCCTGATACACCTGAGCCGATTGCTGCAGGTAATAAATGTTGTAAAAGTCCGTCCGAAGCGTATACTTCAAGGTTCGCAGAAGATCGAAAAACTGATATTCCGCAAGGGTAGCATTGGCCTCGGCAAGCTTGATTGCCTTGTTCCTTTTACCCGCAAGCAAAATCATCTGCGACAAACTTGCCGCATTGTCGCTGTTGTTTATGAAATCGGCATTGGGGTTATGAAGAGCGAAAACAGGACCCCGGCTAAAAGACAAATTCGGATTCGGGTAAAGCCGGGCCTGAAGGATCAGCGCTTTTTGAGCATTCACATTGAACTTCTGGGCCAAAAGCAAAAGGTTGCTGTCCAGAAACATTTTTTCGGCATGCGGAAGGCTTAAACGAAGGGTATCCTGTTTGAA
>PLXK01000188.1 GCA_003151415.1 Bacteroidota bacterium
TCTCCCAGTCAGAGATACCGTTTCGAACAATACCTTTCCTTTTTAAAGGAAAACGGCTACGAATGCGATTATTCCTTTCTGATTTCCGAAAGCGATGATCAGATGTTCTATCAGCCCGGAAACTTCAGACGCAAATTGTACTTTTTTCTCAAAAGTGTGTTTGTCCGTTTGAAAGATCTCAGGCGAATGAATGCATATGACCTCATTTTTGTCCAGCGCGAGGCCTTTATGACGGGTTCCACCTTTTTTGAAAAGCAATTCAGCAACGCAAAAGCCAAACTGGTTTTCGATTTCGACGATGCCATCTGGCATCTGGATGTTTCTGAAGCAAACCGGAAATTGAGCTGGCTCAAAAACCCGGGCAAAACCGCCAATATTATCGCCTTGGCGGATCTGGTTCTTGCCGGTAATGAATACCTTGCCGCTTATGCAAGGACACACAACAGCCATGTAAAGGTGATTCCAACCACTGTGGACACCGACACATACAAGCGCAGCGGCATTCATAACAAATCCGACAGCTTGTGCATCGGCTGGAGCGGAAGCCTGACAACGATCAAGCATTTTGATTTCACTGTTCCGGCACTTGAAAAGCTGAAAGAGAAATACGGAAACCGGATTCATTTCAAAGTGATCGGCGACAGCAGTTATCAGAACAGCAAGCTGGGTATTCAGGGAATTGCCTGGGACATGAAAACCGAACTGGCTGAACTTTCGGAATTTGATATCGGGATAATGCCTTTGCCCGATGATGAATGGACCAAAGGCAAATGCGGACTCAAAGGCCTGGTGTATATGTCTCTGGAAATACCCACGGTCATGTCGCCCATAGGGGTCAATACAGACATCATTCAGGAAGGAGTGAATGGCTTTCTGGCTTCCGGGGTGGATGAATGGGTGGATAAGCTTTCTCAGCTCATTGATTCCGCCGAACTGAGAAATCGTATCGGTAAAGAAGGCAGAAAAATTGTTCTTGAAAAATATTCGGTGCAAAGCCAGCAGAACGCCTATCTGCAATTGTTCAATCAGCTTCTGGGCAAGTAATCAAATCTTTTCTGCGGGGCTTGTGCGCTTCTGAAAGCCGGTTTTCCTGACGCTTATCAGATATTTTATTGCCGCAAAACCTGTAAAACCTCCCTGTAATTGTTAATTTTGCATTCCAAATCTCAGCTATGCAAAATACCGCCCTGTCCAACAAACACATTGCCCTTGGAGCCAAAATGGTTCCCTTTGCCGGATACAACATGCCGGTTTCGTATTCCGGATTGAATGACGAGCATATCACCGTTCGCAAGAGCGTGGGTGTTTTTGACGTTTCGCATATGGGCGAATTCATCCTGAAAGGAACGAATGCCCTGGATCTCATTCAGCGGGTCTGTTCCAATGATGCATCCATCCTTGTAGATGGGAAAGTGCAGTATTCCTGTTTGCCCAATGCCACAGGAGGAATTGTCGATGATCTGCTGGTTTACCGGATCAATGCAGAAACGTATATGCTTGTTGTGAACGCTTCGAACATACAGAAGGATTGGGATTGGATTGTCAGTCACAACACCAAAGGTGTGGAAATGAAAAATATTTCAGACAGAACATCGCTGCTGGCCGTGCAGGGTCCCAAAGCCATTGACTGTCTCCAAAAACTCACTTCCGTTAACCTGAGCGAGATTCCCTATTATGCCTTCAAAAAGGGAACATTCAACGGAATAGAAAATGTCGTGATTTCAAATACCGGATATACCGGTGCAGGTGGTTTTGAGCTGTATTTCGACAATGAAGTGGCCGAAAAGATGTGGGATGCGATTTTTGAAGCGGGAAAAGAATTCGGGATCAAACCCATCGGTTTGGGCGCACGCGATACCTTAAGACTGGAAATGGGTTTTTGCCTCTATGGCAATGATATTGACGATTCGACTTCACCCATTGAAGCCGGTCTGGGTTGGATTACGAAATTCAGCAAAGAGTTTACAAATTCACAAACCTTCCTTGCCCAGAAAGAAAAGGGAGTAGGGAAGAAGCTGGTTGGTTTTGAGATGATCGACCGGGGAATTCCGCGTCACGACTACGAGATTACGGATGCATCGGGAAAGACCATCGGGAAAGTAACCTCCGGTACCCAAAGCCCTTCCCTGCAAAAAGGCATCGGGATGGGGTATGTGTCTGCAGACCTGGCCAAAACGGATGCTGAAATATTTATCCGCATCCGGGATAAGAATCTGAAAGCAAAAGTGGTGAAATTACCTTTTCTGAAAAATTGATTTGCTTTTCAATTCAGCCAGAAAGCGTGTTCTGTTCATGAATTCGTTTTCCCGTTTCATAACTTCCTTTGAAAATGAGCGAAAATCCGCAAGATAAAAAGCTGCTTGTAGAGGTCTGCATTTCTCCGCAGCTCTATCCCGTTTACCAAAGAGCCAATTCCATTGTTGTTGTTATCGATATTTTCAGGGCCACCTCGGCCATATGTACGGCGTTTCAGTACGGCGTGGAAAAAATGATCCCCGTTGCCAGTCTGGAAAAAGCGGCAGAATACAAATCAAAAGGCTTTCTCGTTGGCGCTGAAAGAAACGGCATGGCCCTGCCCGGCTATGATTTCGGAAACTCGCCGTATGGGTACATGACGGATTCAATCCGTGGAAAAACCATCGTGATCTCTACCACGAACGGTACTCAGGCCATTGAAGCCGCCCACAAAGCACAGGAAGTGGTTATTGGCTCGTTCCTTAATTTCAGCGCAATTTGTGCATGGCTGAAAACTCAAAACAAGGAGGTTATCCTTCTTTGTTCGGGTTGGAAGAACAGGTTCAATATGGAGGACATGCTTTTTGCGGGAGCCGTTGCCGATCAGCTTTCCGATGCGC
Source organism: Bacteroidota bacterium (assembly GCA_003151415.1). GTDB lineage: Bacteria > Bacteroidota > Bacteroidia > Palsa-965 > Palsa-965 > Palsa-965. The sequence continues at coordinate 2,856 of PLXK01000188.1, forward strand.
CAGACTATAAGCTGGGTGATGCTGCCCTTGCTGCCAAATATTTGTTTCAATCTGCCCAGAAAAACCCCTACCGGATGCTTCATGGTTCTTCACACAAGGAACGGCTTTCGAAACTGGGATTGAAAGCAGATATCAAATACTGCCTTTCGCTGGACAAGACCGGTATCATTCCGGTTCTCAAAGACGGCTTTCTTGTAAAAATGGGTTAAGCGTTTTCTTTCCGAATTCACCTTTCTTTTCTTTAAACGATATTTCTTATATGCAATTGGCTGGCGGAACACCCCTTTTTGCTAATTTTGACTTGTTTCAGGTTAAAAAAAAGCATGAAAAAAAAGATTTCCGGCATTTTTTTGTACTGGTTGATTTTTGTTTTATTTCCCCCTTCTGAAAGTTTTTCCTGGGGCTTTTTCGCGCACAAACGGATTAACCGCATGGCTGTGTTTACCCTGCCTCCCGCGATGATTGGTTTTTACAAAAAGCACATCGACTACCTGACCGAACATGCGACGGATCCTGACCGGCGCAGGTTTTCAGATCCTCACGAAGCGGCCCGCCATTTTCTGGATTCCGACCGTTATGGGCTGCATCCTTTTGACTCCATCCCTCATCGCTGGAAAGACGCCGTGGCGAAATACGGAGAAGATTCACTTCTGCTCCATGGCATTGTTCCCTGGTATATCGAACGCATGGTTTACCGGCTGAGCGAGGCATTCAAGGAAAAAAATACGGACCTTATTCTTCACTATTCGTCGGATCTGGGCCATTATGTTGCCGATGCGCACGTGCCTTTGCACACAACACGAAACTACAACGGACAATTGAGCAATCAGAAAGGAATTCATGCCTTCTGGGAGTCGCGCATTCCGGAATTGAAATCAGAAACATATGGCTTCTTTGCCGGGCGGGCCGTTTATATTGCAAATCCTCTTGAAGCGGCGTGGGAGGCCGTAAAACAAAGCTATGCGGCGAAGGATTCTGTGCTCGGTTTTGAAGCAACTCTCAATGCCCGTTTTGCACCCGATCTGAAATACAGCATGGAGAACAGGGGTGCGCAGGTGGTCAGAATGTATTCGGAAGCCTATACCAATGCGTACAATGAAATGCTTGGAAATATGGTGGAAAGAAGGATGCTGGAATCGATTCGTTTGCTTGGCAGTTTGTGGTATACAGCCTGGGTCAATGCAGGACAGCCGGATTTAAGGCAAATTGAATACAAGGAAATTTCTGATTCTCTGATACACATCGGAAGGATCAATGACGAACTGTGGAAGAAAATGAAACAGGATGAGTTGCACGGGAATTAGAATTACCCCAAGCCGGGCGCAATCCGCAAATGAATAGGCTGATGCTGACATCGTGATACAAAACAGAGACAGGAAACAAAAAAAGGGGGACCTTAAGTTTTCCTGTTAATCGGTATACAGACGTAGGGAAAGGTCTCAAAAACAAGGTGTTTAAGCGTATTTTTCATCGAATTGGAGCCTTTTGTTGACATTGCTTTTGTGAGCGCTTAGCTTTGTTGTGTATTGCATGAATTTAGCCGGAATACAGCTCCTCAGAGCGACCGGCAAAAGAACGTGAATTGATGCAATGAAAAATAAAATGAATCGGGGTTCTGATGGCCTGAATCCGGTTTGGTGCTTCCGCACCATCCTTTTGTATTCTTCACTGTTGAAAGGATTAAAAAATCAAAAGAGTGAAATGACGTTCCGGAATTCAGTTACCGGAGAAAAACACAAACAGCGCGGAAAGGCAGCTGATACCGGCAATATCCGGATATAAAAAATAGACACATGAAACGAAATGCAAAACTTGGATGGGTGCTTGTTCTCTGTCTTTTGGGAATCGGGGCAAAGGCCCAGCTGTTCAATGAATTTTTCCATGTGGATGGAGGATTCCCAGCCGATCATGGTCAGGGTGATCAGGTCATTGCCACAAAATTGTCTGAGCAGAATCCGGTGAGGGAATATGTGGTGGCCGGAGCAACACGGTATAGCGCCGGCGAAGAGTTGCCCGGGGTCTCTCTTTCCAAATACACCCTGGATGGGAAACCAGTCTGGCACCGCAGCTTTCAACTCAATGCTCCGGTCCCGGGAGATTTCACGTCGGTGAAAGGTCTTGCCGAAGTAACGGCTGCAAAAGGCAATGGCTACGGTTTGCTGGCTTATACCAACTCAGCTCCGGGACAAAGCGTACTGATCAGAACAGATGCCGCCGGAAATTTAATCTGGAGGGTATCGGTGGGACGTCAGGAATCAGGCTCTCTGGCTTATGACCCGGATATGAATCGTTTTCTTGTTTTGACGCGCACACTTCTCGGAGGAAACAGCAATCTGCAGCTGGTTGTGATTGATGCAGGAACAGGCGCGATTGACTTTACACGAAATTACAGCGGAATGAGCGGAAGCGATGATCAGCCTGCCCGGGTGTTGTATGACCCCTTCAGACATGATTACCTGCTTACCGGAACTTCGGTGTCAAGGAGTTTGGCTGAAACCGATACAAAGCTGATGCTTGTCCGCCTGACAAATTGCGGGGTACATGTTTACACCAGGACAATCGGCGATCGCCGGCTGGCCGTTCATGCCCTGGATGCAGGCATTCTGCCCGATGGCATGAACTCTTCGCTGATTATTGCAGCCGAGGTTTCCGGAAAGATGGATGGTGTTGTATTTCACCTGCAGCCTTCGTATACACAGGTCGATATCGCCACCGGTAAAGTTGGCTTTATCCGGATTATTGACAGAACTTTTCAGATACAAGGTGTGGTGGTTGCACCCGGACCGGCCCTGAGTATCATTGGCCATGAAGACCTTCCTTTTGGTATCCGGTCCGTCTTATTCAACATCGAACCGACGGATACCAGCCAGTCAGGAATGATGCGCATCTTCAATTACCCCTTCAGTTCTTACCGGTTTAATGGCATTTCCAATGGGGTGGATGGAGGTCTGGTTATGACAGGAGTTCATAAATTTCAACAGCCCTGGAATGGCTCTCCCGAATTTCTGGATTATCTCTGGTTGGTTACGGCCGATTCAAAAGGCGAGGGACTTTGTTCGTCTTCCGAGCCGGTGGGGGTTCATCCGCGTTTTGACTTGCACAGTCACAGTTCACAGGCCGAGCGGCGGGAATTTGCATCCACGCCTATTCTTGTTGTCGCCTATGGCGGAGATGAATCGGGCTTGAGCGCCTGCGATGTCCCATTCCGCCTGGCGAAAACGGACATTAAATCCGAGGCCGGTTTCCTTGTTTTCCCCAATCCGGCTTCTTCCGTTTTTCAGATTCAGGCCGAGCTGGCAGATAAGGACAAGGTGGAAGTGATTTTATCGGATCTCCGGGGAAGACAGCTTTCCAGTCAGGTTATGTCACCGGCCGAACATCCTGCCACGGTTAGTGTAAGCGTTTCCAATCTTCCGGACGGGGTTTACCTGATTGATCTTCATGTGAATGGTCAAAGTTTGCGAAGAGAAAAGATCATTGTCAGGCATTGAAGGCCATTGTGGTAAAGAATTCGGATGTTTTTGATCTTTCTTTGGCTTTTATTGCAGTTTGGATCTCATTTAGAGTGTATTGTATGGAGTGTTACTTATACTAAATGAGATGAAGTTGCCTGGCCAGCGTGTTTCAATGGTTTTCTTTTCCGGCTGTTTGGGGTGGTTTCCGGGGTGCTGAATTCGTTTTTTAGGTATTGGTACCTAGTTGTGAAAAGTAAAAAAGGTATTAAGACGTAATTTGCAAATGATTTATTGAGCCCGCTTGACTTGCAGTATTTGTTGTTATACATTTGACTCAGAATTCAACATGTAAGAAAGGTTTCATCCACAGAAAGATTTCAAAGCATGAAAGGATTGCCAAAAAAGAAAAGGGATTTGCGGGGAAGCGTTGCTCTTAAAAACCAGTTCCGGTGCAGTAGAATGGAAGAGGGGACATCCGCGAACCTCTCTGAAAGGAAGACTACAAGAATCAAAGTTTTGTTCGTGACAATTCTTTGATGCAGTAAAATGGATTGGAAGTTCATCCACAAAACTTCTGAAACAGGATAAACTGCTGGGGTAGGCCCGGAAAATTAAACTCACTATATATGTGTGCTCAGGAATCAATTTGAATGGCCGCGCTTTGTGGTCAGGCAAGAGCGGGGGAGGTTGCAATCGGGTATTTGAATTAGGAACGTATTTTAATGAATGGACGGGCATTGCGCCTGTACTGAAAGAGAACAAGAAGACTTTGGTTGGCGAATGAAAGCGCCGAAAGATTCAAACAAAAAAAAGAAAAGACAAAGACCTGTTGAATGAGAACATTCTTCGGATGAAAACAAATGAAATATTTTTACACCTCTAAAACATTTAAAAATGAAAACAATCTCTAAGATCGGCTTTGTAGCGTCTCTGTGTGCACTGGGACTCAGCTCCACGGCTCAAGTTAATGAATTCAATCACATCGCCGGATTTCCTGCTGATCACGGCCGGGGCGATAAGGTAATCACAACAGCAATATCTGAAGTGAACCCCGTTGCTACCTATGTTACTGCTGGCGTGTCGCTTTCGACTGTTGCCGGTGAAATGCCAAGTGTTTCTTTGGCAAAATATGACTTGTCAGGTATGAATCTTTGGCACCAGACATTTATCATCAACAGCCCTTCCGGTGTGAATACCCTTACCGTAAGAGGACTTGTTGAAGCAAGCAATCCTGCAAATTCAGGATATGGTATTTTGGCCTTTACCAATGCTGCCGGTCAGCAAAGCGTTCTGATCAAAACCGATGCTGCTGGTAACCTGATGTGGAAACAGACAGTTGGTCACGAACAGGCTGCTGATCTTTCCTACGATGCTGACCTGGATCGTTTCCTGGTTCTTACCCGTTACCTGAGCGGTGCTTCTGCTGACCTCCAGTTGGTGGTTATCGATGCAAAAACAGGCGCAATTCTTTTCACCCGTAACTTCGATGGACTCAACAAAAGCGATGATGAACCAGCTAGCATTCTGTATGATGGCTTCAACAAAGCGTATATCATGACTGGAACTTCTACCGTAAAATCGATTATCGGAACCCAGACTCAAATCATGTTTGTACGTACAGCCAACACAGGTGCTCTTGTTTACACCCGCCTGATTGGATACTTCGGAATTCAGCACACTGCAGTAGCTGCAGCTCTTATGCCAAACGGATTCAATTCCCAGGTAGAAATTGCCGGCGTTGTTACCGGTGTTCTGAACAGCAAATTATACAGCAAACAACCATCTTACACTTCTGTTGACATTGCTACCGGCAACTCTGCCGATGTGCATGTAATCAGGAAGAATTTCGACCCACGGGGAATCGCTTTCATTGCTTCCTCTTCTTCACTCAATATCGTTGGAAATGCACCAATTCCTTTCGGTTCAGAGTCTAACCTTTACAACATCGACCCAACCGATCCAACTATGCTGGGTACTATCCATGTTTACAACCACCCTTTCACTACATTCGCTTTCAATGGTATCAGCACTGGTACCCCTGATCAATTGGTTATGGTTGGTTCACACATGTTCCCTCTTCCATGGGCCGGTTCACCTGCTAATTTGAACTACCACTGGCTCACTACTGCCGATGCTTATGGAAACGGAAAATGCGACAACTCAGATACACTGAGCGTATTTGAATTCCCAGTACCAACAATGTCCGGCACTGCTACATCATTTGTTTCTTTCACCAAAAACGGTGTAACTGTTGAGCAAATCACTCAGTCTGAGTCGATGATCGATGGTTGCGACATTCCTTTCCGTCTGTCAAACACCCAGAATGCTGCAACTGCAGAATTCCGTCTCTACCCAAATCCTTCAACTACATCTGTAACAGTTGAATACACTGTTGCTGACAACGATAACGCTGATCTGACCCTTTTGGATATGTCAGGACGTGTAATCCTCAGCCAGAAACTTGTTAGTGGAGATCATGCTACTACTACACTGAATGTAGCTGAACTTGCTTCAGGACTCTACTACTCCGACCTGCGTGTAAATGGTTTGAGCGTTAAAAAAGACAAGCTGGTAGTTCAGCACTAATCAAAAGCCTGTTTTCATTCTACTGTCTTTGTTACCTGCTACCCCAAAAAAGGGTAGCAGGTTTTTTGCGTTTGGCTGGTGTGCCGGGCGGAATAAAGAAATATGTTATATTTTGTAAGAATTTCCTGTACATTTAAAGAACATCTCTGTGCTTAACTCCTGCTGAAATTACCCTATGAAACCGCTTTTATCACTGCCTCTGGCTTGCCTGTTCAGTATTCTGCTGTTTTCCTGTTCGGATGACAAAACGGAATCTCAACAAAATGTTCAGTCTCTCAGAGAGATGGCTTCTTTAAAACAGGGAAAGTGTATCAATAAAGAATTATCAGGCTTCGTTAAACAGAGCTTTTCTATAAAGTCAGTGACCCTGGATACGGTTGTTCTTTACGGAAAATTCAATGCAGCAGATTTTGCTGAAAAAAGTTCAAGCAGACTTATCCGGGAAATAGTTCTTGCTAAAATGGCGGCCTGTCTGACTCAATCGCAAAACCTGAGATTCCACATTGCCTATTCGCAGGACAGTTCTTACCTGGACAAGTATACCTACTCCAATGATTCGATCATGAAAATTTCAAGCCTATACGCAAAGAATCCAATCTATGCCGAATTTAACCGGTTCGCATACGACAGTATATCAGGCATGGAATTGTATTTATTCAAAAGCTGTATACACTATTTCAATACGAGCCTGGAAAAGAAGCTCCAATTCAATGGCGACTTTATTGACCTGATGGACAAGTGCGCCATTGCTTTGTTTGAGAACGATTCAACCAAGGCAAATTATTACAAAGGGTTTCTGAGGGCAATTGGAAAGATGAGAAGAGATATGGCCAATGACAAAGTTGAACATTTTGAAAATTATAATCCCGGACTGATAGCTCATTTTGTCAATGATGTGAAAAAATAAATGACAGGAACCTGATTCTGGTTTTCATCAAGGCTTATGAAGAATATTCTCGATTTATCGGATAAGGATGAATTTGTCAGGGACAACCGCTGGCGTTCGAAAGCGATTGTTTGGGTGCTGCGGTTCAATGTTGTCATCAGTGTTGGAAGCATTGTCATGTATGGCCTCCAATACCTGATGCTGGCCGAAAACGATGGAAGGGTAACTGCCGGGCAATTGGCCAACAACAAGCTGCGTCTTGAAATTATTTCGCCTTTCGAAATTTTAAGTAGTCTGGCTTACTGGGTGTTTTTCATCATGTGGTTCAGAAGAGCCTACGGAAACCTGTATCGGATTGGAGTTCCTCACCTGGATAGCCCCGAAGGTCTTGCAGCAGGGGCCTGGTTCATCCCCTTTTACAATTTTTACAAACCATTTTCCATAATGACCGAAATATGTGACAATACGACCTATTACGTCCAGAAAGCAAATCCTTCTTTTGGCTTGAAAAAGCCTCAAAAAGTCATCGGTTGGTGGTGGGCTGTATATGTATTGTCCTTTGTCACAACTGTTTTTGTTGCTGTTTTAAGACCCCGCACACTCAAACTCAGCGGCCAGCTGTCTTATATGGAATATTCCATAGCGCTCAAACTGATCGAAATTGCTTCGGCGGTTTTGCTCCTTATCGTTATACGAAGACTTTTCCCCTTTGAAGAAGAAATGAAAGGCAGGCAGGAAGAAATTCATGCCGGATTCGATGTGTTTGGGAATGGAAATTCGCGCACATGAGGATCCATTAAGAGCAAGCTCTTCAGAGCCACGGATAAAACAATATCAGAAAAAAGACTGGAGATAAGCGGGTGGAGTTTAACCGGAAGAATCTTCTTGAAGTCTGAATAAAACGATTTTGAAAGAATAATTTTAGCAATTGCTCTTCACACGATCTTGATCTCACTCAACCTGATCCCTTTTCCCCTTTTTTACTCTTTAATGCTTTGCAAGGTCTTTCATTTTGCCTTTGTGATTTCTTAAAAGTGTTTCGTCTCCTTCGTGAAACATGTAATCGATGTTGTGAATCCGGTGCGGATCAAATTCGTGGTTTTTCCCTTTCCCGCGCCTGTTTGCCATCCGTGCGCTCATCCATTTCTTGATGTCCTCAAAAAAGGTAATTAAAGCTACAAAGCCTACCAGCGCAAGTATGCCGCCAACGCTAAAAATAATTGTGTACGTGTCCATTTGTTTGGTTATTTAATTGTTTTTGAATTTGTATTGGTTTTTATTTTGTTTTCCCCTTGATCCCACACGATTTGAGCGTGTTAAAATCTCTTATATAATGTTTCTATTACAAAGATACTGCGAGGATAAATGCCCCGGCCGGCAGCGTGTCCTGAATCAGTCTTAAACGGAATGAATTACGTCCTTGTACTTACTTGAATAAAAGCTGGGCTACGGCTTTCCACTCAGGGATGACGCAAGACATGGGATTCTTACGGACCCAATTTTAGGTTTTGGGAGCGAACAGGCCTGTGCTTTCCTAAAGAAAGGATTTTAAGGAATGGAAGAGAAGAGCTTTGTTTCGCAGCCTGCCAGACTCAAAGAAAAAGTCGGTTTGTCTGCGTGGGTTTTGGGGATTGGAATTTTTGTGGTATCTCTTTTTCCGGGCATACAGACCGGCAGAGCCTGAAATTTCCGGCAACCGGTCAAATGGAATTCAGGGTTCCCGGGATCGTAAACATCAGCATTTTTGTTCGCAGAGAAATTCTTCTTTGTTGCGTTCTATCTGGATGGTGGAATGTTTGATATTGTAATGCTGTGTCAGTTCCTTTCTGATGGCATCGTACAAATGATCGTTGTCAAGCCCGCCCGGAACAACCAAATGAGCCGTCAGCGCGTTTTCAGTGGTACTGATGGCCCAGACATGCAAATCATGAACTTCGGTGATCCCTTTTTGAGCAAGAAGGAAACGACGGATTTTTTGAAGATCAACGCCCCTTGGAACTCCGTTGAGTGCAAGCCTGAGCGATTCTCTTAATAAATCCCAGGTACCCCAGACAATCACAACCACAATCACCAAACTGAGTGCGGCATCGATCCAATACTGTTTCGTGTAGAGCATGATGACCCCGCCGATAACCACACCCAGAGAAACAAGGGCATCGCTGGCCATATGCAGATAAGCCCCGCGCATATTCAGGTCCTTGTCTTTGTCACGCATGAAGAGATATGCGGTAATGGCATTGATTAAAATGCCCACCGTGGCAACAAGCGCCACCAGTTTTCCCTGCACCTCTGCTGTGCTGTGTTCTGAAAGTCTCAGAACGGCCTCGTAAGCAATGGCTCCAAGGGCCAGAAGCAGAATTCCGGCATTGAGCAACGCAACAAGAACGGTGCTTTGTTTGTATCCGAAGGTGTAATCGTTGGTTGCTTTTTTAAGTGCAAATTTTGTAGCCAGCAAAGCAAGCGCAAGACTGGCCACATCACTCAGGTTGTGTCCGGCGTCTGTCAAAAGGGCAAGCGAATGGGTGAAAAGACCGGCAACCACCTCGGTAATGACAAAGACCGAATTCAAAACAATGCCTACCGTAAAGGCCCGGGTAATGTGTGCCGGCAATGTACCGTGATGGTGATGTCCATGTCCATGTCCATGGTCGTGTCCATGTTTATGATCGTGTTCATGATCGTGATCGTGTCCATGATCGTGACTGTGCCCATGATCAGCATGCGAATCGTTTGCATGGTCATGCCGGTGTTCTCCAGTGTGCTGATGTTCTTCTTTCATTTTCCGGATGGATAGATGCAAATATCCTGAAATTAATGCAGACGATGAAATTGCGGAGAAGGAAAAGCCATTCGGAAGGGGAATATGCCCTTTGCGTAAGAATTTGGGGTGGGGCAAAGGTTTCTTGGGGATGAAAATTTCAATAAGGGGCCGCCGGAATCATCGAACCGGTAACCCGGCCTGCTTTTGCTTCGGAACAGGCAGGAAAAAAAACACAAAGGGCTTCGGTATTTCTTTTGCTTTATTACTTTTAGCACGAATTTCACAATCAAAAGTTTGCATGGGGCCTGTTCGGTTGCTCTTCTTGGGCTTGTTGAGGGTGAATGAAAGAGCAAATCAAGGATAAACGCATATGCCAGACGGAAGTGTACCGGTTCGTTACAGTTTGTTCACCGTTAGAGTGAAAAGCCGTTTCTGCTGATCCCGGAGTTCTTTCCAGGCAAAAAAATCCGGACTAAATCAATTTCCTTATGAAAAGAGATCTGAATAAAGCGGCTGTAAAAGAAATCATCCGCAGCGGAAGGACACAGGAACTGGAAGAAGCGCTGGATGACTGGCTCTCTCCAGAAGTGGTTGATCTGATCAAAAATGTGGACGATGAGGAAAAAGCCCTGGTGCTGAATGCTCTCTCGCCCCGTATACTGGTAAAGACTTTCAAGGTTCTGGATTTGAATACCCAGAAAAGAATCATCCGCGATCTGCCCCATGATCAGGCGGCTAAAATTCTGAATGAAATACAGCCGGATGACCGGACTGAATTTTTATCGGAACTGAACGGAGAAATTGTCAACGCCCTTCTGAAACTCCTGTCCGAACAGGAACGTGCCATTACCCTTTCGCTGCTTGGGTATCCCGAACACAGTGTGGGACGCATGATGACGCCGGACTATGTGGCCGTTAAAAAAGACTGGACAATTGCCCGGGTTCTTGATTATATCCGCACCCATGGACAGGATAAAGAAACCATCAATGTTATTTATATAGTGGATGAGCATGGTGTGCTGATTGATGATGTGCGGATCCGTGAATTTCTTTTTGTTTCTCCTGACAAAAAAGTAAGTGATGTGATGGACGGGCGTTTCACCTATCTGGAAGTGAGTGATGATGAAGAAAAAGCCATTGCTGTTTTCAGGAAAAATAACCGGGTGGCGTTGCCTGTAATCGACAAGCAGGGCATTTTGCTTGGTATCGTGACCATCGATGATATTCTGCGTCTGGCTCAAAAAGAAGAAACGGAAGATATTCAGAAAATCGGAGGTGTAGAAGTGCTGGACGAACCTTACATGAATATCCCTTTTCTGAAACTGATGAAAAAGAGATCGGGCTGGCTCGTCATTCTTTTTCTTGGTGAAATGCTCACGGCAACGGCCATGGGCTATTTTGAGGACGAAATCGCCAAAGCCGTGGTCCTTGCTCTTTTCGTGCCGCTTATTATTTCCAGCGGAGGGAATTCAGGTTCACAGGCGTCAACACTCATTATCCGTGCCATGGCTCTTGGAGAAGTCACGATGAGGGATTGGTGGAGAGTGATGAAACGGGAACTGTTTTCGGGTCTGTTTCTGGGCTCTTTGCTGGGTATCATCGGTTTTGCACGGGTGGCCACCTGGTCATGCTTTACTCCTATATACGGTCCCCATTGGCTGCTGGTTGCTTTTGTTGTTGGTTTTGCATTGATGGGTGTGGTGCTTTGGGGAACACTGTGTGGTTCGATGTTGCCTTTGATCCTGAAAAAATGCGGGGCCGATCCCGCTGTCTCTTCGGCTCCATTTGTAGCCACCCTTGTGGATGTAACCGGTTTGATTATCTATTTTTCGGTGGCCATGGCCATTATGCAGGGAACAATTTTGTGAGTTTAAGATGAATTTATTGTGAGTTCGGCATTATATATATAAAGAACTGGTTTGCTATCTATTTTTTAATAAATTTGATCTCAATCCAGGTATTTCTAACGTTTTCTTAATTTTTTCAATCAAACTATATTTTCGGCATGGTTCCTGTATTCCTTGTCTCCAAATCCCCATTTCTATGAACAAAACACTTACCACCCCAAATCTTAAAGCTATGAAACAGGCTACTTTGGTACGGATCTCACTTTTCTGCTGTCTCCTGGCAATTCTCGCTTTCTCTTCTTCCTGTTTTTACAGAGTCGTCTCTTCGGATCCGCCCCAGGGAGGAGTTATTGTCGAGAATTCGAACGTGCCGCCTCAAAATGGAAATGGCGCAGTGATTCCGCCACAAAACGGAAACGGTACATATACTCCGCCTCAAAACGGGACCGGATATGTGACGCCTCCCGTTAATAACGTGCCGGCCGGTTCAATGCCGCACATTGCCCTTACTTCACCGGCTTCCAATCCGTATTCGTCACCGGTTGCCTATGCGCATCTGGCTGCACACCTGGATTATGTCATGTATCCGAATGACATCCAGGTCACGCTCAACGGAACAGCAGCGGGCAGCTGGTTTTTTAATCCGAGCGATGGAACTTTCAGCGGCGATTTCAATCTGGCCCCTGGAAACAATGTGGTGACAATCAATGCCAACAATGCGTTTGGAAGTGATTCCAAATCCGAATATTTTGAATACACCGCCCCTGTGGTGTATCAGAACAACCCTCCTCAAATCAATATTCTTTCCCCATCCGGAAGTCCATTTACATCCACAGAAAATATGCTGACTGTATCGGCCAGCCTGAACAATGTAAACTCGATCAACGAAATTCAGCTCAAGATAAACGGCATGAGTTCAAGTGCTTTTACCTATGATCCCTATAGCAAAATGATGCAGTTCAGCGCTTCGCTCAATCCGGGAAACAACTATTTCTACATTGTTGTTTCAAACGCCGGAGGTGCCGACAGCAAGAGTCTGATGGTAAATTACGCTCCTGTTATTATCAACGCCGGGACGCCTCTTCAGGCCCCGGTTATCAGTTTTTCAAATTCGATCAGCAATCCTTACCTCACCAATTCGGGCAATGCAACGGTTTACGCCAATGTCTACAATGTCTATGACCGCAACCAGATCAGTGTGACTGTGAACGGGATGAGGGTCGATAACTTTAATTTTTCCAGAGACACCCGTCAGCTCCAGTTTAATTTAATGACCAATGCCGGAAACAATTACGTCTACATCCGGGCCGTGAACGATGCCGGGGCAGACAGCAAAACCCTGGATGTCATTTATTCTCCACCCTCGCTTCCGACACCGGTTGTTGAATTTACAAGCCCAAGAGGCAACCCCTATACTTCGCCAACAAACAATGTGGTTGTAGACGCCAGGGTAGAACATGTAAATTCCGCGAACCAGATTCAGGTGCGTGTGAACGGACTGAACATTCCGAACTTCAATTATTTCCCCGACAGAGGAAGAATTGAGTTCAATGCCCAGCTCAATCCGGGAGGAAATTCAATTTACATTACCGCCACCAACAATGCCGGGTCAGGTAACAGAAGCCTTCAGATACTGTACAGCCCTCCGACAATTGCCATGCCGGTGGTGACGATAATCAGTCCCTATACCAATCCATTCAGCACGGCCAGCGCAAACGTAACCATCCGGGCACAGGTAACCAACGTGAATTCCCAGAATGATATCCGTTTGAAAATGAACGGCAACCCGGTCATGAACTTCCTGTATAACCCTTCCACTCAGGAACTCAGCTTCAATGCCTCTCTTTCGGTTGGAAACAATATTTTTTATTGCAGTGCTTCCAACAGCGGCGGTTCAGACAGCAAAAGCTTAAGCGTGGTATATTCGCCTGCCGCCTCAAAGCCCACGGTTAACATTTCTTACCCTTCTGCCAATCCGTTCACGACTTCCTCGGGAACCATCTCGGTGACGGCGCAGGTGACCAATGTGCCCTCGCAGAACAACATTCAGTTGAAAATGAATGGAACCCCCAGATTTGATTTTTCCTACAACCCATCCGCCCAGCAAATTCAGTTCAGCCCGGCCCTGGTTTCTGGAAACAATTATTTGTCCATTTCCGTTTCGAACAGTTCGGGTTATGACAACAAGAGCATTGATATCGTTTTCAATGCACCGCAAATCACTCCAAAACCAACGGTGACCATTCTGAGTCCAGGCACAAATCCATATGCAACGGCCGGAGCCATGGCCAATGTTTCTGCCATGATCATGAATGTGAATTCGCAAAGCGATATTCAGGTGAAAGTCAATGGCGCCAATTTTACAAATTTCGCATACGATCAGCGCTCACATGACATTCAATTCATTGCGAATTTGAATTCCGGCAACAATTACATCGTTGTTTCGGCCTCGAATTCTGCAGGATCGGACAACAAAAGTTTTGATATCATCAGCAGCCCGCCGCCTGCAGCGCGCCCGGTTGTGACCATCACAAACACGATGCGGAGTCCCTTCCCGACATCAGCGGGCAGCATGACCGTTCAGGCAAACGTGATGAACGTGACTTCCAAAAGTGACATTGAGGTGCTTGCAAATGGTTCGAATGTGGCCAATTTCAATTACAACCCTTCCAGCCATTCGCTTGATTTCTATACAACCCTTCACGCCGGAAAAAATGAATTCAGCATTGTTGCCACCAACGGCGGTGGCACCGACCGCAAAGATCAGGAGGTTGATTATACGGCCGCTGTAAGTGGAAATGGCGGCGGCAACGGAGGTGGTGGTGGCAACGGAGGTGGAGGTTATGTATTGTCCAAGCCTGTCATCAATGTTGTCAATCCCACCAGCAACCCTTACACAACAAACTCTCCTTCATTTACATTGAATGCTTTTGTGCAGAATGCGAGTTCGGCTTCTGATATTCATGTGACCATGGATAACAATCAGGTAACCGGTTTCAGTTTCAACCCGGCAAGTGAGGCGCTGAACTACACCACCATGCTGCACGGTGGAATAAATAATTTTACCATTACAGCAACCAATGCAAGCGGGACCGATTCAAAATCCATCGCCGTGAACCATTTGCCTCCGGCTCCAACCGGAAACGGCGGCGGTAATGGGGGAGGAAATGGCCTTAGCAGCAGTGCTCCTGTCATTACCGTTACTTCTCCAACACAAGCCGGTTTCCTTACCCTCGATCCGAATTTCCCGGTAACGGCAACCGTAACCAATGTGACAGGCAGCTATGAGATTCATGTCAATATCAATTCAACCGCGGTTCCATTTGTGTTCGATCCGTCCTCAAAGATCCTGACCATCAAAGGAAATCTGCAGCTTGGTCAGGATGATATTCACATCACTGCAACAAACAGTGTTGGAACAGACTCAAAAACAGTTTCGATTAAACTGGCACATGGAACGGGCCCTTCCAATGTAAACCCTCCGCCGGTTGTCAGCTTTTCGAACCCGGTTGTGAGCCCGGTAACAAGCTCGGATGTAAATTTCATTGTAACGGGTATGGTGAATAATGTCAGCAGCAATTCAGGGATCGTAGTGACCATTGATGGAAGAAATGTTCCGTTCAACTTCAATCCTACGTCCAGACAATTCAGCATAAGTGGTTTGCATTTGGGTGCGAATAATGTGATGGTGAAGGGAACCAATGCATTCGGTACAGATTCTAAATCGGCTTCGGTTTCTATCGTTGCGGCCAATCCGGGCGGCGGCGGAGCTAAAGGTACAGGAGCAGGCATTGGAACAGGCACCGGAATTGGTACCGGTATCGGAATAGGTACAGCGCCTGTAAAACCTTCGGTTCAGTTTTTAAGTCCCATGGGCAACCCGGCCATTGTCAATTCAATTGTGGTGCCTGTGGATGCACTTCTTACCGGAGTCACCGGAATAGGTGAGGTGAGCGTAAGGCTGAACAACGCTGCTTACAACACCGGCTTGAATTACAACCCTTCGAATCACATGCTCACATTCAGCCCGCGCCTCAACGTGGGTAACAACACAATAGAAATCAAGGTGAGCAATGCTGCCGGCTCGGATACCAAGGTGCTGACGATTCAGGAGAGGACGAAGTAATCCTGCGCGCAATCAGTCCTCAGTGAATGCGTGAATCTGTTACGTTAATCTGTTTATAAAAAACAAATCCCGGGTTTATCGGGATTTGTTTTTTTCAGATATACCGGCCAGTCATAATCATTTTTATCTGTTCTTGTCTCTCAGGTATCGGCCCCGGTTTATTCCGGTTAATTTTTGCAAAGCCCGATCTTTTGTGCTTTTTTAACGAACACAGATCTGAGGGTCTGCCTTTTATTCAGTAATTTCGTGTACATAACTACAACTATGAAACCATTTCTGATTCGCTTCTCAATATCTGTCTGCCTTCTTTTTCTGATCACTTCCTGTGTGCTTTTTCAGGGCCCGCCCTCCAAAGATGAACTCATCGAAGACATGCTCATTCAGAACCTGAATGCAACACATTTCAATCCTCAGGAACTCAACGACACTTTTTCTGTGCATGTTTTTAATTTGTATCTGAAACGGCTGGATTACAACAAAAAGATCCTGCTCAGGGAAGATGTGGATAAACTTGCGGCGTATAAGTACAAGATCGATGATCTGGTTAAACAAAACTCGCTCGAGTTCTTCAATCTTTCGCTGGACATTGTAACGGAAAGAACGAAAGAAGACCAGCAATATTACCACGACATCCTAGCCGTCCCCTTTGATTTCAGTGCGGATGAAAGTGTTGAACTCGATCCGGAAAAATTCAGCTATGCGGCCAACAAGACAGAGCTGAAGGAAGCCTGGAGGAAATATTTGAAATACCAGGTTCTGTACAGGGTAAACGAAATGCAAACGGAACAGGAAAAGGCTTTGGCTAAAAAAGACAGCGTTTTCAAGACGAAAACACCTGCTGAAATGGAGGCCGATGCCCGGAAAAAAGTATTGAAAACAGAAGACGAAGTGTTCGACCGCTTAAACAAAGTGGACAGGGACGATCGTTTCACTTTGTACCTGAATGCCATCGTGGGCGTGTTCGATCCGCATACCGAATATTTCAGACCCATCGAACGCGAAAATTTCGATATGGCTCTTTCTGGTCAGCTTGAAGGAATTGGCGCCCAGCTGCAGGAAAAGGAAAATGAAATAAAAGTGTCCAGCATTGTACCGGGCAGCCCGTCGTGGCGTCAGGGTAAACTCAAAGCGGGAGATATCATTCAGAAAGTGGCGCAGGGTGCCGGAGAACCGGTTGAAGTGACCGGCATGAAACTGGATAACGTCATCAAACTTATTCGTGGAAAGAAAGGCACCGAAGTCAGGCTCACGGTTAAAAAAATAAGTGGGGGCATCGAAGTCATTACCATTATCCGAGATATCGTCGTTCTTGAAGAAACCTATGCCCATTCCAATCTTTTAAAGACCAATGGCGAAACAATCGGGTACATCAAACTGCCTTCTTTTTATGCCGATTTCAACAAAATGGGTGGAAGAAGCTGCGCAACCGATGTGAAGAAGGAACTGATCAAACTCAAAAGCGAACATGTGGATGGAGTGGTTCTTGATTTGCGCGATAACGGCGGAGGTTCATTGGGCGATGTGGTGGATATGGCCGGTCTGTTCATTGACAAGGGGCCTGTCGTTCAGGTAAAGGGCCGCAGCGGTCCGGCCAGTGTGCTCGCCGATAAGGATGAAGCCATTGTCTACGACGGCCCGCTGGTCGTGCTCGTCAATACCGGAAGTGCTTCAGCTTCCGAGATCATGGCAGCGGCCATACAGGATTACAAGCGGGGAATCATTATGGGCAGCACCACTTTCGGAAAAGGTTCTGTACAGCAATTCGCCAATCTGGACGATTATCTGAATGTTAATTTTGCCGCATTCAAGCCATTGGGCTCGGTGAAGGTGACCCGCTCTAAATTCTACCGCATCAACGGAGGAGCCACACAGCTGAAAGGTGTTGTTCCCGAAATTGTTCTTCCCGACCGTTACATGTATCTGGACCTGGGCGAAAGAGAACTCGATTATCCGATGAAATGGGATGAAATATCCAAAGCCAGTTACAGTACCTGGAAGGTGAATCCGGTAAACTATTCGAAACTGCGCAAGAGCAGTGAGGCCCGCACAAAAGAGAATGAATCCTTCAAGCTCATTGCCGAGGAGGCACAGTTGCTCAAACATCAGAAGGAAGACACGAAGGAAACACTCAACCTGGAAAAATATTCAGCCCAGCAGAAAGCGCTTGTTGAAAGCAACAAGAAGTTCGACATGCTGAACAAGGAAATTCCGGGTCTGGATGTGGCTTCTCTGACTGAAGATCTGCATGTAATGGCGGCAGACACCAGCAAAATGGCCAGGGAAAAGGATTTTCAGAAACGCCTGAAAAAAGATGCCGAATTGCAGGAAGCTGCAAATGTGATTAAGGATATGAAATGATCCGGAATTGTTTTCAGAAAACAGTTCGTTTCATCTAAAAAATAAACCCCGTTCGCCATAGGCGGATGGGGTTGTTTGCAATAAAGAATCAGGCTGAAATTTTTAAAAAAGGCCGAAACCTATTTGCAATAGGGATCGATGGCCTCAATGCCGTTTGTGTCCAGAAACTCTGTTCTTTCCATGTATTTCACACGTGCATAAGGGTCGTTGGCCGGCTTGGTTTCAAATTCAAGGGCAACCATAGATTGTACATCTGTCCGGAACCCCAGAATCTTTCCGCTTTTGATGCTGCCGTCTTTCATGTAGAGTGTGGCCGTGTTTCCGATAATGTCCTGATTGATAAAACTCATTGTGTCTTTTTTGATTTATACAAATGTAAGGGCTGTATATTTTGTCAGTGTTAGGGAATCTTGAAGGAATGGGGGAGGTAATGATTTTCGGTGTGTATGGATAATTTGGGCGTGCCCCTGAAGTACCCCCGCGAAAAGCGGGATTACTTCAGGGTCAGGCTTTCGGCANNTGCCTCAATCCTTCACGCAAAAAAACAAAGGGGATCTAAAAAGACTTGTCGATGTTTAATTTCACTTGATCCGAACAGAAGTGAAAGATTTTCACGACATCAAAGATTGTTTCGGAATAAAAATTCTGGAAATCTTTCCTTGAGAAAACGGATTACGTGATAGTAAATATGTTGTATATATTTATATGGACTTGATTTATTGAAATCAGAGAAATACGAATGCGGAATAAACAAACTTTTTGCTTGCTTCTTCTTATCATGGCTCTTTCTTCTTCTTGCCTGAAGGAAGAATTTCACCGTACTGGTGTTGAAGGTTATGTCACAGACCGGATTACGGGTGCACCCTTGCAGAATGTCACAGTTGAACTTTCTTACACGACAGATTCGGATTGTATGAGAGCCAGTTTTACACAAATTGCCTCGGTAACTACTGATAGCAGAGGATATTTTAAGTTTTGGACGAGTCAATACAGGGCTTACTTTTATTTATTTGCAATAGGAGCAGGAAGCAGACAGAACGGGATTTGCAACATCTCACATAACTCGGGAGNNAACGACGCGGACAGACATTCAAATCTGAAGAAAATAAGCATTGAGAACCATGAAGATATGACCCGTTTTTCTCTATGTTGCGCTATGCTCGCTATACCTCATAAGTTTGTCATCAAAGGTCTTTATGATCGCACTCGCCTCACCCCCTTGCCCCTCCCTCGCCTGCGCCGCGGCNNTCAGCGGGCACGGTCCATGAAAAATAGAGAGGGGAGAAAAAAAGAAAAGCACAGTCTTCCCCCTCTGCATTTTTCATGGAGAGGGGGATCGGGGGGGGGTGCTCTATGCCTTTATGGTGAATTGAACCACCCTGACGGACATTCCTGTCAAAGCAAATAAACTGACAAGCTGTCAATGGCACGTTATTGGTTAGGCAATAGACAATGAAATCCGAGAGCAAAAAATTACTCCTGAATCTGCTTTTCCCAACGCTCTTTGTAGCCTTGCTTTGGCTTATTCAGTTTGCCACGGCCTATTTTCACTGGAATCTGCAGGGTTTGGGTATTTACCCCAGAACCATACAGGGTTTGCCGGGTATATTCGCCGCTCCGCTGATCCATGGCAGCTGGGAACACCTGCTTTCCAATTCNNTTCTGGATGTATTTCATGACAGGCCTCTGGGTCTGGGCGGGGGCCAGAGGAGGCAATGCCTATCACATCGGGGCCAGTGGACTGATCTACGGTTTTGTCAGTTTTTTGTTTTTTGCCGGTATTTTCAGGAAGGATCCGCGTTTGTTGCAGATTTCCTTGCTCATTCTCTTGTTTTACAACGGACTGGTTTGGGGTGTCTTTCCGCTTGTTGACAGTGTTTCCTGGGAGTCGCATCTGCTGGGTTCATTGGCAGGTATTGTCTGTGCCTGGTTCTTTCGCGGGGAAGGCCCCGAACGCAAAAAATACAGCTGGGAAACGGATCCCGAGGAGGATGACCCCGAAGATGGCGAGGAGGAAGACAGGGAATATGAATCAGGGACCAAACCACCGGATAATCATTTGAAAGTGAACTACATCTTTCTGCCGGAAGAGAAAAAGGAGCCGTAATCTCCCCATTTTCTTGCGTGAGGGATAGAGGCATCTTTGTCT
>PLXK01000208.1 GCA_003151415.1 Bacteroidota bacterium
TTAATTTACAATACTAAAAGCCTGGCTACTGGACGGGTGGGGCACCTAAAAGCGGAAGTTTGATTTTGTCCGTAATTTGAAGGCCTTCCAGTATTTCGATATTGATGCCATCGGAGATGCCTGTTTTGATTTCCCTTCTTGCAAATTTGCCGGGAGCGTTTTCCACCTCAACAAATGTTTTTTCCTTTTCAAATTGAAGCAGACTTTCGGATACAGCCAGGACCTTGTCTTTTCGGGCCAGGATGATGTCGGCATTGGCACTGTATCCGGCGCGCAGAAACTGGTTTTTTTCAAGGCGGACAGCCGCTTTAATCTGAAATTGTATGGCCCCGTTTTCGGCAACGCCCTTGGGAGAAATGTATTCGAGTTTAGCATTGAATTTTTCCGAAGAAATAGCTCCCACAGTCAGGATCAGATCCATACCCAGCTTCAGTTTCCCGACTTCCGATTCATCCACTTTACCGTCGAAGATCATTTCGCCCATATCGGCAACAGAAGCAATGGTGGTGCCTTCATTGAATGTGTTGCTTTCAATAACCGAATTTCCTTCCTTCACCGGAACATCCAGCAGCATTCCGGAGATGGTGGAATGGATCAGCGTATTGGTGGCGGAGCCGGAGCTTTGGGTGACGCC
The DNA here is from genome assembly GCA_003151415.1 of Bacteroidota bacterium. Taxonomy (GTDB): domain Bacteria; phylum Bacteroidota; class Bacteroidia; order Palsa-965; family Palsa-965; genus Palsa-965. Next base: position 635 of record PLXK01000208.1, read on the forward strand.
TTCGCGTATGAGATCCAGATTGTTTTGTGCCGACACCATTTCTTCTTTAGAGGAATTGTATTTCAGTTCATAATTCTGAAATTCGGCCTTGGGAATGATGCTTTCATCAAAGAGTTTTTTGTTGCGGTCGTATTCCAGTTTTGCATTGTCGGCTGAAATTTTGGCCTGATTCAGCCTGCTTTCGGCGCTATTCAGATTCACCATATTGGGAATGATTTTGATTTTGGCAATGACATCTCCCTGGCGGATGTTTTGTCCGGCAAGCACATATACCTTTTCGATGATTCCCGAAACCTGGGACTTCATGAAAATTTCTTTGCGTGGCAGGATAGAGCCGGTTGCCACTGTCTTCTGGATGATGTCGGTCTGTTGCGGGACCTGGGTTTTGAAAACAACCGGAGGCTTGTCGGATTTGGACCAGAGGAACCAGATTGTCCAGCCGAAGGTTCCCAGCAAAATAAAAAGCAAAAAGAATTTCAGAATTTTCCTGATCATAATGTTTGATATTGATTCATAAATTAAATTTTATTCGCTTCTCAGGGCATCCACCGGACTGATACTCACGGCCCGGTATGCCGGAATCATTCCTGCCAGGGCGCCGGTTACTACCAATATACTCAGCGCCCTGAGTGCAACAGCAAGCTTCAGCTCTGGGTTCTGGAACATCGAATTGCCATCTGCAGGCATGAGCGATGAAACCAGTTCAAGGACTCCGATTCCAACAAGAAGTCCGACATAGCCGGCAATCGAAGTCAGAAAAACAGACTCCATAATCAATTGGGCAACAATGGAAAATGGTCCTGCCCCGAGTGCCCGTTTGACTCCGATTTCTTTTGTGCGTTCTTTGACCACGATCAGCATGATGTTGCTTACCCCGATGGCGCCGGCAAAGAGTGTTCCGATTCCGACAAAAGTGACGAGCCAATTGATGCCGACAAACAGGCCGCTTATCTTGTTAAATTGTTTTTCCATGTTCCAGTGACCTATGGCGATCAAATCTTCCGGGGCGATTTTATGTCTTTCTTTCATCAGGGCAAGGGCCTGTTCCTCGGCAAGAGAAGCCGACACGTTGTTTTTTGATTTTACCGAAAACCAACCGACTTTATCGCCGAAATTGAAAGCGTACTGAAAGGTGCTGAATGGAACATAAATCTGCTCCGCCTGTTCTTCTGCATTCTGACCCGATCCTTCGGGTTCGGTGGTTCCCACAACCTTGAAATAAACGCCGCTGATCAGGATCCATTCTCCGATTGGATTTTCTTTTTTATCGAAAAGGATTTCTCTTGGGCGCTTTCCGATGACAGCCACTTTTCTTTTTTCACGGATATCATTTTCATTGATGAACCGGCCGGAACGCAGGGATATTGCCTGAATATTGGCAAAGGCGGGATATTCTGCCATCACCGCGAAAGGACCTGTTTTTACGCCACGGGTCACATTGTTGCTTCCGTCATGGCCGCCAAGCTGGTTCATGGGAGCAACGATGTCAATCGCGTCAAGTGTTTTCAATGCTTTTGCATCATCGTTGGTAAAATTAAAACCGCGTCCGGGTTTCATTCCCTGATAAGGCTTGCTTGTTTTTTGAGCCCACATGAAAAAACTGTTCGTGGCCGTGCCTTCGAAATCTTTCATAACTCCTTTTTTCAGGCCGTCACCGGCTCCAAGCATGATCACCAGCATCAGGATGCCCCAGAACACACCAAAGGCCGTGAGTGCGGTCCTCAGCTTGTTCTTCTTTATGGTGGCGAATATTTCCTGCCAGTTGTCCTGATCAAACATGAATCGTTTTCCTTTATTAAAAATTACCGGCTATTGGTCACGTAATGCGACAACAGGCTCTATGTGTGAAGCGCGGATGGCCGGAAACAGTCCTGCCGTGGCGCCTGCTAGGATCAATAAGAGTGTTGCTTTGATTGCAACCGAAAAATCCACTTCCGGGTTCTTGAAAAAATCGCCTTCGATACCGGCCTTTTGGGCAAGTTCGAGAACTCCGATACCCAAAACAAGACCCACATACCCCGCAACCGAAGTAATGACAATGGCTTCCTGAATGATGAGGCTGATGATGGAAAACGGTGTGGCACCCAGAGCTTTCCTGACCCCGATTTCTTTTGTCCGTTCTTTGACTACGATCATCATGATATTGCTGACCCCAACAACGCCGGCGATTATTGTCATGATGCCGATGATCCAGATGAACAAACGAATCCCATCCAGCATATTCATGATCCGGAAATAATCCTGGGAATTGTTTCGGCATTCCAGCGCCTTCAGATCCAGAGGATCGAAGTGGTGTTTAACAGCCATCAGATTGACGATCTGTTGGCGCATGGCTTCGCTTTTCTCTAGGGGGGCGTCTCCGGTGCTGAGCCAGATCGGGTTTACATTCTGTTTCCCGTTGTAGGTACGCTGTGCGGTCGAAAGCGGAATATAGATCCGGTCCATGTCGCCCCGCCCCTGATCATAAAAGACGCCGACAACAAGATAAGGTGTTCCGTCTACGTCCAGATGTTTGCCGATGGGATCTTCTTTTTTGAAAAGGGCTTTTTGTACAGGCTCGCCAATTGCACATACTTTCCTGAATTCCCGGATGTCAAGGTCATTGATGAATCGCCCTTCGGTAACCAGAGCGTTTTCGAGATAATGGTGGTCGGGCATGCAGGAGCGAACCCCGAAGGCCCCATGTTCATTTCCGTATGAGAGCGTTTTCATTCCCCGGCCCATACTCGAACAGGTGATTTTTTCTATGCCTTCTATTTTGTTTTGGATAAGGTCGTAATCCTCGTTGGTAAGCTGGATCTGGCGGCCGGGTTTCAGTCCGTTATACGCCATGCTTGTTTCTCCGCCTCCAACCCAGATGGAGTTTTCGGAATCGTTTGAAAATTGCGAAGCGGCACCGTTACGCAATCCTTTGCCTGCGCCCAGTAAAACGATGAGAATAAAAATACCCCAGGCAACGCTGAACGCAGTGAGAAAGGTCCGCAACTTGTTCTTGCCGATCGTGCTCATTATTTCCTGCCATTTGTCTATGTCAAACACCGTTGCTGAATTATAAGGGTATGTTCATTAAAAGAAGTTTGCAACTGGCAATTTGCAGTCGGCAATCAAGAAAAAGAAACAACACTGCCGATGGCTAAAACGAAAAGCACAATTCTTATTTTGTTTAATAGCCAATCATTTTTCTTTTTTTAACTCCTCTTGTGCCAACAGCCAACCGCACATGGCCAGATGCATACGGTCAACTTTGTATCAATGTCCATTCACAATAAGGCCATCCTTAAGGCGGATGATCCTGTCTGTCATTTTTGAAATGTCGTCTTCATGGGTGACCAGCACAATCGTGATTCCTTCTTTGTTCACCTCCTTGAAGATTTCCATAACCTCCTGAGAAGTTGTTGAATCAAGTGCGCCGGTAGGTTCGTCTGCGAATATGACTTTGGGCTTGCCAATAAGTGCACGGGCAATGGCCACCCTTTGCTTCTGTCCTCCCGAAAGTTCATTGGGTGTGTGTGCGGCCCAGTCTTTCAAACCCACACGGTCGAGATATTCCAGGGCAAGTATGTTTCTTTGTTTCCTGCCCACTTTTTGATAATAGAGCGGAAGGGCCACATTTTCGGTTGCGCTTTTAAAAGAAAGCAGGTTGAAGGACTGAAAGACAAAACCCAGCATCCGGTTACGCAATTGAGCGGCCCTGGCCTGCGAAAGGTTTTTGATAAGCATGTTGTCGAGGTGATAGCTTCCCGCATCGTAATTGTCGAGCAGTCCCAGAATATTCAGCAGGGTCGATTTGCCAGATCCGGAAGAACCCATGATGGAAACAAATTCCCCTTCCCGGATATGCAAGTCGATGCCTTTCAAAACAGGCATCCTGTTTTTTGCAATCGTATAAGACTTGTTAATCTGCTGAAGACGAATCAAGAAATTGGGTTTTAAATGGTTTGCAGGACTCAAAAATAGGGATAAAACACGGGTTCCTGCCTACCGCTCATGTAGAAATGACGCCGGTGAAAGGGTTTTAAGGCTCTTGCCGGGAACCGGCAAGGCTGGTTTGGATTCACCCGAAAAGCACTGCGAAATCAGCTATCTTTAGCCCCAATCAGAACAAGAATGAAAAAAGAAATCTCTTCCCGCGGCGATGTTGAATTATTGGTTTCGGCTTTTTATGAAAAAGTCCTGAAAGATGAACTTCTTGCCCCGGCATTTGCAGGACTCGACATTCAGAAACACCTGCCGGTGATGTACGGATTCTGGTCTTCAATTCTTCTTGACGGGTACGGATATACGGGAAGCCCATTTGATAAGCACCTGCGCCTGGATTTGTCGGAAGCAATGTTTGAACGATGGTTGTTGATTTTCGAAAAAACGGTGCATGAATATTTTGAAGGGGAAAAAGCGGAACAGGCCATTCAGCGGGCCAGGAGCATAGCCTGGATTTTTCAAAGCAAATTAAGGGAAATGGGTAAACTGGGTTGACCGTATCAGCGTGCAATTATTTTGCCGGAACTGATGATGGTATTGCCTGAAATCAACTGGTAAAAATAAAGTCCCGAAGGCAGATCTTCCCTTTGTATTTCGTATTTCGAATTCTGCCCTTTGAGCAGCGTGCTTCTTATCTTTTTTCCAAAAACATCATACAGATCGAACCGTTCTTGTCCATCTGCCCTGCCCGGGAACAGCTCGACGGTAAAGGAATCGTTGAAAGGATTGGGATAAAGACTCAGTCCGGAAAGGTTTGTTTGTTCGTGAATCCCGGTAAAATCAAGCCATGAAGCAATGTAAGGGGCGGAGTTATTTCCGGCAATTGTAAATGCACCTCCGGCATACAGAACGTTGTTGTAGACACAAAGCGAAGATACATACTGATCCATTCCTCCATCTGCCGCTTTCCAGGATGATCCGTTCCACATCCCAATCCGGTTGATGGCATTGCTCCCGCTTTTAAGAAACTGGCCTCCGGCAAAAAGCGTTGAATCGTAAACGGCCAGGGCGAGAACGCTGCTGTCTAAGCCCGGACCAACAGTATCCCAGTTCGAACCGTTCCATTGTGCAATATAATTTGCAGGAATTCCTCCAGCAGTCCTGAACGATCCTCCCGCATAAAGCGCCCCGTTGTATGCATTGAGAGCATAGACACTTCCTGCTGAATCCATACCCGTCCCAACCGGGAACCACGAAACGCCGTTCCAAAAAGCAATTCCGTTACAAGGCAAGGAGCCGCTTTGTTTAAATGCCCCTCCGGCATAAAGAATATTGTTATAAATGGCCAAGGAGAAGACAATTCCATTCAGCCCCGAATCCAGTACGGTCCAGGTCGTTCCGTCCCACTTGGCAATGTTGTTGGCATCAAATCCACCGGCCTGAGCAAAACTTCCAGCAGCATACAGTTCCCCGTTATACACAGCAAGAGCAGCTACTGCGCCATTGAGGCCGGTTCCGACATGTGACCAGGAAGTGCCGTCCCACTGGGCAATGTTATTGGCTGTTGTGTCTGAACCTGCCGAGCTGAAAAGCCCGCCGGCATAAAGTTTCCCGTTATATGTACAAAGGCTGTACACCCAGCTGTTCAATCCCGAGCCAAGGCTGTCCCATTTTGTGCCGTTCCACAAAGCGATGTTGTTGGACGGAACCATTCCCGCACTGTCGAAAAGGCCGCCCGCATACAGATTGCCATTGTAAACGGTCATGGCGCTTACCCTTGAGTTCAGTCCCATTCCGGATGCCGGTACCGACCAGGATTGAGCTGAGGTGTCAAAACCGGCCAGGAACAAAAGAATATAAAAACAGAACAGGTGTTTGCGCATTCTATGAATCTGTTTTCGGTTTCCTGCATCTGTAATGAAGAAAGTCGAAAAATAAAAAATGTGGGTTTATGTTGGAAGCTGAATTGGAACCTGGCGCAGGGCATAAAATCCAGGACCCGCCCTTGTTCTCCGTATAAATGTAATAAAAAACCTCAATATGCAAGGTTTGGCCCCAGCCAGCGTTCTGTTTCCTGAAGACTCATGCCTTTGCGTTTGGCATAATCCACAACCTGGTCCTTTTGTATTTTGCCTATTCCGAAATAATGCGATTTGGGATGGGCAAAGTACAAGCCGCTGACAGCTGCCGTAGGCAACATGGCCATGCTTTCGGTTAGGATGATGCCAGCATTGGTTTCGGCATTCAGTAACTGAAACAGTGCAGGCTTTTCAGTGTGATCGGGTTGAGCCGGGTAACCGGGAGCCGGTCTGATTCCCTTGTATTCTTCGTGAATAAGCTGGGCATTGTCGAGTGTTTCATCAATGGCATAGGCCCAGAACTCCCTGCGCAGGCGTTTATGCATCAGCTCCGCAAAAGCTTCCGCAAGCCTGTCGGCCAGGGCCTTGATCATGATGGCCGAATAGTCATCGTGATCCTTTTCGAATTCCTTCACCCACTTATCAATCCCTATACCTGTGGTCACCGCGAAGGCGCCTATGTAATCCGTTTCTGTGCCCTCGGTTTTCGGTTTTATAAAATCGGAAAGGGCCGTATTGTATTGTCCGGCTGGTTTCTTGGTTTGCTGGCGGATGGTGTGGAAAACGGTTTTTAGTTTCTTGCCTTTCTCAACTTCATACACTTCAATGTCATCGCCAATGCTGTTTGCCGGGTAAATGGCGATGACGCCTTTTGCCTGCAACCACTTTTCCCTGATGATAAGATTCAGCATTTTCTGGGCATCATCAAAAAGCTTTTTAGCCTCAACTCCACGTTCGGGATCTTTGAAGATTTTGGGATAACTTCCTTTCATCTCCCAGCTGTGGAAGAAAGGTGTCCAGTCGATGTATTCGGCGATCTCTGCAATGGAGTAGTCGTCAAAAGCGCGCACGCCTGTAAAGGATGGTTTTACGGGTTTGTGCTCGTTCCAGTCGGTAGGAAATGCGTTCTTTCTTGCTTCCGAAACAGTAATGTATTTGTTTTGTGCCTGGGCATTTTTGTTTTGTTCGCGTACACGTTCGTAATCCGCCTCGATGTTTTTCATGTACTCTCCGCGAAGCTCTTCAGAAATAAGACTGCTTGCGGCAGGAACTGATTTCGAGGCATCGTTTACATGCACAACAGGGAATTTGTAATGTGGTGAAATCTTCACCGCGGTATGCACTTTGGATGTTGTTGCCCCGCCAATAAGCAAAGGGATTTTCATTCCGGTGCGTTCCATTTCCTTGGCAACATGTACCATTTCATCGAGCGACGGAGTGATGAGTCCGCTGAGTCCGATGATGTCCACATTGTGATTGCGTGCTTCTGCCAGGATTTTATCGCAGGAGACCATTACGCCGAGGTCGATAATTTCATAATTGTTGCAGGCCAGGACAACGCCCACAATGTTTTTACCGATATCGTGCACATCCCCTTTTACAGTCGCCATAAGGATCTTCCCGGCGTTCTTCTGTACAGAACCGGTTCTTTTCTTTTCTTCTTCCATGAATGGCAGCAGATAGGCCACGGCTTTTTTCATGACCCGTGCGCTCTTGACAACCTGTGGCAAGAACATTTTTCCGCTTCCGAAGAGATCTCCCACCACATTCATACCAGCCATCAGCGGGCCTTCAATGATATCGAGTGTGCGCGGGTATTTCAGGCGGCATTCCTCCACATCGGCATCAATGTGCTCTACAATTCCTTTCACCAGAGAATGGGCCAGACGTTCCTCTACAGGAGCCCTTCTCCATTCTTCATCCTTCACATCTTTTGCCTTGCCGGCGCCGCGGATGGTTTCTGCGTGTGCAACCAGGCGCTCTGTTGCATCATCGCGGCGGTTGAGCAATACATCTTCCACAAGCTCCATGAGTTCGGGAGCCACCTCATTGTATACCTGCAGCTGACCCGGATTCACAATACCCATGTCCATTCCTGCCTTGATGGCATGATAGAGGAAGGCCGAATGAATGGCTTCCCTGACATGATCGTTGCCCCGGAAAGAAAAGGATACGTTGGAAACACCTCCGCTAACTTTGGCGTAGGGAAGATTTTCCTTGATCCATCTTGTACCGTTGAAAAAATCCAATGCATTCAGTTTGTGTTCGTCCATGCCGGTTGCTACAGGGAAAATATTCGGATCGAAAATAATATCCTGTGCAGGGAATTGAACAACTTCAGTTAGGATCTTATAGGCCCGTCCGCAAATTTCAATCCTGCGGGCAAGCGAATCGGCCTGGCCTTGCTCATCAAAAGCCATAACGATGACAGCGGCACCATAGCGTTTTACTTTTTTGGCCTGTTCGATAAATTGCGCTTCGCCTTCTTTGAGCGAAATGGAATTCACGATGCCTTTGCCCTGGATGCATTTCAATCCGGCTTCGATCACAAAGAATTTGGACGAATCGATCATGATCGGAACTCTTGAAATATCCGGTTCGGAACCGATGAGATTCAGGAATTTGGTCATGGCATAGACAGCATCAAGCATGCCTTCGTCCATGTTGATATCAATCACCTGGGCACCGCCTTCCACCTGTTCGCGGGCAATGGAAAGGGCGGCTTCATAATTGCCGTCGATAATGAGTTTGGCAAATTTCCGAGAACCGGTCACGTTGGTTCGTTCGCCTATGTTCATGAAATTGGATTCAGGAAGAAGCGTCAGGGGTTCTAATCCGCTCAGCCTGAGGTAAGGCTCTGTTTTCGGAATCTTCCTTGGTTTTGTCTTTGCGGCATGTTCGGCAATGTGTGCAATGTGATCGGGTGTTGTTCCACAGCATCCGCCCACGATATTGATGAAGCCGCTGTCCAGAAAATCGTGGATCTGATGACCCATGTGTTCGGGAGTTTCATCGTATTCACCAAACTGATTGGGCAGGCCGGCATTGGGGTAAGCGCTGATGAAGAAAGGCGCTTTCTGGCTTAGCTCCTCCAGATAAGGACGCATGTCTTTGGCCCCCAGGGCACAGTTCAAACCGATACTCAGCAGATTGACGTGGCTCACAGAATTCAGAAAGGCTTCCACGGTCTGACCCGACAATGTCCTTCCGCTGGCATCGGTGATGGTGCCCGAAATCATGATGGGCAATGTCACGCCTGTTTCTTCAAAAACGGTTTGGGTGGCAAAGAGTGCGGCTTTGGCATTGAGGGTATCAAAAATGGTTTCGATCAGGATAAGATCAACCCCGCCTTCAATAAGCGCCTTCACTTGTTCGGAATAGGCAGCTACGAGTTGGTCCCAATTGATGGCACGAAAGCCCGGATCATTTACATCTGGAGAAAGGGAAAGCGTTCGGTTTGTGGGTCCTAATGCGCCGGCAACAAAGCGAGGACGGTCCTTGTCTTTTGAACTGAATTCGTCGGCAGCTTTGCGGGCAACTTTTGCAGCGGCCACATTCAGTTCGTGTACGAGTTCTTCCATGTGGTAATCGGCCATGGAAATGCGGTTGGCATTGAATGTGTTTGTCTCGATGATGTCGGCACCCGATTTGAGATATTCTTTGTGAATGGATTCTATCACATCCGGACGCGTTATGGAAAGCAAGTCGTTGTTGCCTTGCAGATCGCTTTGCCAGTCTTTGAAACGCTCGCCGCGAAAATCTTTTTCACTCAGCTTATAGGGCTGAATCATGGTACCCATAGCGCCGTCGATCACTAAAATCCTTTTCTCTAATTCTTTGCGGATGTCTGCCATAAAATTTTCTGTTATTTGTCTTATCCTGCCCTTTCTGCGTGAAGGCAGAGCGGGAGAATAAGCAATGGATCATGTTGTTATTCTTTGTTGTTGGCCGGAAGGCAAGGGCAAAAAAAATCTCTCCTGATACGTCAGAAGAGAATAGCTATGTAAAGGATTACATATCAATTGTTTTTCTGACTTATCTCTCGCGGTTAAAAAATCCGCGGACGAATTGGCACCTTCATCCTGTTTTCGGATTCCTGTCTTCGATTGAACCGGTCTGAGCCTGTGCCAATTTTAAAACAATGAATCCAAAACCAATATGGGTTGCCAAGGTTTCTTAGGGCGTAATCCCTCCACCTTTCCGGATAAGCAATTTAAAGAACGAAGAGCAAATATAAGGAGGATTTTGGAACTGGCAAAAGGCGGTGTTGAAGTGGTGGAGTGTTGATGTGTTGGTGTTGTTTTTTGTTCAATCCAGAACCCTGTAAGCGCAGAAGTCCTCGTTTTAGTGCTATTTCAGTTGCCCCGGACTTCGAACCGGGGGTACGATGAGAACCGCTCCTCTTCCGGCAGGGCTTTAGACCTTTCATGGTTGTTTACCATGTTTGTAAAGGCTCGTCTTTTTTCATGACACGAACAATGTAGCGGAAACCGACTGTGCAATGGGCTTCATCGGGACTGACAAATGTCTTGGCGCTCATGCCGGCTGTATTTTTCCCATAACGGTTGTTGTAGCGCTCATCAAACCAATTCGAACCCCTTACAAGCACTCCGTTTGTATCGCATTTGGAGTTGTAATAGTCTTCCAGAGCAAGCGCAATTTCTATGTCTTTTCCTTTGAGCTTTTTCATGAGTTCGTGCCGGCGTGTATACATGGGCAACCAGTTTTCTTTGTAGGATTCTTTCATCCATTCAGAGACATTGCCTCCCATGTAACAAATGCCGTTTTCATCGCGGTTGATTTTGAACAGATCCATGGCATTTGCTGAAATGTTTTGAGGATCACGAAAAGGTATTTTTCTGCCCCATTCTGACTTTCCATGCATTCTGTATTTCAATCCTTTTATGGCAATGTCATAATCCACCGGCGCAGTGTGAAAAATGCCGTCGACCGTGAAATCGCCAACGGCAACGACTGAACGTTGCAATTCCTGAACTAATTGGTTTTGTTGTCGCTCTACCAATAAGGTTACGTTTTTTTCTGTTGCATCCTTTCTGATGATATGTTGAGAAATGGTATCCGGGCCTTTCAGCCGCAGATCAGTCAGAAAATTGCGATCGGAAAAAAGTGCGTATCCTTTATTGAAGACCGTGGGTCCCTGTTTGCTTTTTTGAGAGGTGGCAACCATTTCCCATTGATATTCGGATGGAAGATCGTATTCAATTTTCAGATTCTTGCCTTGTTTGTCAAGTTCTTTCTGTTCTCTTTCTGTTTTCCAGTGAATAAAAGCTTCGCATTGATTGCGTGTGACACCGACAACCGGATAACCCGCATAAGCCGGGTGCCAGAAATACATATTGGCCATGGGTTCATTGAAGGAATATGTAAAATCGTTTATCCATGTCAATGTATCGGGATAGACATTAATGATTTCTTTGGTCTTGCGTTTTTCATATGCAAATGGGGTATATGCGTAGTTCAATTTTCTGGCATCAATCTCGTTTCTGGAATAAAATCTTTCTGAAGCTGATTTAAAGAGAGGAGCAAGGCATTCTTTGTAAGCAGAATCGGACCAGTTGAGTTTTGTTTTCCAGTTTAAAAGAACCTTTCCGCTCGTCTTGTCGGTATTGGATCCGAAGGCCTTAAAATCGCAGTCAAGAAGCAAAGTACGCGCTATCGAATCGCGCACCCAATCGGTGAATTCCTTGTATTCTCCATTGCTTACTTCTGTATTCTTAAAATAGAATGGGCGATACATTTCTGAAAAAGCTTTCCTGCAAAGGAATGTATAGAAGAATATATCAGGATATTTTCCTTCTTCATGCTGAAACGTTTCCTTGAAAGAAGTGTCGGCATAAAACCGAAAACAGGAGGGTAAAAAGAAAGGATATTTTTTTGTCTTCGCATCATTGGGTTTGTAGTTGGCTCTTTTGTCGGGATTGTTTTCCTTTTTTATTGATGAAGTGTCTTTCGTATCTGAAATCCGTTCATCGTTCCAGGGCTTTGGTTCTATTCGATACATATTCCCTTTCTGATTGGGATAGAAATAGGTGCAGCCTTTCAGAGAGAGAGCTGGTTTGGAATAATTGTTTTCATAATACCGCATTGTATTCAGCAAAACAGAATCGGGGTGGCGAAGTTCCGGAATTTCAAATGAAGGATTTTCAGGATCAGGAGGATGAACGATCGACCGAGACGGGGGAATTTCTTTCACATACACCCGATCCAGAACCTGCGCTTCTTCCAATTGAGGAAAGAGGATAAGCAGAAGCAATATGATCTTATTTCTCATTCTTTTATTTTGGGAATTGGCTTAAACATCAAACGGATGTATAATGATGCTTATTGTAAATATATTGAATTTCAGGGTAGGATTATCTTGATGGCCTGGAACCGAGTTCAAACAGGGTCGGGTTTGCTTTCACCTCACCCTCAGCGCCTCAACTCTTCTTGGCTCTGAAAAAGAGCTTCACGGGCAAAGCAAACTTTCAAGCCCTGCGCTTTTCGCGAAACTGCCGGTAGAATCGGACAATCTGTTTTCTGAAAAGAATGCAGAGCACGATATAAGGCATGGCCATGATGTAGAGAATGGCTTTGTTGATGCCTTTGGCAGCGGTACCTCCGCCTTGCTGGTCGGACATGGGAACCATTTTGCATTGCGAGCATCCCTGGGCATAGGTTTCGCCGGCCAGGAATAAAAGCATCAGCAGAACCACCAGAAAGAATACAGAAGAGGCCTTGGGTTTCATCGGCTACAAAGGTAAGCATTACCTAAACAATGACGAATTGCCGCAAGGCTCATTTTTTAGGTCTCGCAATGGCATGTTTCGCACTACCTGAATCGTGGGTTTTGTCTTTCCGGCAAGATGAAGTATATACATTCCCCCTTTTTTTCTGGGTGAGGGATAGAGGCATTTTTGTCTGAGCTCTTTTCGCTTTTGGGGCGAAAAAGCGAGTGCCGAAAGCCCGACCCTGCTTTTCGCAGGGACACCCCCAAAACACGAAAGCTAAATTTTAAACTTTCTCTTAGCCAACCGGATAAAAAGGAGAAATCATCCAATACACCACAACCCCGGTAAAGGTCACATACAGCCAGATGGGATAGGCCCAATGCACAAGTTTTTTATGTTTTTCCACATTCAGTTGAAATCCGCGGTGAAAAGACATGAGTACAAGCGGCAGAACGATTGCGGCCAGAACAATGTGACTGATCAGTATGGCCAGATAATAGGGACGAACCGGACTATCTTTCGGATATATAGCTTCGGCCGGTATCAACCAGTGATAGGTGACGTAGGAGAGCAAAAACATGGAGGAAAGAATAAACGCCGTAATGTTGATCTTTTTGTGCGCAACAATGTTTTTCTGGCGGATGAAATACAAAGACAACAAGAGCAGACAGAAACAGGTTCCATTGAGAAGTGCATTCAGTTTTGGAAGTTTGTGAACGAATGCAGGCGTAACCGCTGGAATCGGAAGAATTTTTTTGTTCAGGACGATGACGGCTCCGAAGATGACGAAGGAGACAAGCATGATGAGTCTGAAAATAGTTTTGTCTGACATGGTTTTTCAATTGATGAGTGTTCAGTGTTCAGTTGGCAGTCTGCAATTTGCAAAAAAAATTAAATGAAAAGCAAAAAGGAAGTTCGATGACTCAATATTTATTTTTTCTTTGCCAACTGCCAACTGCCAACTGCCAACTGCCAACTGCCAACTGCCAACTGCACATTGTCAACTTTGTACTTTCCTAATGCACGTATATGAATGTCATCTGCGCTGTCACGTGTTTCGCTCCCCAGCGTTTGATGTATCTCAGGTTGCCTTCTGAATTGTACTCGTATTCATAGTTTTCTTTTGCATTGCGGTAATAGCGCACAAGTCTGTTTGCCGGATCTTTCTGAGCGGGCATATACTGCGGGGTCTTTTGTCCGGCCAGGATTTTCTTCAGTGTGTCGTTTGCAGGGGGGAAATTGAATTTCTGAACGGCGAAAGCGGCGTCAAACAAAGGGGCCTCGACACTATCGGGGAAAGTCTCGTTGTAGACCTTTTGTTCCCCCTTGGCCGTCTCATCGTAATTGTCAAACTTGATCACCTGTACTTCCCGGATCTTCTTTTTTTGCTGTGCAAAAGATTGGCACAGGGGAATCAAAAAAAGAAGAGCGAAAAATACAGAAGTCAAGGTGTGCTTGCACATATATCGGATGGTCTCCCATTAAGAAATTTGGATCAATTCGATTCGAGTACTTTAAAAATCTCATCGAGCTTTGGCGTGAGAATAATTTCCGTTCTTCGGTTTTTCTTGCGCGCCTCAACGGTCTTGCTGGCATCAAGAGGGAAATATTCTCCTCTTCCGGCAGCGCTGAGCCGGGTAGGGTCCGTGCTGCTGTTTGATGTGATGATTTTCACAATCGAGGTGGCCCGTAATGAACTGAGGTCCCAGTTGTCTTTGATTTCTCCGGTTCCCTTCATGGGTACATCATCCGTATGCCCTTCCACCATCACATTGATGTCAGGATTTTGTTCCAGCACCTTGGCCAGTTTTTTTAGCGCTTCCACGCCTTTGGGTTCAACCTTAATGCTTCCCGAAGCGAAAAGAAGTGTTTCATCCATGGACACATAAATCTTTCCGTTTTTCTGTGTAATGGTCAGGCCTTTGCCTTCAAAACCGGTCAGGGCGTCGGAGATTTTCTTTTTCAGATCGGCTACGGCCTGGTCTTTTTGTTTCATTGTGTTTTCGAGTTCGGCGACGCGTGCTTCTCGAAGTTTCAGCTTCTCGTTGACATCCTGAAAATCTTTTTGTTTTTGCTCGAGGTCTTTCTGATTTTGAGCGAGCTCTTTTTGTTTTTGTTCCAACAATTCGGATGACTTTTTAAGTTCATCCTGTTTGCGCAGCAATTCTTCCTGCGTCACGTTGAGCTGACCGCTGAGCTTGGTGTTCTCCACCGCCATTCCGTTTCGAAGTTCCTTGTTCTGTTTGAGCAGGAGTTCGTAATTGGACATGAGCTGACTGTTTTGTTCTGTTTTTATGCGCAATGAAGTGCCAAACACATTGGTATCGTTCCGCAAGCCGGTCAAGCGCATCTGGGCATCTGCCAGTTTTGCTTTTATGTCGGTCATCTCGGCATCTTCCGATTGCTTGGCCGTTTTCAGGGCGCTCAGTTCGGTTTCACAGCTTTTGCGTTTGGTCTGTTCTTCTTCAAGCTTGCGCTGAGGGACACAGGATATGAGGACGATACTGATAATCAGCGCGTAAAGAAGATGGATGTTGGTTTTTTGCATGGTCGGTATTCTGATTGTGCTGTCAAAAGTACTATAGGATCAAAGAGTTAACAGGCCAAGGTCCGTAATTTTATTAACATCCCGGAAACCTTTTGGTCAAATTCTCCGTAAACTATTAAATTATAAGAACCAGAATCATGACCAAGCTCAGTCCGCACTGGATCACAGAAAAACACATTGATTTCGAATATAAGAAATACCTGTTGCTTGCCTGGTTACAGGAAGTGGACAAACAGTTCGATCAGATTCGGCTTTACCCGCCGCTTGCCGAACTCATTGAACATTACCGAAGTGCAAAGGCATTGAAAGACAATAAGCAGCAGCTCAGCGATTCGTTTACCCAGCGGCTTCAGGGGTTTGATACAGAATCATTCAAGTTGCTTTATGATAAGATTTCGAAAGAGGACAGTTTGATGGAAGAGATCGAAAACATTCTTGAGTTTTCGCTTCCCCGTTTGGCACATTATCTCGAAGAAGGAAAAAAAATATATGAGCTTGTCGAAAAAGAAACCAATATTTCTCCCGTCGGGTTGGTGCCGCTTCATGCCGACAGCGGGTATCTGTTTTTAAAAAGCGGGAAGAATTCGAACACCGAGGTCTACGAGTATCAGGTCAGCATCTTTGAACAGCCGGAAGATAAATACCGGGCCCTGCACACTTCGTTTGTGACAACCTACACCAGCAGCTTCATCCATACCTTTGTGTCTATCAAAACGGATTTGATCCGCGCCAACTCAAAACTTCCAAACCCAGCTGTGTATGCCATTGAAACGGGTATGGTCGTACCTTTTTCCGAAACCTTTCTGCCGGTGGCAAAACGGCTATTGATGCGCAGTCTGTCGGCTGATCAGGCGGTACATTGATGCCGGCCGGGCTGAAGAGATATTGCTGATCAAGGCATATAAAAAAAACGTCCCGATGGTTCGGGACGTTTTTTCATTTTAAAAAAGATCGTTTATTTTTTATTCTTATCAGAAGGTTCAAACCAAACTTTGGACATGTCGCGGTATTCCATGGCGTTTGCATCGAAATTGCGAACGTTCTTTTGAAGCAGGCGGTCGATTTCTTCGTAATAAATCGGCATTGTGGCTGCATCGTTTGTTGCCGTCTGATCGGCTTGTTTATACAGATCGAAGCGTTTTTTCGAATCGATTTCTTTCAGGGCGGCAACCAGAAGAGAATCGAATTTTGCACTCTTGTACCGGCCTGGATTCAGATACGATTTGTCTTCCATACGGGCAGGAATATTCGCGCTTCCCAAAAGCGTAAGAAAGGTTTCGGGATCCGGATAATCGGCAACCCATCCGGTACGGAAGAATTTGGATTTGCCGGTTTCCATGTTTTCTATATGCTGGCCCATGGGCATCTGGTCTATTTTGACCTCAATATTGAGGTTTTCCTTGAGCATTTTTGTAACCACTTCGGCAATGCTCCGGTTCCGGTCTCCGCCATTGGCGTTTATTTCAAGGCTAAGAACGGGGAATCCTTTGCCATCAGGGAATCCGGCTTCGGCCATTAATTTTTTCGCTTTTTCCGGATTGTACCGGTAGCCAGCATAACCGGTGGTGTCATAGTCTTTGAATGCCGGCGGAACCATTCCGTATTCGGCAGGTTCACCTTCACCCTGAAGGGTGTATTTCACAATATCTTTCCGGTTGATTGCATAATTGAAGGCCTGACGAACCTTGACGTTGTTGAAAGGGGGAAGCAGGTGCTGGAAACCGAAATAAGTAAGTCTCAGAGCGGGAGTTCCCTGCATTTCGAAGTCCGCACCACCCGAGCGGGCATCTTTCAGCTCGCCCATGATGGAATGCACCATCTCGACGGGAATACGGAAAATCATATCGAGTTCTTTCTTGCGGAATTTCAGCAATTCGGCTTTTTTGTCTTTAATGAATGTGAAGTGCAATACATCCAGATAAGGCAACTGGTTTCCGTACTGGTCAGTGCCCCAATATTTTTCATTGCGTTCCAGAATGGCGTATTCACCGCGTTTGATGCTTTTGGCATGAAAAGGGCCTGTACCAATACAGGTGATGCTCATGTCTTCCTTGTACTTGTCAAAAGCTTCTTTGGGATATACCCAACAGCCCGGCGTGGCAAGAATATTCATGAATCCCGAAAAAGGTTGTTTGAGGTTGATTTCAATGGTGTAATCATCAAGCACTTTTACTCCCGAAACCCCGCCTGCCAGAAGTTTTTTGTCGACAGAGGACTGAAAATACTCATCTGCACCTACAACCCTGTTTTTGAAGGTGATGGCAAACATCTGGTTGTTCGGGCTCAATTCACAAAGTTTGTCGAAACACCATTTGAAATCTGCGGCTTTTACTTCACGGCCTTTTCCTTCGGGGAAACAGGGGTCGTCATGAAAGAATACGCCTTTGCGGATGTGGAACGTGTATTTGGTGGCATTCTCATTGAATTCGTACTTGTCGGCAATGCAGGGGATAATAGCCAGATCCTTCTGATTGAATTTAACCAGGCCTTCGTATACCTGACAGGCCACGTGGCTGCCAACTTCCTCAATAATGTTGAGCGGAAACAGGCTCCTGAAATCTTCCACCTCATTCATCCTGAAAACCCCGCCGCAATGTACGGGACCTTTGGCTGTGCGTTCTTTCTGACCCTGGTGATCGTCACCCCCGCAGGCAGCAAAAAGAACAGATGCCGCGAGAAAAGGGAGGATATATTTTTTCATAAACAAAAGTTGAATGAGTATGATTTGGATGCGCTAATGTACAAAAATATTGAATTATCGCATGGGTGGCAGATTTATGGCAAAAAAAGGCTGTTTCAAACGCCTTCGGGACATCAAAAATCCAGTTCCACCAAAAGCGGACAATGATCCGAATGTTTGGCTTCGGGCATGATCAGGGCCCGTTTCATTCTTGATTCAAGACTTTTGCTCACCAGGTTGTAATCAATGCGCCAGCCCAGGTTCTTTGCCCTTGAATTGGCCCGGAAGCTCCACCAGGTATAGTTGTGGGGTTCCTGATGATAATGCCGGAAGGAGTCTACAAATCCGCTTTTCATGAAACCATCTATCCATTCCCGTTCTTCGGGTAAAAAACCCGAAGAATTGGCGTTGCTGGCCGGGTTATGAATGTCAATGGGTCTGTGACAGATATTGTAATCGCCCGAAATGATCAAATTGGGACGTTCCTTTTTCAATTTGGTGATGTATTTCTGAAAGTCAGAAAGCCATTCCATCTTAAAGGCCTGGCGTTCTTCCCCGCTGGATCCGGAAGGCATGTATACACTCATTACCGAAATATCCCCGTAATCTGCCCTCAGCACACGTCCTTCCTGATCGTAACGGTCCATCCCGCAGCCAACGGCGATTTTGTCGGGTTTCTTTTTTGAGAGTATGGCCACCCCGCTGTATCCCTTTTTCTGTGCAGGATGCCAGTATTGGTAATATCCCGCTTTTTCGAAAAGAGTCAGGTCCAGCTGCTCGGGATTTGCTTTGATCTCCTGGAGACAGACAATATCCGGGTCGGCGGCTTTGAGCCAATCCAGCCAGCCCTTGGACAGGGCAGAGCGGATGCCATTTACATTGTAGGAAACAATTTTTGTCATCGAATTACGTATATATAGGAGTTCGTTGATCGGAAGAAAGACGAAATTGTTCGAAATATACGAATTCGCTGCATCCCCCGAATTTTCATCTGAATTTGCGACGTGCAATAATTCGTATATTTAGAAGTTGTTTTACAATTTTGCCAGAGCTAAGCAATCTGCCCTTTCCATCCTTTTTGATTTGAAAGACAGGCATGAATTGCAGCTTCTTATTACTGAATCTTCACGCCTAAGCGGTCAGAATCAGTTATACCAATAAACGGTTTGATTTTCTATTCCGACTACCCTTTGGGTGGAAGGGGAAACGAAAGCGGTTTGTTAATTTTTGCCCAAAACATCCTTGCGCTCTTCAAAACACATACTCTTTGGTATTCTTCTGCTTTTCGCAACAATTATGCTGAAAGCACAAGGTACAGGCGGTATCCGCCTGAAAAAGATCGTAGTCAAATCCGATACTCTTTCTGTCGACACACTCAGTCTTGTTCCCGGAGCCCTCAGCCTATCTGTGAACGGACGCCTTCTGGACACGTCCACATTTTTCGTCCGGTTCAGCGAATCGAAAATCATTTTCAAAAAAAGACCCGCAGATACGCTGATCGTCAGATATAAGGTATTTCCCTATCTTTTTGCAGAAACACGTAAACACAAGGATTCCCGGTTACTCAGACCGGACAGCAAGGGTTTTGTCAATCCGTTTTCTTACACTGCCCCTGTGGCCGACAACGACATCTTCAAAATGGATGGATTGAGCAAAAGCGGAAGCATTTCAAGGGGGGTGAGCTTTGGCAACAGCCAGGATCTGAGCGTCAATTCAAGTCTCAATTTGCAGTTGGCCGGCAAACTTTCGAATGATGTGGATATACTGCTTGCCGCTTCTGACCAGAACATCCCGATTCAACCCCAGGGCAATACACAGAATCTGCAGGAATTCGACAAGGTATTTATCCAGCTCTCCAACAAAACATCCAAACTCATTGCCGGAGATTTTATTCTGTCCCGCCCCAACTCCTACTTTATGAACTACAACAAAAAGGCGCAGGGGCTTGCATTCTCAACTCTTGTCAGAACCAACACCACGGCAAAAGATTCGGCAGACCGGGGTTACATGATTCTCAGTGCAGGTGCAGCCATTTCAAAAGGAAAGTTCGGCAGACAGGTGATTGAAGGAGAGGAAGGAAACCAGGGCCCATACCGCTTGAGGGGAGCCGAAAATGAACCTTTCATCATTATTCTCTCGGGAAGCGAGAAAGTCTATATAGACGGACAGCTCATGAAGAGGGGCCAGGAATACGATTACATTATCGATTACAACACCTCCGAACTTACTTTTACAGCGAGAAATCTGATTACAAAAGACAAACGCCTGGTTGTTGAATTCCAGTATTCCGATAAAAATTATGCCCGTTCGCTGATTTATTTCAATGATGAATACATACACAAAGACCTGACGCTACGTTTTAATGTCTATTCCGAACAGGACAGCAAAAACCAGCCGCTTCAGCAACCCCTCAGCAGCAACGAAATACAACTCATGCACGACATCGGCGATACGCTTCAAAAAGCCTATTATCCCTCTGCAGACACCTCAGCCTGGTCGAACAGCCTGGTTCTTTACCGTAAACTGGATACGCTTGCCGGCGGTATACCTTATAAAGGCGTATACGTGCATACCAACGACCCGACCCTGCCTTATTATTTCAAACTCAATTTTACCGACATGGGTGCCGGCAACGGAGACTATATCCTTGTTCCTCCCGACGCAAACGGGCGTGTGTTGCAATGGGTGGCCCCTGTGGCCGGAGTCCATCAGGGGACATACGCTCCGGTGACCCTGCTCATCACACCCAAAAAGAAACAAATGGTCACCTTCGGAGGGGATTACAGGTTCAGTAAAAATTCGAAACTGAGTATTGAAACGGCCCTGAGCTATTACGATCAGAACACCTTTTCGCCATACAACGACAACAGCAACACCGGCTATGCCGTCAGGATCAATTTCACAAACAAAACAATGAGCGGAACCCTTCCTGCCGACACCAGCAAACACAAAATGCCGCTTCCCGTGGTCAAAACTCATGCAGACAGCGTAAAGGCAAAACAGGATGATTTATCCAAATTGTACAATGCATCCGTCAGTGCTCCTGTCCCTGTGACCGTTCCGGATCCTTCAATCAACAGCAAATGGATCTTTACCAAAGCGTTCAATTATGAATACACACAACAGAATTTTTCGCCTATCGAACGGTACAGAAGTGTGGAGTTTGAACGCGACTGGAACATTGGAGCCATCACCAGTGTGAGCGATCAGCATATCGCCGGAGCGGATTTTCTGCTTACGCGCAATCAATATGGAAACATTGGATACCATGTCGGCGGATTTACCGAAGGCAGTCTGTATAACGGACTTATGAATTCGGTCAGCGGATTATACAGTCACAAGGGAATTTTCATCCGAAGCGAAGCCAGCCTGCTCGACTCGAAAGGCTCTTTGGGAAGTTCGCAGTTCCTCAGACACAAAGCGGATATTTCCAAGCATTTCAAACGAATTACCATAGGCGTTCGCGAACAGCAGGAAAGGAACATGCTCCGTGCCCCTGTTGCAGATTCGCTTTTGACAACGAGTTTCAATTTTTTCGAATGGCAGGGGTATGTTCAGAATGCGGATACGGCAAAAAACAAATACCAGCTCAGTTACAAAAACAGAAAAGACTACGGCGCCCTGGGCAATGCATTCAGTCCGCTTTCAAATGCGAATGACATGGCTTTTTCAATGGCCCTGATGAAAAACAAATCGAGCGATTTCCGGACAAATGTCACATACCGGCAACTGGAAGTACTCAACCCGGAGCTCACAACAACCAAACCCGAAAACTCCCTTGTCGGCCGCGTGGAATATAATCTTCGTTTGCTGAAGGGCTTTTTGACAGCAGGTACATTTTACGAAGTCGGTTCGGGGCTGGAGCTGAAAAAGGAATATTCCTATCTGCTGGTTCCTGCGGGACAAGGGCAGTACACCTGGATCGATTATAATGGCGACGGAATCAAACAGCTGAACGAATTCGAAATCGCCCTCTTTCCCGATCAGGCCACCTATATCCGGGTGTTCACACCTACCGACCAATACATCAAAGCCTATACGAATCAGTTCAGCCAGAGTTTGCTGATCAAGCCCGCTGCAATCTGGTATTCTAAAAAAGGATTGAAAAAAACGCTTTCCTATTTTTCTGAACAGGCCACCTACCGGGTCGACCGAAAAACAACCGACAACCATCCGGAAGAAGCCTACAACCCGTTTTTGAAATCTATTTTTGATACATCGCTTGTCACGCTCAACTCGTCATTCAGGAATTCTGTTTTCTTCAATCAGAACGATCCCGTGTTTGGTGTGGATTATAACTTTCAGGACATCCGGGGGAAATCGCTGCTGACAACCGGTTTCGAATCGCGAGTCAACGACTTCAATGAAGTCAGGGTGCGTTGGAACATGAGCAAAATATTCGGATTGATTGTCACAAGCGATGACGGAGTAAAAAGCAGCTCGTCCCAATATTTTACTTCGCGAAACTACAGCCTTACCTATTTTCAGACAGAGCCCAAATTCACGATTCAGCCCAATACAAAATTCAGACTTGCATTCAATTACAAATATGCCCAAAAGATAAACAGCCCGGAAGATGGGCCAGAAACGGTATTTTCGAATACACTTGGCGCAGAGGTGAAATACAACATTGTCAGCAAAGGCAGCATTGGGGCAAAACTCAGTTTTATAGAGATGCGATACAACGGATCGTCAGAAAGCCCGGTTGCCTATGAGATGCTGGATGGACTCAGAGCGGGGAAAAACGCCACATGGTCGGTGAGCTATCAGAGAACCCTGGCCAACAACATCCAGATAAGCATTACCTATGAAGGAAGACAAAGCGAAGGCACAACCATTGTCCATACCGGAGGGGCGTCGGTGAGGGCATTCTTCTAAATGGGTTCCGGACAAGGCCCGCGTTGCCGGTTTTTTGTTTTGCCAACTGCCAACTGCACATTACCAACTGTTTCTCACTGTTCAGCAATGTTTTTCACTGAAACCAGCACGTCATTAAAGTGGTCCATGTGCTCGAGAATGTAGGCATATTTTTTGGCGATGATGGCCGGATGGGCAAGTTGGTTCTCTATTTTGTAATTGATGAAATCATTGAGTCTTCTGAAGTCCTCGGGTGATGCGGAACGGATTTCTTCCTGCATCTGTGTGTCCACCACTCCGGGTTCAACAGAAAGAATCCTGAAAGGATAAGCACCGGCATTTTTTTGTTCTTCTGCAATCACCCTGCTCAGCATATCGATCCCGGCCTTTGCGCTGCAATAATTGGCCCAGCCTTCGATGGGGTTTTTGGCTGCTCCTGAGCTGATATTCAGAATTATTTTCTTCACATTTGATTCGGCATAGGCTTTCATAAAGCTGTTTGTGAGAAGGGCCGGAGCAATCAGGTTGACATTGTAATTGTTGATGATGGCCCCCGCACTTGTTTTTCCGGCAGGCCTGATCATCCCGATCACTCCGGCGTTATTGATGAGGACGATTTGTCTGGCATCGTGATGCGGAGGAAAATGAAACTCCCTGACCATTTCCGGATCACCGAGGTCGACTGCATAGTGGGTGTAGTTTTTATGCTCGAGCCCCTGCGAACGGGAAATGCCGATGACGCAATTGTTTGGCGCTGCATTCAAAAAGTGTTCGGCAAGGGCCTTTCCCAACCCTCTGCTGGTACCTGTGATGTAGTAGTAATTCATTTTGAAAGGGTTAAAACCGGACAAGATTTAGTATAAGAAAAACGAATGTTTCAAATCCATGCTAAGCCAATGCCTGTTTCAGGTCTGCAAGCAAATCTTCGATGTCTTCAATGCCCACACTCAGTCTGAGCAGCGAGTCCACAACTCCTGCATGTTCGCGTTCCGCTTTAGGAATCGAAGCGTGGGTCATTGTTGCCGGGTGGTTGATCAGCGATTCGACACCTCCCAGCGATTCGGCCAGGGTGAAGANNAAAAAGAAATCATTCCGCCAAAGTCCTTCATTTGTTTTTTCGCAATGTCGTGGTTGGGATGATCGGGAAAACCGGGCCAATACAGTTTATCGATTTTCGGATGTGCCTTTAAATATTCGGCGACTTTTCTTCCGTTGAAGCAGTGGCGTTCCATCCTTACCTGGAGCGTTTTCACACCGCGCAGCACAAGAAAGCTGTCCATCGGTCCGGGTGTGGCCCCGCAGGAATTGTGGATGAATGCAAGTTCGGTAT
>PLXK01000096.1 GCA_003151415.1 Bacteroidota bacterium
CTACGTTTTACATCCATTTCGCATCGATTACGATCCATTTCATCGCTTTCCTGTCGAATTTTCAAAAATAAAATAGGCATCGTTCCTGAAACATTCCTTATCACTTTTAAAATATTTGAGCCCCCTTTTTCGAAGACACAAGATAACCTTCTCATTCATTATAAAGAACAAAAAAGGCAGCCTTTCATGGAGGCAGCCTTTGATGAGTATCAACTCTTGGTTATTCGCAATTCATGCGCTTAACCATTCGTTGTCGTTGTTCCGTCATCCGCAACTGTTTTGATGTTGCTGCGGGTCGTGTTGATTGCTGCTCCGCCCAATACTTTGTTCAAGTCCATTTTAACAGTTTCATTTTCCAATGCTTTGCTGATCAGACTTGTCTTTTTTTTCAGATTGAATTTTTTCATGTTTATTTTTTTAGTTTCAGAAGCAAACATACACTAGAAATATCCTTTTTGAAATACAGATTGAGCAGGAGGTTGTTTTGATTGAACAAATGGGCTACTCCGGGTTGCAGATTGAATGGGTCAGATTTTAATTCCAATAACAAGCACATCATCCACCTGCTCGTGATCTATTTTCCAATCCCAGAACGAGCGTTCCAGGTCTGCATGTTGCTGATTCATGCTGCGGCTGCTGATGGAGATCAGCAACTCTTTGAAACGGGTATACAGAAATTTCTTTCCACGGGGTCCACCGAACTGATCCGGATAACCATCGCTGAAGAGATAGATGAGATCGCCAGGCAGGATATCTATTTCCTGGTTTGTAAATGGCTTCAATACATCACCATACACACCAATGGGTTGTTTGTTGCTTTTGTATTCCTTCAATTCCCCTTCGCTGATAACATAAAGCGGATTGTTGGCTCCGGCAAAAGAGAGTTTTTTATTTTTCCGGTCGATGCAGCAAAGCATCATGTCCATCCCGTCTTTGCTTTCCATTTCCCCGGAATGCTGTTTCAGGGAGAAAATAATTTTATCGCGCAGCATGTTCAGAATCTGGGCCGGTTCGGTGACACTGGATTCATGCGCAATTTCATTGAGCAGGGAATTGCCGATGATGCTCATGAAAGCTCCCGGCACACCATGCCCGGTGCAATCGCAGGCGGCAATGTAGACCTTGTCGTTTTTCTTGTTGAACCAGTAAAAGTCTCCGCTAACCACATCCCTGGGTTTGAAAAGAATAAAATGGTCGGGCAGGTCTTTCCGTATTTCCGTTTCGAGCGGAAGAACGGCCTGCTGGATTCGTTTTGCGTAATTGATACTGTCTTTGATGTCTTTGAATGCAAGTGAAAGCTGATCATTTGCCCCTTTAAGCTCGACAGTGCGTTCTTCCACTTTCTCTTCCAGCACTTTCTTTTCATTTTGCAGTTTCGCGGTGCGCACACGAATAAAAATAAGGACTGCACCCAATGTAACGACGACACAAAGCGTAAGAAACCACCAGGTTTTCCAGAACGGAGGTGTAATGGTGAATTTGAATGAGACCAGATCCTGGCTCCAGACCCCATCGGGGTTGACAGCCTTGACATGAAAATTGTAATTCGTTCCGGGAGGAATATTTGTATAAACAGCCTGAGTGTTGGTGGTCAGTGGCGACCAATCGGCATCAATTCCATCCAGCCTGAATGTATAATGGACATTATCGGTTGTGAGGGCCTGATAATCGAAGGTCAGGTGATTGTCCTTGTGAGACAATGACAGATCGATTGGCAATTTGCTGACGGGGTCGATTTTATCCGAATATTTTTTCCATTCCACATCCTGATAAAAGAGACGGATTCCGTTAAGCACCACCCGTGGAGGAGTTGTACTGACATAATCGTATTTCGGGTTGTAACGGGTAAGTCCATTGTTGGTGCAAATCCAGAGAAAGCCGTCATGATCATACATGAATGCATTCTGATTGATTTCCGTTCCTTTCAATCCCTCCTGCTCGCCGTAATATTTCGATGCGGCGATGTTAAACTCATCATCAAGCGACAGTTTATTGATTCCTTTATCCGTTCCGACCCACAATTTGTTCTTAGCATCAACACTGAGCGAATAAACCAGATCCGAAGCAAGACCTTGTTTTGTGGAAAGACTTTTAAAATGGGCTCCATCAAAACGTGTAACACCATTTTCGTTGGTTCCGAAATACAGGTTTCCTTTTTTGTCTTCACTCATGCACCAGATCCAGTTGTCACCCAAACCGTCTTTCTTCGTATAATTTGTAAATTTTCTCCCGTCATATTTCACCACTCCGTTTTCGAATGTTCCGAACCAGATATTGCCCTGGCTATCGAGCATCATTGTCATGATGTTGACAGAATTGACGTTGCTGGAATCCTTATACTGTGTCACCAGATCGCCCGATATTTTGAATGCCCCAAATCCCAGGGTGGCCACCCAGATATCGCCCTTTTTGTCCTCCAGTAATTTGGATACCGTGCTGACCAATTGATTATTCAGGTTGGTGATTTTTCGCTCCAGTTCGTATTTTCCATTTGTGCGGCGAAGCACCAGAAGGGTATTTTTCTCGCTCGATTCGAATCCCACCCAGATACGCTGTTTGGAGTCTTCGAATAGGGTGGTCACTTTTGTCTTTTCAAGTTCCTTTATTTTGAGGGGTTTTATGCCTTTCTCATCCAGAATGCTGATACCCGACCCGTTGGTCCCGACAAGGAAATCTCCAAATGCGTCTTCGTGTACAGCATTGATTTTAGGGTTTGAAAGTCCTTCTTTTTCGCCATAGGTAACAAAAGCTTCGTTTTTAAACAGACATGCCCCCTGATTTGAACCGGCCCAGATATTGCCTTCGTAATCCTCGCAAACACAGAACAGGGAATTTGAATTTAACCCGTTGCGGTCGGTAAATACCGTTTGCCGGCTCAAACCGTCGAGTTTGCACAACCCAACTTCGGTGGCAAACCACATGTTGTTGCGGTGATCCTGGCGAATGGCATAAACGGATGCTTTCTCCATTCCCGGAAATTTTTCCTGACTGATTACCTTCCCGTTAAATTTGCAGATGCCTCCGGATGTTGTTCCGATCCAAAGGTTCCCCTTTTGATCCACACACAGGCTGTAAACATTCTCATCAGACAAACCTTCCTTACGGGTATAGGTGAAGAATTTTTTACCATCAAAGCGCACGAGGCCTTTCCGTTTTGAACCGAACCACATCTGGTGATTGTTATCTTCGATCGAGCAGAAGAAATCATTGCCCGGCAAACCGTCTTCTGAGGTGTAATTTTTGAATTGTCTTCCGTCGTATTCCGTAATGCCTCCTCCCAGGGAGGCCAGCCAGATATTGTTTTTGGAATCGCAGTAAATTGAATTGATCTCGAGACTCTTTATTCCGTCTCTGTGATCAAATTTTTGAAAGTCATGGCCATTGAACATGGCAAGCCCCTCGCCGTAGGAGGCGATCCATATATTCCCTTTCCTGTCTTCACAAATTGAAGTGACATTGTTTCCTGGTAATCCTTCTTTGGAAGTGAAATTCCGGAAATTTTTCCCGTCAAAACGGCTCACACCGCCCTGTGTGGCAAACCAAAGATATCCTCTGGAATCGAGCATGATCTGGAAGACGTTGGAGTTGACGAGCCCGTTTTTAGTGGAAAAGGATTTGATGTTGTATTGCTGGGAAGCTAAGACTCCACTTAGAACAAGCAGAATACTGAGGAGTTTGTATTTCAGTGTCTTAATAATCATTCGGATTTAAAATTGGAGCAACCATCACCTGCAACAAATTTAAAAATTAAACTGGTTTTTTGTTGCAAATGAAAGGAATAAAGGACTTTCAGTCACCTCATCTTCAGGGCAAAAAAAGATGCCTGAAAGCACAGGGCTTAAAGGCATCTTTTACAGTTCTGATTTTATTCCCTTTACCGGAGAATTAATTTTTTATATGTCCGGGATTTCCCATTGTCTAGGGTCACAAGGTACATACCGGTTGCATAGCCCCTGAGGTTAATTGTTTTCAGATTGGCACTCAATGCCGTCTCTTCTTTACTGAAGACAGAGGAATACACAAGCTGACCAACCTCATCATACACATTCAGATGGTAACCTTCCTGACTTGCGGGGAAAGACAAATTAAGGGTTCCGTCGGATGGATTTGGATACATGGTGAATTGCTCGGCCAGCAGGTCATCTTCAATACCTGTAGGCAGCAGGGCGGTGTGTTTGATATTCGAATGGGTCGGACTGATTGCCGCGTGCGTGGCTGCACAACCGAAAGTAGGAATGGTCGTGATGCGGTACGAATAGGTATTGGCCGGAGGAGCAGCGTCAGTATACGAAAACACATTGCTCGGCACCGTGGCGATGTTCACCCAACCTCCGCTCAGTGTAAAGCGGTCGATGTAAAACGTATTGTAGGTGAAACCGATGTATTCATCCCAGATGAGATTGTACACTCCACCCAGACCCTGATTCACGTTCAGGTGAATCGTTTTGTGTTCGGAACTGGAAACGGATTCGTCTCCGCAATTGTCGACCACACCAATTTTGTATTTCCAGGATCTCACCTGAGGATCTGAAAGCGGATCTGTCCATTCGCTCAGGCTGGTATACATAACCGTATCCATGAGGTAATAAAGTCCGTTTTGTGAACTTTCTTTATAAATGTTATAATGGTCGATGGTTGTCGCAGCCGGCTGGTTCCAGATGACCAGGTTGGTATTTGTGGCTGTATCCACCGTAACCATACAGATCGGATTGCCAACGGGAGCATCGTGGGTGATATTGAAATTATCCAGTGTCTTGCATCCGTTGTGACCGGTTACAGTAAGCAGATAATTACCCACTCCGCCGTTGGTCAGGTTTTGCGCGGTCGTTCCGTCAGACCAGGAATAGGTGTACGGCGCTGAACCTGCAGCGGCGTGAATGTATATTTTGGACAATGAAGCGCCGCAGCCGGTTCCGGTTATCGAGTCGGTGTAAATAAAAGGTCCGCCCAGATTGCTCACCGTCGCATCCGCATTGAACAAACAACCGTTGTTGTCAACCACCGTAACAGAGTAGCTTCCCGGTGCAATCCCGGTGTTGGCCGCCGTGTTCGTATTGTTCGACCAGATATAATTGTAAGGGCCCGTAGTGCCGCTTACAGCAGCTGTGGCAGAACCATCGGAATTTCCGCAGGTGGCAGGTTGAACCACAATGGATACATATACCGGAGGAGATTCTCCGATGTTGATACTCTTGGATGCAATACAACCGTTGGCATCGGTCACCGTTATTTCCTTTGGCCCGGCCACCTGGTTGTTGATGTTCTGAGAAGTTGCACCGGTAGACCAGTTGTAAACATAAGGCGAAGAACTGCCGATGAGCTGAATGGAAATCGCACCGTCATTCCCTCCGTAGCAGGATACATTCACCACCGTATTGACCGTGATGGTGGGGGCCTGAGCATCGTTCACAGTGGCTATTTTGAAATTGGAACAACCGTTTTTATCGGTTATCGTGATGACATAAATACCGGCCGGGATCGAATCGTCGATGTATTTTAATTTACCGTTCGACCACTGATATGTGTATGGGGAATTACCGCCATTCACCACTGCAATTGCTTTTCCGTTGCTTTTGTGACAGGTCGAGTTCACAGAATTTGTCGTGATGTTTATCTTTGAAGCCGGAATATTCACAATCACCGTATCGGTTGCCGAATTTCCACAGGCGTTGAAAGCACGCAGTGTAACTGTGTATTTGCCCGGATCAGCAAAAGAATGGTAAACAGGTACAAAAGTCTGGTGTGTGGCCAGGTCGCCAGTCCCGTCGCCGAAATTCCATACGTAACTCGATCCTTCGATGGCATAAAAAGGAATCGGTGTGCCCTGACAGGGATAAACCGAATTGTCATACAGCAGCATGTTGCCATTGCCGCTTCCAAAATCAGACGCATTCGGATTGATGTACAGACTCGTTGTGTCAGAAAATGAATTGCCGCAGGAATTCGTGTAGGTTACCGTGGCCACATAATGTCCGGCACCGGCATACGCATGCTTGATGGATGTGTAAACCGTATTTTGAAATGTCAGAGTCTGTGTTGCGTTTCCGCTTTTTGCATCTCCGAAATCCCAATGCACGGTTCCATTGCCCGCAGGACTGAATATAAATATGATGGAATCATTCGGGCATGCTGGACGGCCGGAAGCCGTGGTCATGTATCTGTAGTCGGATTTAACCGGCACCACACCGTTGGCAACAGTAACAACGGTTGTTGCAGAATCTTTGCTTCCGCAGGAATTCATTCCCACACAGGTGACTGAATAAGTACCCAGGCCCGGCATAATGTGGGTTCCCTGACTGCCCGATCCTTTTGTATTGTCCCCGAACTTCCAGGTGTAAGACAAACTGGGATCATTGCCATTTCCATTTGTGGGATAGCCATTGTACAATATAGCCTGTCCGGGACAAATGTTGTTGGGGGTGACGTTGGTCGTCAAACCTCCGAAAGGAAGATTGTTGACGATTTTCACGGTGTCTGTAATTGTCTTTGAATTTCCACATCCGTTTGTCACGGTTAATGAAACGATATGCTTGCCCGTGGTTGTGAATTTATGTGTCGGCGTTTGCTGGGAAGAGGTATCGGTTACACCACCACCGAAATTCCAGGCATACGAGCTGAATGCAGAAGCATTGGGATAAAACTGAACATAGGAATTGATACAGGCCGTGTCATAATGCTGTCCGTAATTGACATCGATCGACAGGTAGCCGCTGATCTGGTGATGATTCACAACGTATATAGTATCTACAACCGATTTCGAATTTCCGCAGGAATTGAAATAGGTTGCTTTTGCCACATATTTACCGGCAGTAGGATAGTTGTGGGTGATCTGGGTATTGTTGTTCCCGTTTGCGGAA
The DNA here is from genome assembly GCA_003151415.1 of Bacteroidota bacterium. Lineage (GTDB taxonomy): Bacteria > Bacteroidota > Bacteroidia > Palsa-965 > Palsa-965 > Palsa-965. Next base: position 6,858 of record PLXK01000096.1, read on the forward strand.
GGGGCATGGGTAATGGTGGTGCCATCACCAAAATCAAGTGCATAGTTCTGATAGTTCCAGTCCATCCAGAAAACAGCCTGATCGTTCGGGCAGATCGAATCCGACTGCACACTGAATTGGGGGGTGGTAACAAAAGCAGCATTGTTCACAACATGCACAACAGCATAAGATGTGTCTGTACCGCAATTGCTTTTCACGATTGCTGAAATGGTATAGGTGTTCACTGTGCTGTATGAATGCTGGGTGCTGTTGTAATTGTTCGTTGTGATATACCCGTCGCCGAAATTCCAGATGACACTGGTGGGGTTGTTATTCATATTGATATAGGGACCCACCGGATCGCCCGGACATACATGGTTTTGAGCAATCTGCAAAGAGTCGGGCGCACCGCCCACTGTGATGTTCATGGAATAACTGCCCAGGTAATTGCCTGTAGGTCCACTTGCATTGAGGGTGACCCAATAATATCCCCCTTTTTTAAAGGTATGAGTCGGGCTGGCCAATGTTGAATTCGCACTGCCATCGCCAAAGCTCCAGTTGTAGGTATCGCCAGATGCGCCATTGCTGGTAAATGTAACCGGGAGTGGCCGGCAACCGTTGTTCGTCGTGGCAGAGAATGAGAGGCTCTGGGCGTTTGTATCCTTCACCGAGAAAAATGCTCCAAACAGGAACATGAGTATCACAAGGTACTTGTGTTTCATGGTATGAATTTAGGGTATCTGTCTGATTGTTTAAACTATGTAAATGTAACCCATTTTTGCTAACCGGCAAGAGATTTTGTCCTATCTTAACACACAAATCATCCAGGTTTATCCGGCTTTAAAAGCCCTGCGGCCAAAAATAAAAGCATGGTACACAAGCTCTTAAATACCTAAGATGCCAAATCCGGGCGAAGGGTTGCATGCTTGACCGAAAGGCCTTGAAAGACAAATTTCTTTACTATGGACGAACAGACAATTGCGGATAACCGTTTTATGCAGGAGGCTTTAAAAGAGGCCAAAAAGGCTTTTGATGCGGATGAAGTTCCTGTGGGAGCTGTTGTTGTATGCAACAACACAATTATAGCCCGCGCGTTCAATTACACCGAGCACCTCATCGATGTTACGGCTCATGCGGAAATGCAGGCCTTTACCTCTGCCGCATCCTGGCTGGGCGGAAAATATCTGCTTGAATGCACACTCTACGTAACCCTCGAGCCCTGCGTGATGTGCGCCGGTGCAAGTTTCTGGACACAGATAGACCGGGTTGTCTACGGAGCGCACGATCAGAAAAGAGGCTTTTTGAAAACCGGTGCCAATCTCCTTCACCCCAAAACCAAATTAACGGGGGGCATTCTGGAAGCGGAATGTTCGGAATTGCTGAAGACTTTTTTTAAGAAGAAAAGATGAGAAAATGCCGGGATATTGAGGTGTTGAAAAAGCAAAAGCGCCTCCTGGGAAGTGGAAGCGCTTAAAACCGGATCAGCCGGTAAATTATACCGTTATTTAACCGTCTATTTCTAAACTGAATTTTCCTCCGATTGTTGGTCCGCTTGAGGTTGCCGGAGCCGGTGGTGCAGCACCGCCCAAAACCTTATCCATAGATCCGATAACATTTTTTTCGTTCAGTTTGGCTTTGAAATTGTCCAAATTGGCTGTTTTCTTTTTTCCTGTGAATTTCATGTGCAGAGGTTAATGTTTGTGCTACTCTTTTTGGTGAAGGATTTTCGCTTTTTCCCTTGTCGCGAATCAGGTTCTAAAGATTCACATTCAAATGTCTCTTTATCTTTCAATTCAGACAAGCCAGATTGAGCGGTTTGATCGTTTGATTTAGCGGATTGGCGGTTTCGGGAGGCAAATGGGAAAGGACGAAAAAAAGAAACGTCCGCCCGGCTGACGCCAGTCGGACGTGGAGCGAAGAAAGAGAGCAAAGCCGGATCGCTTTCACTCTTTCTTCACCTTGTTTCCTTTCCGAGAGATGGTTCTCAGGTAAATTTAGATGCCGGACTCAGACTGAAGCGTTTTTACTTCAACACCTCTTACTGCACTCATCAGTGTTTCGGATCATGAACCCCGGCAGGCCCTTGTCCTTTACTTTCTTTTCTCTCCTTATTTTCTTCTTTCTTCTCATCCGTGGCCGCTGCAACAGCAGGATTTCCATTGGTATCGAGCTCGATGATTTCATAACCCAGTTTGGAAAGTCCGGGGTAGATCACTTTTTTATCACCCACGACGAGGATAAACATATTGTCGGTCACAATGTATTTCTTTGCAAGCAAATCCAGATCCGCTTTCGTGAGGCTGTTCAGGATTTCGGTTTGCTGTTTGACGTAGTTTTTGTCCAGGTTATAATCGAGTATCCGTTTCAGAAAACCGGCCTTCTGCCGAAGCGTTTCGTATTTGAGTGCATCGCTTTGGGTCATTGATTTTTTTGTAAAATCGACTTCTGTCTCCGTCAGTCCGTTTTCCTTCAGGTCTTTCAGTATGTTCACAATATCCATCACCGTGCTGTCGGTTGAATTGGTTCGGACCGGGGCATTGACAGTAAACACCCCCGAATATTTATCCGAACTGAAAAGCGAATGAGCCCCGTATGTAAACCCTTTCTTTTCGCGCAGATCCATGTTGATCCGGCTGTTGAAAGCTCCGCCCAGGGTATAATTCATCACCGAAGATTTAAAATATTCGCCTGTTGCATCGAATTTCATTCCGGTCACTTCTCCCATTTTCACAACCGATTGTGCCGCTTTGTCTTTGTTGACCAGATAAATTTTTGTCTTTGTATCGTTGACACGGTCAGCCGCAGCCGGTTTCAGGGCAACGGGTTTCATTTTCCATTCCCGGAGAAAGCCGATTTTCTTGAGAATGTCTTTCTGATCCACATCACCCACGACAACAACTTTGGCAATGGAAGGCGAATAGTGGTCAGTATAATAGTTTTTCACATCTTCCACGGTAATCGATTTCACTGTTTGTTCATTTCCAAGATTGGGAATGGAAAGAATGTTTTTCTCGCCGTAAATCAGCTTATCATACACGTTTTCCGCAATGTTCATCGGCTGCGTCACATTGTTGGCAATGGCTTCCAGGGTTTGCTTTTTGTCCACATCAAATTCCTTGACATCGAACTTGGGCGAGCTGAGCATTTCCTGGGCAATGGTCAGGGTGGCGTCGAGGTTTTTGGTCAGGGCCATGATATTGAGTGTCATCTCATCGCGTGAGGAAGAGAAAAAGACCGAGCTTCCCAGCAAATCCAGCTTCTCGTTGATTTCTTCCGCGCTGTGTCTGAGCGTTGATTCATTCAGCATTTTTGCGCACAAACTGGCGATTCCGGCTTTTGCCGGATCTTCCTGTCTGTGTCCGGCTTCCAGGCTCACCGAAATGGTGACCATCGGCACTTCATCATTTTTTACACCGATAGCCTGAAGTCCGTTGGCAAATTTCTCTTGCCAGAAATCGGGAACATTGACAACCGGAGCCGGTCCGGCCGGAGGCATTATACTGCGGTCAAAATTGTCTTTAGCCTTGTTGTATGCCAGTTTTTTATATTCCTCGCTTTCGGCCGTGGCGGTATTGCGTATGGGAGGCGTAAAATTATCTGCTTTAGCCTTAAATTCAGGTTTGCCTTGAGGGTAAACACTCAGATAAACAGCAGGCTTGCCTTTAACATATTTTTCATACACTCTTTTCACATCTTCTTTTTTGAGCTTATTCAGAGCGCTCACTTCTTTACCGATAAAATTGGCATCGCCGAGCACCGTAAAGTAATGAGCCAGTTCTGCCGCTTTGCCATTGACGCTCGTCAGCGAATTGATCAGTTCTGTTTCCTTGCTGTTTTTAAATTTCTCAATGTCGGAATCCGTAACTCCCCTTTTCTCAAATTCAGCAAAGGCGGTTTTTACCATGCTGTCGATTTGCCCAAGTGTTTTACCGGGGAAAGCGGTTACATTGATTTTGAACTGTCCCGTGAGTTCGCTGGTTTGTTGATACACATTGGCATTGCGGGCAATCTGTGATTTGACGAATTTCTGGTAGAAGATCGAATTTTTTCCACCGCTTAAAATATCCGCCAATGCGTCCAGTGCGGTCTCATCGGCATTGCCTTCATTCACCCCGGGCCAGGTAATGGCCAGCAAAGGAAAACGGATCCGGTCTTCGTAGGAGATGTATCTGTCTTTATCCAGCACGGCAGGCTGTTTGGGCATGGTCTGGACTTCAGGTCCGCGGGGAATGGAGCCAAAATATTTTTCCACCAGTTTCACCACTTCTTCCGGTTTCACATCTCCGGCCACCGTCAGTACCGCATTATTCGGGCCATACCAGCGCATGAAGAACTTCTTGAGATCATTTACATCCACACGGTTCAGGTCTTCGATATAACCGATCGTTGGCCAGGAATACGGATGGCCTTGCGGAAAAAGGGCCGCAAGTGTTTTCTCGGTTGACAAGCCATATGGGCGGTTGTCATAATTCTGTCCGCGCTCGTTTTTTACGGTGGCCCGTTGAATTTCAAATTTTTGCTGGGTCACGGCATCCAGAAGAAAGCCCATTCTGTCGGCCTCGAGCCAAAGCGCTTTCTCCATCTGGTTGACGGGAAGGGTCTCGAAATAATTCGTTCGGTCGATGGTTGTTGAACCGTTTAATGTTCCTCCTGCTTCGCTCACAAGACGCAGATGTTCGGCTGGCGCAACATGGTCGGATCCTTCAAACATCATGTGCTCGAAAAAATGGGCAAAACCCGAACGCCCTTCCTGTTCGCGTGCAGAACCGACATGGTAGGTCACATCCACGTGAACGATCGGATCGGAATGATCCTCATGAATAATGAGATTGAGACCGTTGGGTAAAACATACCGTTCGAAAGGAATGACAATTTCATTTCCTTTTTTCACCACTTTCTCAACCAATTTGGCTTTGTCATCACCCGAAGAGAATGAACTGAACAGAAGAATTCCCGTCAGACAGGGAACAATCATTTTTAGCGTGCTTTTCATGATCCAGTATTTTGTTACGTTCCCTGTATTTACGGAAACCCTATTTCTCAATTGAAGGAGGCGAGAATCCTTTTATTCTTCACCCGGATTTTTCCGGAAAAACAAAATTAGCAAACTGGCGGACATGGCAAATACATCAAAGAATATTGCATTTCAGCCTTTTCGGACAATAAAGGAGGTCCCTGGATGGAATTTGAAGCCATTAATATGAGTAAAGTCAGCATATTTCCATGGGTATTTAGTACCTTTGTTCCTTGCAATCAGATCTTTCAAACCTAAATTAAAACATACGATGTATCCCGAAGCACTAGTTAAACCCATGAAGGCCGAGTTGACGGCAGTTGGTTTTGAAGACCTCACCACTCCCGATCAGGTGAATGCAGCCATTACAGCCAAAGGCACAGTACTTGTTGTCGTGAATTCTGTTTGCGGATGCGCAGCAGGAGCCGCACGTCCGGGAGTAAGACTGGCCGTTGCCGGTGCCAAACACCCCGATAAGCTGGCAACTGTTTTTGCCGGTTTCGATACCGAAGCCGTCACAGAGGCACGCAAACATTTCAGCCCCTACCCGGCTTCTTCGCCTGCGATTGCTCTTTTCAAAGATGGCACCCTGGTGCATTTTGTTGAAAGACATCACATCGAAGGACGTTCAGCAGAAACCATTGCCGAACATCTGAAAATGGCTTTTCAGGAATACTGTTAAAAAAATTCAATCCAATCAAAATCCCTGAAGCGATCCCGGATAAAAGGATTTTTTCAGGGTTTTCTTTTCCCCTGCATAAGAAATGGGCGGATCTGTTTTCAGGCTTTTTTATCGCGGTCAACCACCTTCGACACTTTGAAATAATCCGAATCGTGCTTGGGGGCATTGAGCAGGGCTTCTTTTTGTGTGATGGTTTCCTTGACCACATCCTCGCGCAGCATATTCACTTCATCACACATGTAGATCAGCGGCTCCACATGATCGGTGTTGAGCTCATTGAGTTTGTCCACAAAGTCGATCATGCGGTTCATGTTTCCAATGAGAACCTGTTTTTCTTCATCATCAAATTCCAGACGGGCCAGGTGCGCAACAGCGTCAACAGTTGCTTTGTCGATCTTGTTCATTCGTTTGTTTTTTTAATTGTACTGCTTTTCTTCCTTGAGTGTATTGTCAATAATCGTATAAACCGTTTCCTTCAAAGCCAGCAAATCGGCTTCTGTCATTCCCCGGGTCAGGATGGGCTTCAGATAGACCACTTTTGAGAGTCCGGGTTTTCCATTGGATTTGAAGAATCCGCCATTCTGCAGAATTTTCCAGTTGTTGACAAAGACCACCGGCACAATGGGAACCTGTTTATCAATGGCGAGTTTGAAAGCCCCGTTTTTGAATACTTTCATGTGCGGGGCTGTCTTGGGGATGGTGGCTTCGGGGTAAAGAAAAACACTGTTGCCCTTATCCAGCTCAGCACCGGCACGCAGATAGGCCTTGTGGGATCCCGACCGGCTGTCGCGGAAAACGGGAATATTCATTTCCTTAAAAAACATACCAAACAAGGGAGCCTTTTTCAATTCACCTTTTCCCATAAAAACAAAGAAACCGGGGGTCTTGCGGTACGAAGACACGATATCGAGATAGGATGTGTGGTTTGCACAAAAAATGCAGGGCTGCGGCAGTTCTTCGATGGGCACTTCACTGGTATAGGTAAAGCGGATACCCGGCACACTCATGATCCATGCCGCCCAGAAACGTTTTAAGGCCAATGCTTTGGGAAACGTATCTTCTTTGCGCAGATGCCAGCGAAAAAACGGATAAAGAACCAGAAGGCCAAGCACAAAGTTCAGCAGAAAAAACAACTTCCATAAAGGCCTGAACAGAATCATTCGGTATCGAATATAGGATCCCAAAAGTACTAAAAGAGCCAGTCGGTAAACGGTTTTGGAGGAATTTAATACAGGCGATCAGGACCGCTCAGAACCGCTTTGTTTCCGAATGGATGCCATTGCGGTATCTCCAGGGCCTGAGCAAAAAAATCCGACATATTGAAGGGCTAAGCCAGACTGAATTCGTCTGCATCCAGACCAGCCGGAAAGGCCTTCCGAAAGGCCATCAAATCGGCATAGGAAAGAGATACCGTTTCCTGACAATTCATGCCGTGGGTCTCTTTGCTTAAAATCTGGCCTTTAAAATCAATCACGGCCGAATCTCCTGCATACTGATGTCCGTTTCCATCGGCCCCGGTACGGTTGAGTCCGGCGACAAAACTCTGGTTTTCGATGGCCCGGGCAAGCAAGAGCGTTTTCCAGGGATGGCTCCGCACTTCGGGCCAGTTGGCAACATAGATCAAAAGATCATAATCGGCATGAAGTTCCTGACCATCGGTTTTCCAACGGTTTCTTGCCCATACCGGAAAACGCAAATCATAACAAATCAGCGGACAAATTTTCCAGCCCTTCAAATCAACAACAAGCTTTTTTTTTCCGGGTGTGTAATGCTCGTGTTCGTTTCCATAACGGAAAAGATGCCTTTTATCATAGGTCTCAGATGAGCCATCCGGCCGCATCCAGACAAGACGATTGAAATACCGGTTTCCTTCTTTTACGGCGAGGCTTCCTGTCAGGACACATCCTTTTTTACGAGCCATGCTTTTCATCCAGTTCAGCGTTTGACCTTTCATTTCTTCGGCAACCATATCGGGCTTCATGCTGAAACCTGTATTGAACATTTCGGGAAGCAGAATCAGATCAGAATCAGGGAGGATTTCGATTTTTTCGGAAAACATGCGCAGGTTTTCCGCCGCGTTTTCCCAATGCAGTTCAGATTGAATAAAGCTGATCTTCAAATCGGACATGGAATCTTAGATTTTACAAATGATCTCTGCTGCCTTTTCGATGGTCTCATCCTGTTTGGCAAAACAAAAACGAAGCATTTTATAATCGGTTGCCTGGTGATAAAATACAGACACAGGTATGGATGCCAGTCCGAATTCCTTAACCATTCTTACCGCATAATCCGTATCCTTCTCCTCGCTGATTTCTTTGTAATTGAGCAATTGAAAATAAGTGCCGGCCGAAGGGGTGCAACCAAAACGCGAGCCCTGAATGAGTTTATTGAAGTAGTCGCGTTTGGCCTGATAGAATTTAGCAAGGCCTTCATAATTGTTTTTGTCTTTCAGGAATTCGGCGATGGCATATTGCAAGGGCGTGTTTACGGAAAACACAAGGAACTGGTGCACTTTCCGGAATTCTTCCATCAGGTTTGAAGGGGCGACGCAATATCCTATTTTCCAGCCGGTGGTATGAAATGTTTTTCCAAAAGAAGAAACGATAAAACTGCGTTCGGCCAATTTCGGATAGCGGGCCACGCTTTGATGTTCATAGCCGTCAAAGAGAATGTGTTCATATACTTCATCGCTCACGACAATGATATCGGTGTCTTTGGTCAGCTTTTCCAGCCTGAGCATATCCCCTTGGTTCATGATGGTACCGGTGGGATTGTGCGGAGTGTTGATAATGATCATCCGTGTGTGGTGGTTCACCAGCTTTTGCACGTCGTTCCAATTGATTGTATAATGAGGGGCTTTGAGCTGGTAGTAAATCGCTTTTCCTCCGTTGAGTTCGATGGCGGGAACATAGCAGTCGTAGGCCGGCTCGAAGATGAGCACCTCATCATTTTCGCGGATAAGAGCTGTGATGATGGTATAAAGGGCTTGTGTGGCTCCGGCGGTAACAGTGATTTCCGTTTCCGGATCGTATTTGGCCGAATACAAAGCTTCGGTTTTTTCGGAAATGCCTTCGCGCAAAGCCATTACTCCGGGCATAGGCGCATATTGGTTATGCCCGCTTTTCATGTATTTGGCAACAAGCTCAAGCAGTACCGGGCTGCATGAAAAATCGGGGAAACCCTGGCTCAGGTTAATGGCTTTATGCTCATTGGCCAGCTTGGACATGACAGCAAAAATCGTTGTCCCGGCTTTGGGCAGTTTTGAAGTCAGCGTATTTGGGAATTTTGGCATAATCGATATTCGTGATATCAAATTTACCAAAATATTGTTTGCCATTGCAGATGACAATAAGATCAGCTTTTGCAAATGGGATTGCAGATTGAAAAGAAATGGCAGCTCTGACGAAAGCTATTTTTTATATAAATTCCGGACTTGGGGAAGAAGTGCAACAAACAGAATCGATAGTGCAAGAAACATGTAAAGTGTATGTGACCAATGGACAGCTTGCAAAAAAACCATTTCCAGCTGTATCCAGATAATCAATGCAAAAGCGGTAAAAATGCTGCATGTCCAGGACCAGTGCATGTCCCCATAAATATTTAACAGCTCTGCCAATTTTGATTTGGGTTTAGCTAATAAAGCAAATACCAAGGCAACGGGAGCCACCCCCAGCACAAAAAACAGGATAATGCCGGGAATAAGAAAGTCATTGAAAGGTGAGTGTTCCAGCATGGTCAAAGGCATTCCCAGCAATTTACCTGATGGAGAAATGATCAAAGAGCCTCCTCCGAAAATGGCTCCCAAACCCAGAATTCCCAGCAGAATTAGAAGGGTGCCCTTTATTCTTGTTGGTTTCATATTTTCGATTATAGTGTGAATTAAACAAAATAAAATTGGTCAAAACCAGCTAAGCCTGCCATGATATTGCTCAGTAAAAAGGGGAATTCTTTGGAGCAAATCAGGACAACCCGGTCTTCAAAGAATTCCGGTAATCTGAGAGTTGAAATAATGCAATTCAATATTCTTTCCCATTTTTCCGTTACCTAACCTGCTGTTCAAAAGGCTTGGGTTTTACTGTGCAGGATAAAAACATTCATTTCTTTTGAACAGATCAAGTTAATGGCGACATTTAACGTGAATAAATGAAGGAATTATCCATTTCCGAGCTGTAAATAGTTTTAACTTTGCATCTTAATTCTAAAAAAGCAATTGCAATGATCATTGAAGGCAAAAAAGTAGTTTCTGTAGGATATACATTAACCACACCCAACAAAATTACCGATGAGGAAACGGTAGTTGAAAAGACTGATCCCGAAGTACCGCTGGTCTGGCTCTACGGTGCCGGCAGCATGATTCCCGATTTTGAAGAAAACCTCAAAGGCAAAAAAGCCGGAGACCATTTCGATTTCCGCATCAAAGCCGAAAACGGTTACGGTCTGTATGACGAATCCTACGTGGCTCAGATACCCCTCGACGCTTTCCGCGGAAAAGACGGAACCCTTGACACCACCATGGTGAAATTAGGCAACACCTTGCCCATGATGGACAACCAGGGCAATCACCTGCAGGGGACAGTGAAAGAAATTTCGCTCACCGAAGTGAAAATGGATTTCAATCACCCCATGGCTGGAAAAGATTTGCATTTCACAGGCGATATCGTCGATGTAAGAGAGCCAAGCAAAGAAGAACTTGAACACGGTCACGTTCACGGCGAAGGTGGTCATCATCACTAAGTTTTTCGACAAGACGACATAAAAAAACCTGTTCAAAATTGAACAGGTTTTTTTATGTCGACTCACCCCCTCGGTCCCCCTCTCTGTGAAAAATAGAGANNTCTCTATTTTTCACAGAGAGGGGGATAGGGGGGAGTTGCGACGCAGGCCTACTCAGTCAAATTCGCAACAAAAAACTCTCTGTTCATCCGCGCAATGTTCTCCAGAGAAATTCCTTTCGGACATTCAATCTCACAGGCGCCTGTATTTGAACAGTTACCAAATCCTTCCTTGTCCATCTGAGCAACCATTTCCTGAACACGTGCCGTGGCTTCGATCTTACCTTGTGGAAGAAGCGCCAGCTGGGACACCTTGGCCGAAACAAAAAGCATGGCCGATGAATTCTTGCACGTCGCTACGCACGCACCGCAGCCAATACAGGCCGCCGCTTCGAATGCTTTGTCGGCATCGGGTTTGGGGATGGGGATATTGTTTGCATCCTGCGCATTGCCGGCATTGACGGAAATAAATCCTCCGGCAGCGATGATGCGGTCGAAGGAAGAACGGTCCACAACAAGGTCTTTCACAACCGGAAATGCTTTTGATCTCCAGGGTTCAACAACAATGGTATCGCCGTCTTTGAACGAACGCATGTGCAACTGACAGGTCGTGATGCCTTCCTTGGGTCCATGCGGACGGCCATTGATAAACATCGAACACATACCACAAATGCCTTCGCGGCAATCGTGATCAAAAGCAATCGGCTCATCGCCTTTTGAAATGAGCTGCTCGTTGAGCACATCAAACATTTCGAGGAAGGACATGTCTTCAGAAATATCCTTTACCGGATATGTCATTAAGTTACCCGCTTCTTTTGCGTTTTTCTGTCTCCAGACTTTTAGCGTTAAATTCATGCTGTATATTTTTTAAAACAAAATCGATTGACTTCCTAAAACCTTATTTGTACGAACGCTGTGTAGGGTGAACGATATCAAACACAAGCTCTTCTTTATGCAATTCAAAACTGCCCTGGTTCTTGTATTCCCAGGCTGCCACAAAGGCAAATTTGTCATCATCGCGTTTGGCTTCTCCGTCTTCTGTCTGCGACTCTTCCCTGAAATGACCTCCGCAGCTTTCTTTGCGTTGCAAGGCATCCATACACATGAGTTCTCCAAGTTCAAGGAAATCGGCAACACGCCCGGCTTTTTCAAGTTCAGGATTGAACTCATTGGCGTCTCCGGTTACACGCACATCTTTCCAGAACTCTTCGCGCAGGGCACGGATTTCGGAAATGGCTTCGGTAAGTCCTTTCTCGTTACGGGCCATGCCGCATTTGTCCCACATGATCTTTCCGAGTTTTTTATGGAAATGATCCACGCTGTGTTTTCCTTTGATTGCAAAAAGCTTGTTGATGGTTTCCTGCACCCGTTTTTCGGCTGCAACAAAAGGTTCGCTGTCGGTGGAAATCGGTTTCACACGAATTTCGTTTGACAGGTAAGAACCGATGGTATATGGAATTACGAAATATCCGTCGGCCAGTCCCTGCATCAATGCCGAAGCGCCCAGGCGGTTTGCTCCGTGATCGGAAAAATTGGCTTCACCCAGAGCATACAGACCCGGCACGGTAGTCATTAAATTATAATCCACCCAAAGTCCGCCCATGGTGTAATGCACGGCGGGATAAATACGCATCGGCATTTCGTACGGGTTTTCTCCGGTGATCTGTTTATACATATCGAACAGGTTGCCGTATTTTTCTTTCACGACATCCATTCCATGTTTTCTGATTTCAGCGGCAGAAGGATTGTCAATACCCAATACCAACACCTGTTGTTTGCCATAGCGTTCGAAGGCCGCAGCAAAATCAAGAAACACCGCCATTTTCGATTTTCCTACTCCATAACCCGCGTCACATCTTTCTTTCGCTGCACGTGAGGCCACATCGCGGGGAACCAGGTTACCGAAGGCTGGATATCTTCTTTCGAGGTAATAGTCTCTTTCTTCTTCAGGGATATCCACTGCTTTGCGCGTATCGTCTTTCTTTTTCGGAACCCAGATGCGTCCGTCGTTCCGCAGCGATTCCGACATGAGTGTAAGCTTCGACTGGTGGTCGCCGGAAACAGGAATGCAGGTGGGGTGGATTTGTGTAAAGCAGGGATTGCCAAAAAAGGCGCCCTGTTTGTGAGCTTTCCAGGCTGCCGTGGCATTGCTGCCCATGGCGTTTGTTGACAGGTAAAACACGTTTCCGTATCCGCCCGAACAAATCAGAACGGCATGACCAAAATGTCTTTCGAGTTTTCCGGAAATCAGATCGCGGGCTATGATGCCTCTTGCCTTGCCTTCGATGGTTACCACTTCAAGCATTTCGTGACGGGAGTACATCGTTACATTTCCCAATCCGATCTGACGTTCAAGCGCACTGTATGCACCCAGCAACAATTGCTGTCCGGTCTGGCCGGCTGCATAAAAGGTACGCTGCACCTGTGTGCCGCCGAAAGAACGGTTGCTGAGCAATCCTCCGTATTCGCGTGCCAGCGGTACGCCCTGAGCCACACACTGATCGATGATATTCGAACTGACTTCTGCCAGACGGTATACGTTGGCCTCGCGGGAACGGTAATCACCCCCTTTTACGGTATCGTAAAAAAGGCGGAAAGTGCTGTCACCATCATTCTGGTAATTCTTTGCCGCATTGATGCCGCCCTGTGCGGCAATGCTGTGCGCACGGCGGGGAGAATCCTGGAAACAAAAGCACTTGACCTTGTAACCCAGTTCGGCAAGCGTGGATGCCGCCGAAGCACCGGCAAGTCCGGACCCAACGATAACAATCTCTATGCTTCGTTTATTCGAAGGATTGACCAGTGGCACTGTTGAACGGAATTTCATCCATTTCTCTTCAAGTGTGCCTTCTGGTATTTTGGAATCTAATTTTGACATGGGCTTAATTTCTTTGATTCGACACTATTATTTGATCCATCCGGCATACATGGAAATGGGCATCAGGGCAAAAATCAACGGAACCACGATGGAGAAAACAAAACCTGTCATTTTCACGATCGGGGTGTATTTCGGGTGGTTCCAACCCAGGGTTTGAAAAGAAGAAGCAAAACCATGCAGCAGGTGATACGACAAAGAAAACATCCCGGCGCAGTACACCAGTACAACCCACAACTGACTGAAGGTGGCTTTCATTTCCAAAAACAGGCTGGGTTGTTCCAAACCGGTAAAGCGTGTCTCCACCCAAAAATGGCGAAGGTGGATGATCAGGAACATCAGGATCAGGGTACCCAGCAATCCCATCCAGCGCGAATACCATTTGCTGTTTGAATTTCCACTGGTCATCGTATATTTCACCGGGCGGGACTTGTTGTTTTTCAAAGTAAGCAGTAGGGCCTGAAAAATATGCAGGATAATTCCACCGAACAAGACAAATTCCATGGCCCGGATGAAGATGTTGGTCCCCATAAATTCGGCTGCAGCATTGAATTTCACTCCGCCGTCGTTAAAAAAAATACAGGCATTGACACCGCAATGGACAATGAGAAAGGTGATCAGGAAAAGACCTGTGATACCCATCAAAAGCTTTCTGCCCAGCGAGGATTTCAGGAAGGGATGCGAGTTGTTACTCATAATGATGTAGAAGATTGATTGTTATATCCGGACATATTTCCAGAATGATTCGGTTTAAAGAAGAACCGGCTTTTTTGACGACGCAAATGTATACTCTTGAGTTCTGTTTATCAAGGATTTCTGTCATATTGTTGGAAAAGAGTACCAAAAGGCGAAAAAGTGTGCAATTAGCAGTTGTCAGTTGGCAAAAAGAAGAAAAAGTGGGGCAATTGGCTAGGATCCGTTGGCAAAAAGAAGAAAAATCGGGCAGTAGACCGCTGGCAAAATGAAGAAAAAGTTGGCAATTTGAAAATGGCAATTGGCAAAAAGAAGAAAAAGAGGCCGTTGCAACAGACAGCCGGCAAACATATCTCCTTTTTCTAATCTTATTCCATTCCATCAATTCCGTTGCCAATTTTATTTTTCTTTTCATTTGCAAACTGCAAACTGCCCATTGCCAACGGCCAACTTCTTTGTGATTTCCCCAAAACCCCGATAGAATATTACTACTTTTGGCTATACAAAACTTCACTTATGAAATACAATCCGATACCTTCCAGCCTTTTTACTGAAAACAGAAAGCGTTTTTCGTCCAAACTGAAAACAAATGCACTTGCGGTTTTCAACTCAAACGACATTATGCCCACCAGCGCTGACGGAAGCATGCCTTTTATTCAAAACACCGATATTTTTTACCTGTCCGGAATTGATCAGGAACAAAGCATCCTGCTGATTTTTCCGGACGCAAAAAACCCGGCTCACCGCGAGATTCTGTTTTTAAAAGAAACCAGCGAGCACATTGCCATCTGGGAAGGCCACAAATACACCAAACCCGAAGCCACGGCAGCATCAGGCATCAGGACCATTTACTGGCTATCGATGTTCGACACTGTTTTCAATACCCTGATGGGCGAATGCGAATTGGTTTATCTCAATACAAACGAACATACCCGGGCCGTAGTTGAAGTGGAAACCCGCGAGGCCCGTTTCATTAAATCGTGCAAGGCCAAATATCCTGCACACACCTATCAGCGTGCTGCCCCGATCATGCATGACTTGCGGGCCATCAAATCAAAAACCGAAATTGAACTGATGCAGACCGCGTGCAACATCACTGAAAAAGGAGTGAGAAGACTACTGGGGTTTGTAAAACCCGGTGTCTGGGAATACGAGATCGAAGCCGAACTTGCACATGAATTTATCCGCAACCGTTCCAGAGGTTTTGCATACGGACCCATCATTGCTTCCGGACCCAGTGCCTGTGTGCTTCACTATGTCGAAAACAACAAACAATGCAAGGCCGGCGATGTTATCCTGCTGGATGTGGCAGCCGAATATGGGAACTACGCCTCCGATCTTACCCGCTGTTTGCCTGTGGGCGGCAAATTCAGCAAACGCCAGAAAGCGGTATACAATGCCGTATTGCGCGTCATGAAAGCAGCAACCGCTATGCTCAAACCGGGCAATAAAATAGACAGCTATCACGAAGCCGTGGGCAAGCTCATGGAAGAAGAACTCATAAAGTTGAAACTTCTTAAATCAAGCGATGTAAAAAAACAGGACCCGGCTTTTCCGGCTTACAAAAAATATTTCATGCANNTTTCAGGAAGGCATGGTCTTTACCTGCGAACCCGGGATCTATATACCGGAAGAAGGCCTGGGCATCCGCCTGGAAAACGATATTCTGATTACAAAAAAAGGACCTCTGGATCTGATGAAAAACATTCCTATAGAAGCGGAAGAAATAGAGGACCTGATGAATCTTTGAATTGATTTGAACGGATGATTAAATACGCGGACTTCAGGGAAATTCCGGTCCGTTTTTCGGATACCGGCAAAGGACGTGCCATTGTCTTGCTTCACGGTTTCCCCGAAACGCTGGAAGTCTGGGATGAATTTTCGGTTAAACTCGCCCGCCATTTTCGCATCATCGTTATTGATCTTCCCGGATTTGGCCAGACTCCCTGCATCGGTTATATACACTCCATGGAACTTATGGCCCGCTGCGTGAAAGCGGTCATGGACAGTCTCGGACTGAGGAAATACATCCTGACCGGCCATTCCATGGGAGGGTATGTTTCCCTTGCCTTTGCCGAATTTTTTAATGACAACTTAGCCGGACTCTGTCTCTTCCACTCGACCTCGCTTCCAGACAGTGCGGAAAAGAAACAGGACCGTGACCGGGTTATTGAGATCGTCAAAAAAGACACCCGGCATTATGTCAATGAAATGATTCCCACACTTTTTGCCGCTGAAAACATCCGTTATTACAAAGAAGATATCCGGGATCTGAAACACATAGCCCATGGCGTATCCCAGCAGGGCATCATCAATGCGCTGGAAGGCATGAAAGAACGACCCAAACGCGACTGGATTCTTCAGAATGCCCGCTATCCGGTTTTGTTCATTATCGGAAAAAAGGATGTTGTTGTTCCTTTTGAGTCCATGCTCAAACAGGCCGAACTTGTTAAACAAGCCAGCATTCTCTTTCTTGAAGAGAGCGGACATATGGGATTTATTGAAGAGAAAAAACGGACACAGGAATTCCTGATTCAGTTTGCCCGAAAATGTTTCAGGTAAATCCGTGGAGCCGGTTCAATAAATCAGGTTGATCAAGGTATACACAATAGAGCCCAATGCTCCGATGGCAATAAAAACGGCCAGGGCCCCCAAACGTTCCTTTTCTATGCTGTTTTTCCAGAAAAGAATTTCGTTTTTCATTTTGCCTTTCCAATTCCGCCGTCCGGAGATTTCATTGTTGTGAAGTCCCTTACTCCATTTGATTTGATTCAGCATGCTTCTTGTTTTCAGATGAATTCGAAATGTATTGGTCTTACTTATGAGTGGTTTCCCCACCAGGCCGGCATCATCCCCACAATGCCGACCGGAGGGTACACCCTTATTGAATTGAATGTGCTGGTTGTTTCTTCATTCAATGCATCGTAGTCATCAAGCGGTTATGACAGCCACGATGACCATCACACCACAGGCAATTGTTATCATGGTGATGACCACAGTGACTGTCGTCATCATAACGTCTGCTAATGTTTTCATAGTACAGAGGTATTTGGTTGGGCCGCTGTCTGATACATCGTCCCTTGGGATGATGCGTTTACCTCCAGAGGCTTGAGGTTCAGGAAAAAATAAAAAAGAGGAAAATGGACAGGAAATCAGTTTAAAGTCAATCCCATATGAAACCGTATTAGAAGGGTTTGATAAAAATTTGGGAAGCTGTGAATTGGATAAAAACAAATTCGAAAAAGGCGGAAACGAAAGGGGAAAGGTTTATTGAATAAGGCAAGCGTATTCGTCAGAGGTACTCCAGGCTTCCCGACCGAACCGGCACCATCCCCATAATGCCGGTCGGTCAGTACACCTGTTATTGCATAGGTATGAATGCAATTCTTTTTGAATTCATTTTACAAAAATAAGATTCCGCGTATGCATTTCAGGTTTCCTGACCGGACCGATACCATCCCCATAATACCGGCCGGTCAGTACGCCTGTTATTTATTATTTTATGAATCTCAATGATCCGCTGAAACTCCCTAAATTCAATTGCCGGATAAACTTTTTTGGGTTTCCCAACCGGACCGGTATCATCCCCATAATACCGGCCGGTCAGTACTTCCGTTTTGTATTGTTTAATTATTCAAATTGTATTGATTAATTAACCCGTATCAATATTAGATATAGAAAAGCACCTGCAAAAGGGCTTTTACATATACGGCAAGTCTTTTTTAATAAGTGGTGGTATTTGGGGGATATCTGGCTAAAAAGAGAAACAGAGCGAAGAAAGAGAGCGAAAAAGACTTTTAGAAAGCCTGCCGCACTCTTTCTCCGTTCTGTTTCTATTTAAAGGTTGTGGATTCGCTCCAGAAAGCTGTCTTTTTTTCTTCGTGAAATTTCGATTTTCGAGCCGTCGCTCATGATGGCGTATCCTCCATCTTCTTTCAGCACGCGGCTGACATGGTTTACATTCACGAGATGATGGTTGTGAATCCTGAAAAAATCATCTGGAGGCAGCAGGTCCTCATAATGTTTAAGGCCCATGGTCACAATCATTTTTCGTTTATCGGCAAGAAAGAAATTCGTGTAATTGCCATCGGCTTCGCAACGAATGATGTCCTTTACATTGACAATCTCATAGGCGTTACCGGTAGGAAGTGTGATACGCGAATATTGTTCATCGTTTTTTCTGAAATTCTGAAGCAGGAATTTGAGATTTTCCATTCCCGAGGCGCCACTTTCCTTTTCAGAAACCTTTTGTACTGCCGCTTTCAACTCTTCGGCATCCACAGGTTTGAGAAGATAATCCAGGGCGCTGTATTTTATGGCATTGATGGCGTACCGATCGGAAGCGGTAATGAAAATCACATCAAAGGATAAGTCCTGAACCTGCTTGAGCATATCAAATCCCGATCCGTCAGGCATTTCAATATCCAAAAAGACAAGACGCGGTTTCAGTTTCCGCAGAAGTGCCGCTCCGCTTTCTACAGAATCGGCCATGCCCGCAATACGCACATCCGGACAGTTTTTCTGAATGAGCTTTTCCAGCAACTCCCGGCTCTTCTTTTCATCTTCAACAATAACCGACTGAATCATAATGCATGTATTTATGTGCAATTTCAATAACAAATTTAAAACAATCGGCGGCAAATGCATCAAATTCAAAAGAACGTTTAAAAAGCCGCTCCGTTCTTAAAATTTCATTCCCCTTCAGACCACTAAAAAACGGGGATAAATATCTCCACCTTCGTGCCCGCGGCATTGCCCTGGGCATCCTGAAGATCGATGATGCTGACTTTCAGGCTGGATTTGTGCAGGTAATTTAATAGATCCAGCCTGTCCTGGGTAATCTTCAAACCAAAGGATTTATGCATTTTACGAATCGAATGCTCTTTCATTTCCATGGCTTTTGCCCTTCCAATACCATTATCGATGATCGAACACAGAATAAAATTATCCTTCAATTCGATGTTGATTTCCAGTTTACCGTTGCCCTTCTTGGGAAGCAAGCCGTGAATGATGGCATTCTCGGCAAAGGGTTGAATAAGCATGGTTGGCACTTCATGGTAATCGATGTCAAGCCCTTCTCCCACCCTGATCTCATATTCGAATTTATTTTCGAATCGAAGCGTCTCCAGCTCCAGATAGAGTTTCAGAGAATCCAGCTCCTCGCGAATGCTGGCCGTTGCGCGCTCGGAGTTATTCAGTATCGTGCGAATGAGCTTGGCAAAGGTATTGAGGTATTTGCTTGCCGAGGTCTCATCATTGCTCATGATAAAATGCTGAATCGAATTTAGCGAATTGAAAATAAAATGCGGGTTCATTTGCGAACGAAGAGCCTTGAGCTCATTGTTTGCCATTCTCACCTTCAGATTTTCTTTTTCACGAACCTGACTGATGCGCAATCTGAAAAAGAAAACCGCGAGTCCGACAAGAAAAATACTGAGAATGGCCGAGAACCACCACCTCTTCCAGAAAGGAGCAAGAATGGTGAAATTAAAATTCACAGCAGCTGTGGCCCAAATGTTTTCGTTGTTACAGCTCATGACCCGAAAGGTATAGGATCCCGGCGGCAGATTTGAGTAGGTGGCAATGTTGCTGCCCGTTACCGGCGACCAGGTTTTGTCAAAGCCTTCCAGCTTGACGCGGTATTTGACCTTCTTTGGGTTGGTCAGGCAAACTCCGATGTATTCAAACGAAAGGTTGTTTTCAGAATAGGCCATTTCCGAATTCGGCGCAAGGGTTGTGTCTGAATAAAACAATCTGATCCGGGTAATGCTTGTTTTGGCAAGCGCTTTGTTGGGTTTGTATTCTTTGGGGTTGTAACAAATCAATCCGTCCACTGTCCCGAACCAGATTGTTCCGTCAGGTTCATCACACACGGCGCTCCCATTGCACTCCACTCCATTGAATCCTTCCTCTTTCCCGTAGGGTACAATTACTTTTTTACCGCTGTGTTTAAAAGCGCCCAGATCCAGTTTATTCAGGGCCTGATTCGTTCCTATCCACATGCTTTCCTCATCCTCGTCAAACTGCATCAGGTAAACCAGATCCGAACTCATGCCATCTTCTTCAGAAAAATGAACCAGTTTGGGGCCATGTGTATAATGTCCGCTCGGATCGTACATGTATACCCCGTCAAAAGTGCCAAAATAATACACCCCGTTTTTGTCCTGAAGCATGGCCAGATAGCTTTCACTTTTCATACCCAGTTCTTTGTTCATTGAAACAAACGTTTTTCCGTCATAACGAAACAAGCCTCCCAGATAAGTACCGATCCACAGATCCCCTTTTTTATCTTCCATGAAATAATACACACTGAAAGAGTTTTTTTCTCCGCGAATCGGGAACCAGGTGTATACGCCGTTACTCACCCGGGTCACGCCGTTGTTCATTCCAATCCAGATCACACCTTTGCTGTCCTGATAAATGATATTTACCGAATCCGAACGCAGCGGGCTGTTCAGTCCGAAGGATTTGCTGAAAAGCGGTTTCCTTGCAGGATCCCTGATCGGGGGGCAAGTACAAATCCCCTTGTCTGAACCTATCCAGACCGTGCCATCTTTGGCCTCAATCACAGAAGTGACTGTATTGCTGGGCAGTCCGTCAACCTGGGTATAGGTATGAAAATGGTTGTTGCGCAGGATGCTCAGACCGCCGCCGGAGGTAGCAATTAACAAATTCCCATTGTGGTCGTTGGAAAGCTGGCTGACAAACGGAGTGCTGAGGCCATCACTTTGCCCGTAGGTCACAAAGTCGGCAGAGCGGTAGCGGAACAAGCCGGAGTAAGTGCCGATCCACAGATTTTTTTCATAATCCAAAAACAAACAGCTTGTTTTATTTGCATTGAGGTCGTGGCCCAGGCTGATGTTTTTGAATTCCTTGCCATCGTATTTCCACAAACCCACTTCGGTACTGATCCAGAGATTTCCCTGCAGATCCTGACAGATTGAAAACACATTCAGGCCATTGAGCGCTGCCGTTGTGGAAGAGCTTTTTCTGTTTGCATCGAACCGGGTCACCCCTTTGTCGGTGCCGATCCAGTAATTCGATGCCCCATCCTGAAAAACACAATTCACGTGATCATCGTTCAGTCCGTTACTGTGGTTAATTACGTAAAGTTCTTTTCCATCGCGATCCGCAACCACAATCCCCTTGTCGGTGCCAATCCACATTTGATGTTTGTTATCCTCGTAAATGGATTTGATGCTGGCATTGACCGAATCGAGCATGTGACCCGAGCCCTTAAATGTTTTTCCGTCATAGATGCAAAGTCCGTTGCTTGTTCCAATCCAGATCCGGCTTCTTGAATCAGTCAGCAGACAGGAAATCTGATCATCCGGCAAGCCGTCTTTCTGGGCATAGGTTTGGAATTTACCTTCACTCAATTTACTGAGTCCGGTGAGCGTTCCAACCCATATATGACCCGATGTGTCTTCGGTAATAGAAAACACCCGGTGATTGGCCAGACCGTTTTTGGGAGAATAATTGGCAAATGCTTTTCCATTGAATTTGCTGAGACCGCCATAGCCACCTATCCAGAGGTTTCCTTTGCTGTCCTGATATATGGCATTCACGCCGATGAAGGGCAAACCGTCGTCAACGGTATAGTTTCGGAAATTATAGCTTTGAGAAAAAAAGAAAAGCGGACAAATGAAGAGCAGTACGAATAAAAGAAAGGTTTTGCGGGTATTCGAAATCATCGTTTCCTTGAGCGGGTCTTATCAAAGATAATGGTAAATCGGTGATTATCCCTCTTCTAAGTGCCGCCTTCCGATTTTAGCATTTATTGGGATAGCGTGAGCGTTTCAGAAATAAACCGACGAACCGTGGATGCTTCGCTGAATCGCAGGCATATTTGCTTTGCCGAAACGTTTCTGACTTTAGTTTTGTGAGGGACAATATCCATCAAGACAATCCATCCCTGTCTTAAGCAGTTCGGATTGATAGCCATAGAGTATTATTTGGACTCCCAACGGGCTGTTCATGGCAAAAAACATGTTTTTTCTTTCATTCACATCCGGTTCACCCAAAGCATTATCGCCAGATTTTTTTACTTCAATTTTCAGGTCTTTCGCCCGGGCTATTTGTTCGGCTGTTCTGTAAGCGGATCTGAGTTTGTTAAACAGGCTGTCGGCCTTGCCTTCGGTAATGAATATTCTTTTAATCANNCAGCATCATCCTTCAATTTACTCATCTCTGTTTTTAAGCTATCCGTATAGTTGAGTGCTTCATTCATCGCTGTCTGGAAACACCTCAGCTCTTTTCTTAGCAAGGTATCCAAAGTGGTCTGCAAGGCAGCCTGGCACTTCTTATCAAAAGACACTTTGCCTTTCGCATATTCCGAATTCATTTCAGCTTTGGCATTTTCTATTTGCTTTCCAACATAGGCCGTAACCTTATCGGGATCGATATTGAAACATCCGCTGAAAAAAATCAAGGAGCCGATTAAAACAAGGTTTCTTACACGCATTTTTTTCTGTTAAATAAATTCCTGAACAGAAGCATGGGAGCTTTGCCAAACGAAGGAGACGAGCATTAATACAATACTTCCTTTTTCAAGTTTCAATAGTCGTTCCAATTCTTATGTTGCAATGAATAGTTAAATAAGCTCATTCATCCTTTTTTATCGCGTGACGGATTGAGGCATTTCTGTCTGAGCTCTTTTCGCTTTTCTTGCGAAAAAGCGAGTGTCGAAAGCCTGACCCCTGAAGTAAAGCGAAGCGTTTACTTCAGGGGTCAGGCCCAAATACTAAAAATCATTTATTTACATCCATTCGAGACAACGAGAATCCGAAAGAAACTATTTCTTCAAAAAAGCATCCCAGCCCTGAGCAGTAACAGGGTGCATGGAGCCGTCTTTGATAATGAGGTTGACGCCCGAATTCTGATCGGTGATATGACCGATAGCGGTAATGTGCGGATTGCCTTTGATTTTGTCGTAATCGCTCATGGGGATTGTAAAGAGCAATTCGTAATCTTCGCCACCGTTAAGTACACAAGTGGTGGGATCGAGGTTGAACTGGCGGGCCCGTTCAAAGGTCATGGGATCGATGGGTAATTTATCTTCATACAAATTGCAGCCCACACCCGATTGGGTACAGATGTGCAAAAGTTCGGATGCCAGTCCGTCGGAAATATCGATCATCGAAGTTGGTTTGAGTTCAAGGTCTTTGAACATTTCCATGATATCGCCCCGGGCTTCGGGTTTTAATTGCCGTTCGAGGATATAATCATTCCCTTCCAGATCGGGCTGGATACCGGGATTGCTTTTGTAAATTTCTTTCTCCCGTTCGAGCAGAAGCAATCCTACATATGCGCCGCCCAAATCTCCGGTAACACAGACCAGGTCTTTTTCTTTGGCGCCATTGCGGTAAATCAACTGGTCTTTATCCGCCTCCCCGATTGCCGTGATCGAAATAACGAGTCCTGAGGTGGATGATGTCGTGTCGCCTCCCACCAGATCCACTTTCCATTTGGCGCAGGCTTTCAGAATGCCATCGTACAATTCTTCAACAGCTTCGAGCGGGAATTTGGAACTCATTGCAATCGAAACGGTGATTTGCATGGGTTTGGCATTCATGGCAAAAATATCGCTCAGATTAACCATCACGGCTTTGTAGCCCAGATGTTTCAGGGGCACATAACTCAGATCGAAATGAACTCCTTCCACAAGCATGTCGGTAGAAACCACGGTCATCTTGCCGCCATTGTCAATCACGGCAGCATCATCTCCCACTCCTTTGACAGAGCTTTCGTTTTGAAGTTCGATGTGCTGGGTCAGGTGTTTGATGAGTCCGAATTCACCGAGTTGACTCAGTTCAGTTTTGGCTTTATTTTCGAACATGGGAGATCAGATAAATTTGATTTTGCGCGATGCGAACAGGCACATGCGCAGCAGGATTAAACCGTGTTTAAAACGCGAAATATTGGTGGATCCGTAAGTCCGTTCCCGGTAACGAATCGGTATTTCAACAATTTTCAGATTCAACTTGTGTGCGCCGAAGATCAGGTCGAAATCGCCAAAAGGGTCAAAATCGCCGAAATATTTTTTGTTCTTTACAAGCTTATAATAATCCAGGCGGTACATCACCTTGGTGCCGCAGAGTGTGTCTTTGAATCGCTGTTCAAGCAGCCAGGTAAAGGCCCAGCTGAAAAACCGGTTTCCGAGCAGGTTCAAAAAGCGCATGGCTTCTTTTTCCATGGGGTAAACAAGCCGTGATCCGTTTATAAAATCTCCTTTGCCTGAGGCGATGGCATCATAAAACTTCGGAAGGTCTTCGGGGGGTACTGTCAGGTCGGCATCGAGAATCATCAGGATGTCGCCCGTTGCCATTTTATATCCTTCGCGAACGGCATCGGCTTTTCCTTTTCCGCCTTGCCGTCCTATTTTGATGTCATGGGTGGAGGCATATTTTTTCTGGATTTCCTGAATTTTCACCCAGGTATCATCCGTCGAATTTCCTTCGATAAAAATAATCTCAATGTGCTTTCCGAATTTAGGAAGTCGGGTGATTGCATTCTCGATATTGCCGCTTTCGTTGCGTGCCGGAATCACAACGGTTGTGGAATATTTTTCCGCATATTCCGATTCCCTGGCTTCCTGCAACGGTTTGGCGAAGGTGTAATAATTCAGGGAAAAGAAACGGAAAAAGGGAAACTTTGCCAGAAAACGATTCATCAATTCCGAAAAAAGCGGAATGTAAAACGGGAAAATCATCCGTTTGGCATTGCGGTACACATCAAAACCCGAAACATACAGCAGGTTATTGATATCGGTTAAAGTAAGCCAGTTCTGTTTGGGCGATTTGGTTTTTAGCCCGATGGCTTCGCCGAATTTCAGCAAGGGCTCCCAGAGGTAATTGTAATAGGTGATGATTACTTTTGTATTCTCGTGGCAGACTTTGCGAACCTGCTTGAGCACTTCCTGTATGTCGTCGAGATAACCGATGAGATTGCTGAGAATGACCAAATCGAATTTTTCAGTGAGCTGAATTTCTTCCGCAGTCATGACCTGAAATTCGATGTCCGGATATTGTTCTTTTGCGGCCTTGATCATTTCGGGGCTGAAGTCAATCCCCACCTTGCGTTTTGCTTTTACCCCGTGCAAAAGCTCGCCGGTGCCGCAGCCCACTTCAAGCACTGAAATATCTTCGTGAGAAAAGTAATTGCAGAAACCGGTGATGTCGTTCCAGTAATAGCGGCTGATGCTACGCTTGCGTTTCTGCGTTTGTGCGATCTGATCGAAATAAACCCTTTTGTTTTCCAATTTGCTTTCCAAAACCTAGTTATTGAAGCACGAAATTATCAAAAAATGAGATTATCCCTTCATTTAGGCGATTAATAGTGGCTTCCGGTTTTAGCCTTTTTCAAGCTCCACGGTGGCAAACATACCAAACACACGTGAAAGCGGAGAAATCAGCCATTCCACTGCGCTAAAGAAACCATAGCTCCAGGTGGGTACAAGCGGCCGCATCGAGACGCCACCGCTGACGAGATATTTTAAGGGTGTGTGATACCGGATGCGCTTTATTTTAAGTGAGGGAAACTGCTTCTCAAATTTCTCACGATCGCGCTGGAAATAAATATAAGGAAGCGCCTGGTTCGATCCCGACAAAGGTCCCGATGACTGGATTTCCCATTCGCCTTTGGGTTCAAACGGTTCGTGGTGAAAATTGCGGTAGATAAAACGGCTAAAAACGCTGTTGGCCGGTTCGATCATGATTACTTTACCTCCCTTTGCCAGCACGCGCTCGGCTTCGGCAAGAAATTTCCAGGGATGCGGAATGTGATGAAAGACGTTGAGCATAAAAATTCCCTGAAGCTCTTCGTTTTTAAAAGGCATCTCCTCGGCCGAGAAAACCATGTCGCAGCAATCCAGGGCCAGGATGTCGGAAGTGATGATCCCAGGAAAAACGTCTTTCAGAAAACCTCCGCCCGAACCAATCTCCAGAAACTTACCTCCCGGAAACGCTTTTTCTTCTTTCGTAAATGTGGCGTACCAGTCTTCATAAACCCTTTTCAGAAACGGTTTTTTGAGAATGATCTCGCGGTGAGCGAGCGTGGCCCTTGGATCGTCCAAATGATATTCTTGTTTATAACGCAGCATTCCCATAATTCAGATCAGGGTTTTATTTCGTAAAGTTCGGTGGGCTCGGATTCTCCTTCCTGATGGATGAGCACGACTTTATCCGGATACTTTCTTACAATGGGTTCCAGAATATTATTCATTGTATTGATGATGTTACCCGAATTGTGAACCGGGTCGATCCGGATGCTGGCCAGCATGATGTGGGTGACTTTGTTGCGTTTGAAAATGGCCAGCACCGAATCCGGATTCGATTGCCTTGTAACTGTGTCGTAAGCGAGCACGCGGTATACCGGGAAAAACTCCTTGCCCTTGCCGTAAATAAAGGACATGGGCGCTTTCCGGCTGGCCACGTACGTATCCTTGGGCAAACTGTCGGCGCACCAGCGGCTCATTTTCAAAAAATTCACCCAATCCGGTGTGTAACCGGCATAGGCATCACCGCGTAGATTTTTGGAAAGATTCGGAAGATTATCGCCCGTGTGTTTGAATGCCGAGGTAACCGTGGATGCAGCCAGAATCAGAACAAAAACGATATAGATCAAATCTCCAGGAGAAAAGCGTTCAAAGAGCGAAAGACATGCATAGAGGATGAGGATCACCAGAAAGGGAAGAAAGATGATGATGATCCGAGGTTGATCCCATCTGGCCTGCAGAGCAAAAAAGGAGATAAACAACATAGCCAGCGAATACAAAGTGATCATGAGCAGGGATTTGTTTTTGCGGCGGATGACAAGAGCCACAAAAACGCCCACCAGAATGAGCAGAATAATTTTGGCCAGAAACGCGTACTGCGCTTTGGATGAATCATCAACGGCTGGGTCTTTTCCAAAAAAACCAAGGATCTCCCAAAAACGTTTTCCCAGATAGATGTTGATATTGTCGAACAAACGGCCAAAGTATCCCGCCATATCCTCATATCCTTTAGAGCGGTCGTATGGATCGCGCAATTTCAGTATGTCGCCCTGGGCACTGAATTGACTGATGTTTCCCCAGATCATTCTTTTGATTCCTTCAAATGGGATTCGAATGGCCAGATACGAGGCACAGGCCAGGCCGGCAGAAACAAAACGCCGCGTAAACAGAAAATACAAGGCTACGGCAGGAACGGCGATGATGGCCACATTCTTTACAAAAGCAAGAATGAAAAGCAACAGACCCATTTGCAGCCACGCTTTCCAATGCAGTTTGACGGATTCTCCCTGCTCGTTTATCGCATCCTCGAGCTTGAAAAACACAAAGAAGAACAGTCCCTGAAAAAACATGTAAAAGGCTTCGTTGTAGGTCTGGCTGGCATAGTACTGCGCATAGGCATTGACCGCAAGAATAAACATGGCCGGATAAAAAATAACATTGCGGATTCGGCCACGCAATGCCTTGTACAGAAAATAAAAACCGAAAAAATAAAAGATGACTGACAAAAACTTTAGCAACAAGAGATTCAGTCCGAAGAGTTTGATCGGCAGACACAGAAACATCGGATAGCCCGGTGCATTGAAAGAAAAATAATAAGTGGTGAAATTTTTGGAGTAATCATAGCCTGCCTTGATGTAAGTGGCATCATCACCACCTTCGCTGACCCGGGCATTAAAAAGGATAAGAGAAAAGAGAACGGTCAGGATGCAGAAAAAAGGAAATATTGTTTTGTCATTCCTCCCCAGCCAGGCATCGAGTCTTTGGGTAGCGAGTCCGGAAACAGGAGCGTTGCGGAGACGGTCTCCTTTCTTTTCCTCTTTTTTAGCTTTGGCCATGAATGAATCTGCTTTTGTGCAAAAATAACATTCTTTGTCGGATCAGTTGAACATTCCTGAGGGGCCCTGATTTCCGGCAGAATCAAACTCCTTCATTCAGAACCGCATCGTTGATATTCTAGCTTGGATGAGCATCTTCAGAAAAAACAATGATACAACTAATTGATTATTCGTCAAATACAATGATTAAACAGCTTTATTCAAAGAAAACGTGACTGAATTGAACAATTAAGTAACGAAATTGAAAGAAAACGGGAGTGAATTGAACAATTAAGTAGCGAAATCCAAAGAAAACGTGACTGAATTGAATAATTAAGATATATTATCTAAAGAAAAGGAGGACAATTGAACAATTCAGCAGCCTTTTCTAAAGAAACAGGAAAAGCGGGCCAATTCAGAGCAATCCTTTGTCTGCGCAAATGGATGCATTTCATGGAAAGATTTTCATCTTTCTCAAAATTCCGAAGTTCTTTTCCCGATCTCCGGAACCGGATTCCAAATGGTTGCGGACACCGATATTAATATTTGTCCATTACCCGATTTTTAGGTAATTTTGCGTTGGATTTAGACTGGTTCTAAATAATAACGACTACTTATACTATTGACTTTCATACCTATACACCATGATAACCGTATCAGATAACGCAAAACAGAGAGCCCTTGACCTCATCCGGGATGAGCACAAACCGGAAGGTTCTTTTATTCGTGTTGGAGTTGAGGGAGGAGGCTGTTCGGGCCTTTCCTACAAACTTGAATTCGACCATTTGCTGAAAGAGGGCGATCAGGTCTTTGAAGACAAGGGAATCCGGATTGTGGTTGACAAAAAAAGTTTTCTTTATCTCGTCGGAACCGAACTGGATTATTCGGGCGGACTCAATGGAAAAGGATTTGTGTTTATCAATCCCAATGCATC
This sequence comes from Bacteroidota bacterium, assembly GCA_003151415.1. Classification (GTDB taxonomy): domain Bacteria; phylum Bacteroidota; class Bacteroidia; order Palsa-965; family Palsa-965; genus Palsa-965. Next base: position 35,616 of record PLXK01000096.1, read on the forward strand.
GCGGACATGCGGATGCGGGGAAAGTTTTTCGGTCTGAGAATAGATTTGTTTCGCAAAAAGAACCTTGAATAAATAAGCATCGTGGCAAAAGAAAACGAAATATTAGAAGAGATAACGGGCAGCGAATACAAATATGGATTCAGCTCGGACATTGAAACAGAAACCGCTCCGAAAGGTTTGAACGAAGACATCGTGCGTTTCATCTCCAAAAAGAAAAACGAGCCGGACTGGATGCTGGAATCGCGCCTGAAGGCATACAGATACTGGCTCACCCTGGAAGAACCCCGCCACTGGGCACACATAGAATACCCTGCAATCGATTTCCAGGACATCATTTATTATGCCGCCCCGAAAAAAATTAAAGAACTGACAAGCCTTGACGAAGTTGATCCCGAGCTGCTTCGCACTTTTGAAAAACTTGGAATTTCCCTGGAAGAACAAAAACGTTTGAGTGGCGTGCAATCCAACATTGCCGTGGATGCCGTCATCGACAGTGTTTCGGTGAAAACAACCTTTAAAGAAACGCTGGCCGAAAAAGGAATCATATTCTGTTCGTTCAGCGAAGCCGTTCAGGAACATCCCGAACTGATCAAAAAATTCATGGGCTCGGTTGTTCCCTATACCGACAACTATTATGCAGCACTCAATGCCGCTGTATTCAGCGACGGTTCTTTTTGTTACATTCCCAAAGGCGTACGCTGCCCGATGGAACTCAGCACGTATTTCCGCATCAATACTTTGGGGACGGGGCAGTTTGAACGAACTTTGCTTGTTGCCGATGAAGGATCCTATGTGAGCTATCTCGAAGGATGTACAGCACCCATGCGCGATGAAAATCAATTGCATGCAGCTGTTGTCGAAATCATTGCGCACAAGAATGCGGAAGTCAAATATTCGACCGTTCAGAACTGGTACCCCGGCAACAAAGAAGGCAAAGGCGGCATTTACAATTTCGTCACCAAACGCGGCATCTGCCTGGGCGACAACTCAAAAATTTCGTGGACACAGGTGGAAACAGGTTCGGCCATCACCTGGAAATACCCTTCTGTTATTCTCAAAGGCAATCATTCCATCGGCGAATTTTATTCTGTTGCCGTAACCAATAACAGACAACAGGCCGATACCGGAACCAAGATGACGCACCTGGGCAAAAATACACGCAGCACCATCGTTTCAAAAGGCATCTCCGCCGGATTCAGCAACAACAGCTACCGCGGCCTTGTTCGTATCGCAAAAGGAGCGAGCAATGCACGGAACCATTCGCAATGCGACTCGCTGCTCATGGGAGACAAATGCGGAGCACACACGTTTCCATACATCGAAATAAAAGACAAATCAGCCATCGTTGAACACGAAGCAACAACGTCAAAAATAAGCGAGGATCAGGTTTTTTATTGCAAACAACGCGGCATTGATGCAGAAAAAGCTGTAGCTCTTATTGTCAACGGTTATTGTAAAGAAGTGCTGAACCAATTGCCGATGGAATTTGCCGTGGAAGCACAGAAATTGCTGGCTGTAAGTCTGGAAGGATCTGTGGGTTAAGTATCGAACAAATAAAACCAAACATATAAACCGTTTCTAAACAGTTTCTAAGTAAAAAAAGTGTTGACTATAATAAACTGTACTCACAGTACCAGGCAGGAAAAAATTGAGAACAAAATAAATTAACAACGATCTAAACAGTTTCTAATCGAAAAAGCTTTTGACTATAAGAAACTGTATTCACAGTACCAGGCAGGAAAAAATTGAAAACAAAATAAATTAACAACGATCTAAACAGTTTCTAATGTTAAGTATAAAAAATCTGAAAGCCGGAATTGCAGACAAGGAAATTCTCAAAGGTTTTAATCTCGAAGTAAAAGCGGGCGAGGTACATGCCATCATGGGCCCCAACGGTTCGGGAAAAAGCACTTTGGCCAGTGTCCTTGCCGGACGTGAGGACTATGCCGTTACCGAAGGCGCCGTCCAGTTCAACGGAAAAGATTTGCTTGATCTTTCGCCCGAAGACCGTGCCCGTGAAGGACTTTTTCTGGCCTTTCAGTATCCGGTTGAAATTCCCGGAGTCAGCAACATCAATTTTTTGAAAACAGCCATTGCCGAAATACGCAAGTACCGGGGCCTGCCACCCATGGAAGCCAAGGACTTTTTGAAACTTGTCAAAGAAAAACAAGCCCTCGTTGAATTGCAGGTTACTCTTGCCAACCGCAGTGTGAATGAAGGTTTTTCGGGAGGAGAGAAAAAACGGAATGAAATATTCCAGATGGCCGTCCTCGAACCTTGTCTGGCTATTCTGGACGAAACAGACAGCGGCCTGGACATTGACGCCCTTCGCATTGTTGCCAACGGCGTAAATAAGCTGCGTTCCGAAAACCGTTCCTTCGTTGTCATTACGCATTATCAAAGGCTGCTTGAATACATTGTTCCCGATTTCGTGCACGTGATGTACGATGGCAAAATCGTCAAATCCGGACCGAAAGAGCTGGCCCTGGAACTGGAAGCAAAAGGATACGACTGGATCAAAAAAGAATTGGGCGACGTTATCGAAGCCTGAAGCACCGAATAAAGACTTATGACAAACATTGCAGAGAAATTAAACATCAGCGAAAAGCTCATTGCAACACTTGAGCTGGAAAAAAACAGTCTTGCCGGAACAGCGCACATTCAAGCCATCCGCAAAACAGCGCTCGGCAGTTTCACAGAACAAGGCCTTCCACACAGGAAGAATGAAGAATACAAATATTCTCCGGTGAGTGCCCTGTTCAAATCTGAACTCTGCCCCGCAAAACAAAATGCCTGCGCCAAACTGACAAAAAGCACAATCGCCGAACTCCGCATACCGGGCCTGGATTCTCACCTCATTACGGTAGTCAATGGATTTGTTTCCGAAGACTTGTCGGATTATAACCCAAACGCGAAATCTGTTCTGGTTTACAATACACGAAACACGGCAAAGCATGCTCCCGCTCTTTTTGAAAAGCATTTCGGACAGTACGCAAGCAATGACGCAGATGCATTTATTGCACTCAATACAGCAGCCTTTCAGGATGTCCTGTTCATTCAGATCGCGGACAATGTTCAGGTGGACAAGCCCGTGGTTATCCTGAACGTGACCACCACCGAAACCGCATCTTTGGCAAGCCCGAGAAACCTGATTCATGTCGGACAAAATGCTTCCGTGCAAATCATCGAATTGTATGTTTCCATTGATCAGAATGCCAGTGCAATCAACAACTCGGTGTCCGAAATTGTCATTGAAACAGGAGCCAAAGCGCTTTTCTACAAGATCCAGGACGACTGTCCCGGTCTCAACCTGATCACCACCACACAAGCTTCGCAGAAAGCCAACTCGCATTTCGACACACATACCGTCACCCTTAGCGGAAGCTGGATCCGGAACAATCTGAACATTTTGCTCGAAGGCGAACATTGCGAATCGCACCTCAACGGTTTGTTTATCTTAAACGACAGCCAGCACGTCGACAACCATACACTTGTCGATCATGCAAAACCCCATTGCGAAAGCAACCAGCTTTACAAGGGGCTGCTGGATGATAAATCAAGCGGGGTCTTCAACGGAAAAATATTCGTGCGGCGGGATGCTCAAAAAACAAATGCCTATCAGAGTTCAAAAAACATGCTGCTGAGCGATGATGCCGCCATCAATGCAAAACCGCAGCTCGAAATTTATGCCGACGATGTGAAATGTTCGCACGGATCTTCAACAGGCCAGATTGATGAAGAAGCGCTGTTCTATCTGAAATCAAGAGGCATTGGCAGCGAGAGTGCAAAAGCGCTGCTCATGCTTGCATTTACACAGGATGTTGTGAACACCATCCGCATCGACGCTTTGCGTAAACATGCCGAAACCCTGATTGAAAAACGATTGAGTAAATAAATGGAATCACAGGCTATTCATACGGCTACACTGGATCTTTCCAAAATCAGGGAAGACTTTCCGATACTTTTACGAAAGGTGGGCGGAAAAACCCTTGTTTATCTTGACAACGGTGCCACTTCCCAAAAGCCCAAACCAGTCATTGATGCTCTGGTCCATTATTACGATTTCCAAAACAGCAACATTCACCGGGGCATACACAAGCTCAGCCAGGAAATTACCATCGCTTACGAAAAAGCCCGCGAAACCGTTCAGAAACATTTGAATGCTGCCAAAGCGGAAGAAATTATTTTTACAAAAGGAACAACCGACTCCATTTGCCTGATTGCAAATTCCTTCAGCAAAACATTCATAAAACCCGGCGACGAGATTCTCATTACCGAAATGGAACACCACAGCAATATTCTGCCCTGGCAGATGTACTGCGAAGAAAATGGAGTCTCTCTTGTTGTGGTTCCGGTAACGCCCGAAGGAGAACTGAACCTGCAGGACGTCAAGAGTTTGCTGGGTCCGAAAACAAAACTGTTTGCCTTTACCCATGTATCCAATACCTTGGGCACCATCAACCCGGCAAAAGAACTGATTGCACTTGCGCATGCCAAGAACATACCCGTATTGATAGACGGAGCCCAGGCCATCCCGCACATGAAAGTGGATGTTCAGGATCTGGATGCCGATTTCTATTGCTTCAGCGCACACAAAACATTCGGACCAACAGGCGTGGGTATTTTATACGGAAAAGAAAAATGGCTCAATGCAATGCCTCCTTACCAGGTTGGGGGCGGTACGATCAAAACGGTTTCCTTCAAAAAAACGGTCTATGCCGAAGTTCCCTTGAAGTTCGAAGCCGGAACCCCGCATATCGAAGGCGGTATAGGACTTGCTGTTGCCCTTGACTACATGAACGCAATCGGGCTGGATCACATTGCCGCTTACGAACAGGAGCTGCTTGCTTATGCAACAAAAAAACTCAGCGCCATCGATGGACTGCGCATCATCGGAACGGCAAAAGAAAAAGCCGCTGTACTTTCTTTTGTCATCGAGGGGCTTCACCCGATGGATATCGGCACCCTGCTCGATCAGCAAGGGATTGCCGTACGTACCGGACACCATTGCACACAACCCCTCATGGACTACTACGGTGTACCCGGTACAGTTCGTGCTTCTTTTGCTTTTTACAACACCTTCGAAGAGGTGGATAAACTTGTTGATGCGCTTTACAAAGCAATCAAAATGCTGACCTGATTTTCGAAACAATCCGGGTGGATAGACAGACAATGACCATATACGAGACAGAGCAGGAAATTATTGATGAATTCAGCCTTTTCGGCGACGATTGGGAAATGAAATACGAACACCTCATCGATATCGGAAAGTCATTGCCGCTCATTGACCCGCAATACAAAACCGACGACCGTCTCATCAAAGGCTGTCAGAGCAAAGTATGGCTGCATTCCGAACTGAAAGACGGAAACCTGTTATTCCGGGCCGACAGCGATGCCATCATCACCAAAGGAATCGTGGGACTTATGGTGCGTGTGCTCTCCGGACACACTCCGGCTGAAATCATGGGGGCCAAACTCGAATTCATTGATCAGATAGGACTCAAAGAACACCTCTCGCCTACCCGCGCAAACGGACTGGTGAGCATGATCAAACAAATGAAACTGGATGCCCTGGCTTACAGTGTCAAAAATTAATCGTTTTCAAAAGACTATGTTAAACCAGGAATCAAACGATCAGCACACAATTAATAAAGAGAAGATGTCTCCGATTATCACCACCAAGAATACCGAACTGACTCAAAAAGTCATTGATGTCATCAAGACCTGTTATGATCCGGAGATTCCGGTAGATATCTGGGAGCTTGGCCTGATCTATGAAATCGATCTGGATATCGAGAATAACCTGAACGTTAAAATGACACTGACTTCCCCTTCCTGCCCCGTTGCCGAAACGCTTCCTCCGGAAGTCGAACAAAAGTTAAGAGACATAGAAGGAATTAAATCAGCAAAAATCACCCTGACCTTTGAGCCACCCTGGGAAAAAGAGATGATGTCAGAAGTTGCCCAACTCGAATTGGGGTTCATGTAATTTTTTAAAGATGCCTGAGGAAATCGTAAATAAAGTAGCGCAAAGCGGATTGACCGAGCTCAATCTGGAAGACTATTATCCGGCAGGAGAACGTGTGCTTTATGATATGAAAGATCAGCTTTTCCAGGAACTGATATTGAAAGAAAAAGATTTCCGCGAACACATCAAGACGGAAGACTGGAGCAAATACCTGGATAAATACGTAGCCATAACTTGTTCTGCCGATGCCGTGGTACCCACCTGGGCCTATATGTTACTGGCAACGGCGCTTGCTCCTTTTGCAAAGAAATTTGTTTTTGGAACAATGGAAACACTCGAAACCGTCTTGTTTAGCGAAACACTTTCCAGAATAAATCCTGAATCTTTCCGCGATCAGCGTGTCGTTATCAAAGGCTGCAGCAACCTGCCTGTACCCGTTTCGGCATATGTGGAACTCACCCGGATCCTCAGACCGGTAGCAAAAAGCATTATGTATGGGGAACCCTGTTCGACCGTTCCTTTGTTTAAGAAGGCAAGGGACTGATTTTTCTCTAACCTATTTTGATAAATACCCCTTTAATGATACATCTAAAATAGAAGTCCATCCTTTAGCAAATTCACTTTCCGCAAGATCCGGATTATCAGCCGGAAATGATTCCAAACCGGCATGGGTCAGTTTCAGTCTTGTATTCTTCCCCTCTTCAAACAATTCAAAAGTAAGCAGGGTATTGCTTGGGATGCCTTCAAAACGCCAGGTGTAACTGAATTTTTTCAGTGGTATCACTTCTGTTACTTTACACAGGTGAACGTAGGGATTAGCCGGATCTTTACCGCCAAGAAAACGAAACTCAAAACCCACTACAGGTTTCAACTCGGCAATGTCAAAACTCCATTTCTTCATTTCGTTTTTGTCGGTGATTGCTTTCCATACTTTTTCGACGGAGGCATTGTAGGTTCTTTCTATCTGAAATGGCTTGTGTTCCATGGGCTTTTTTGTATTTCCTTCTTTCTAAAAATAAGACTATTTGCTTAAACGAATAAGCACAACTGAAATTAATCTCTTCTATTGCAAATAATTTAAAAGGCCCCTGAAATTCAGAGACCTCCTGTTGGTAATTTAAACCAGATAATTTGTTTTTTTGCCTATCTGTCGAGTGCCAACTTTTATTCAATAAGCTCTTACATTCTTTCCTTCCATGTAATTGATGAAAGAACGGTTGACAACCTTATTCCCGCCGGGGGTTGGATAGTCGCCCGTAAAGTACCAGTCGCCCAGGTTATCGGGACAGGCATTGTGCAGGCCTTCGATGCTTTGGTAAATGATTTCCACCTCGGCATGGATCTCTTCGGGACGAAGCAGTTCGGAAATTTTTTTGGAAATCTGTTCGGCAGAGAAAGGCGCATATATTTCTTTCACCACATTGGTGATTTGTTCTGCCGGCATATCTTCCTGCGCCCTGGCTTTTTCGTAGAGTTCTTCCAGAATGTTTTCCTTGAAATTTTCCTTGAGCAGTTCTATGGCTGCCTGGAAAGCAATGAAATCTCCGAGCTTTGCCATATCAATGCCGTAGCAGTCGGGATACCGGATCTGAGGCGCCGAAGAGACAACCACAATCTTTTTGGGGCCAAGCCTGTCGAGAATACGCAGTATGCTTTGCTTGAGCGTTGTACCGCGTACAATCGAATCGTCGAGAACAACCAGATTATCCACATCGCGTACAACAACGCCATAAGCCGTGTCGTAAACGTGAGCCACCATATCATCGCGGCTGCTGTCATCGGTGATAAAGGTTCTGAGCTTGGCGTCCTTGATGACAATCTTTTCGATGCGCGGATGCTGAAAGAGAATTTCGCTCAGGCGCGGCTCGGTGACATTGGTACCGATTTTCATGATCTCATGCCGCTTCACCACATTCAGGTATCGGTGGATCGAGTCAACCAAACCGCCGAAAGCCATTTCCGCTGTGTTGGGGATGTACGAGAAAACTGTATTCTTCAAATCGTAATCAATGGATTTCAATACCGAGGAGCAAAGCTGAGCGCCCAGGTTTTTTCTTTCCTGATAAATATCGGCATCACTTCCTCTGGAAAAATAAATCCGCTCGAAAGAACAGGACAATTTTTTCCCGGCGGGGATGATTTCTTTTTCCGAAATCTCACCATTCTTGCGTATGATCAGCGCATGCCCGGGTGTGATTTCCTGAATCGAACCGATGGGCACATTGAAAGCGGTTTGTATCACCGGACGTTCGGAAGTGACGACAACCACTTCATCGTCTTTATAATAATAAGCCGGTCGGATGCCGTTCGGATCGCGCAGCACAAAGGCGTCACCGTGACCAAGCAAGCCGGCCATGGCATATCCGCCATCCCAGCGTTTGCTTGCATCAATCAGGATGCGCTGAACATCCAGATTCTCTGCAATCTTCTGTGAAATTTCCGGATTCGTCAGATCCTGGCTTTTGAATTTCTTGAAAAGCCGTTCGTTTTCCACGTCCAGAAAATGACCGATCTTTTCCATGACAGTAATGGTATCGGTTTTCTCCTTGGGGTGCTGACCCAGTTCAACGAGGGTTTCGAACAACTCATCCACATTGGTTAAATTGAAATTGCCTGCAACCACCAGATTGCGTGTCATCCAGTTGTTCTGACGGAGAAAGGGGTGACAGTTTTCAATGCTGTTGCTGCCAAAGGTGCCATAACGCAGATGACCCAGAAAAAGCTCACCGGTGAAGGCCACATGTTTTTTAAGCCAGGCCGTATCACTCAGCTTTTCGGGCTTGCGTTTGTTTAAATCTTCAAATTTTGAATTTATTTTTCCGAAAATCTCCTTGATCGCGTTGCTTCCGTTGGCTCTGTAGCGGCTGATGTACCGTGTGCCCGGCTCAACATCGAATTTTATATTGGCAACGCCGGCCCCGTCCTGTCCCCGGTTGTGTTGTTTCTCCATGAGGAGATACAGCTTGTTTATGCCATACAAGGAAGTGCCGTATTTCTCCTGATAAAAAGAAAGGGGCTTAAGCAGCCGGATTAACGCTATTCCGCATTCGTGTTTGATCGCTTCGCTCATCGGGTTTTGTGCATGTAAAAAGGAGATCAAATTTACGACAATTCCACGAGCCGAATCTCAAAAAAGGCGGAGTTTAGACGAAGATGCTGATTTGATTTCAGGGTCGGGGACAATTCAGGCCTTGTTGCCGGGCATTTCAAACAAATCTTTGTTTATCCAAAGCAAGCCATTGAAGGGCAGCGCCGTGCAAAAGCAATTCCTTTTTATCCGCTTCATAAGGCATGGATTGTATCAGGCTGCCCGGTTCGAGTTCGCCCAGAGGAAAAGGATAATCGGAACCCAGGGCCACCCGTTCGGCTCCAAAAAGTTGAACGACGTAATCGAGCATCAGAGGGTCATGCACCAAACTGTCGATCCAGAATTTATCCAGGTAATTGCGGGGGTTTACCGGATTGTCCACTGCAACCAAATCGGGGCGGCATTTAAAACCATGTTCCACGCGCCCCAGGGTGGAAGGAAAACTTCCTCCGCCATGGGCAAAAGCCACACGCAAGCGGGGGCATTTTTCAAAGACCCCGCCAAAGATCAGCGAGCAAATGGCGCGCGATGTTTCAGCCGGCATGCCTACGAGCCAGGGGAGCCAGTATTTTTGCATTTCTTTTTCGCCCATCATCTCCCAGGGATGAATAAAGAGTGCCAGTCCCAATTCTTCGCAAGCCTGAAATACAGGCAAAAACTGAGGCTCATTTAAATTCAGTTGATTGATGTTTGAGCCAATTTGCACGCCCGCAAGACCAATTTTTTTACACCTTTCCAGTTCCCTGATTGCCAGATCGGGGCTTTGCATCGGAATGGTTCCAAGCCCGATGAATCGTTTTGGAAAACGGTTTACAATGCCGGCAATGTGATTGTTGAGAAACACAGACAGGTCCAGACAGTCCTGGGGTTTGGCCCAATAACTGAACATGACAGGCACGGTCGAGAGCACCTGCACATTGACCCGATGCTGATCACATTCCCGGATTCTTTTTTCGGGACTCCAGCAATTGTCTTCCACTTCCCGGAAAAATTTTCCGGTATCCTGAAGCATCCGTGCACAACAGGGCTTGTGATGATCAAGTGTGATGAAACCACCGTAGCCGAACTTCTCTTTCCAGTTCGGAATGTGTTCGGGCAAAATATGGGTGTGGATATCAATAGTTAAAATACCGGCCATAGGTCAGATCAGGTCAATGCTTTTTAGAATTCTTCGACAGGCTCTAGGTCGGAGAAGAAATATCTTTCGGAGAAACAGGAGGCTCCATGATATGTCCGCAGGACTTACAGGTTCTCAATTCTTTATTCCCATAGAATTCGGAAAAAGTTTCCTGGAACTGGGTCATGATATTGGTGAGCTTAAAATATTTCTCAAATATTTTGGCGTTGCATTTTTCGCAGAACCAAAGCAAACCGTCTTTTTCATCCGCTCTGCGTTTGCGTTCCATAACCAGACCGATGGTATTGGGGCCACGGCGTGGATTGTGCGGCACACGGGGAGGCAACAAAAAAATATCCCCTTCTTTAATCGCCACTTCCATGGCCTTCCCGTCTTCCTGTATTTGCACGGCAATATCCCCTTCGAGCTGATAGAAAAATTCTTCACTCTCGTTGTAATGATAATCTTTCCTGGAATTCGGACCGCCCACCACCATTACGATAAACTCGGTGTCTTCATACACCACTTTATTGCCGACAGGAGGTTTGAGCAGATGACGATTTTCGTCGATCCATTTTTTGAAATTAAAAGGTCTGCGGATGCTCATCGGTATGGCTTTGAAATTTCCACTAAGTTAGCATTTCTTCTGTAAATTAAGGAAGCCTGTTCATGCCGGTAACTGCAGATTGATAGTTGGCAATTCGTTGTTAGCAATTGGCAAAATATAATTTTCAATTTCACCCTGTAACTTTATCATGCAAACCCTCCTCCTTTTTTTGCAAACTGCAAATTGCCAACTTATTCCTGTTTCCAGTTAAGATCAAAATGATACCTTTGATTCATGAATCTCGATCTCACAAACAAATCGGCCCTCGTTTGCGGAAGCACGCAAGGCATAGGAAAAGCAGTAGCCCTTGAACTGGCACAGATGGGCGCGAAAGTAATTCTGGTTGCCCGCAACGAAGAAAGCCTGCGCGCAGTAAAAGCAGAACTCAGCACATCCAAAGGACAGCAGCACGATTTCATTCCTGCAGATTTTGCCAATCCCGAAGACCTGAAAGATAAAATCAACCGGTACATCATCCGCAATGGCGCCGTTCATATTCTGGTCAACAACACAGGCGGTCCTCCCGGCGGACCCATTGTTCTTGCCCAAACAGAAGAATTTACCCAGGCTTTTTCCAACCACTTGCTTTGCAATCACATTCTCGTACAAGCCTTGCTGGATGGTATGAAACGCAGCGGTTACGGACGTATCATCAATATCATTTCCACTTCGGTGAAACAGCCTTTGCGCGGGCTGGGCGTTTCCAACACTATACGGGCGGCTGTTGCCAACTGGTCAAAAACACTTTCCATTGAACTCGGTCCATTGGGCATTACGGTCAACAATGTGCTTCCCGGCGCCACCAATACAGTCAGGCTCAGTTCCATTCTGGAAAACAAAGTGGCTAAAAGCGGATTGAAACCAGAAGACGTGAAAAAGGAAATGCTTGCCGAAATTCCACTTGGCCGTTTCGCTGAAGCTTCTGAGATTGCCAATGCCGTGGCTTTTCTGGCTTCTCCGGCTGCCGCTTACATCACCGGCATCAATGTCCCCGTGGACGGGGGCAGGACGGGGAATTTGTAATTGATAAGTTCCTAAAGACTTGAACACAGAAACCATACTAAGGACTTCACTTCCATTCGGATTTTATTTGAGCAGACTCGTGGCATTTGCCTTAGTTCCACTAGGCGGTTTTTTTTGTTATGCTTATCAGTTTCCAATTGCCGTACCTGTCGGACTGTTATTAATTGCCTTTGTGGCTTCCCAAAACCGCAGTGAATTTATCCTCGAACTGGATGCGGAGCAACTTCGTGTAATTCTTCCAAGCTTTTACGGGGCAAAATTTTCAACCACCGATTCATATGACAGAACAGAAATCAAGGACATTTCTTTAAGTAAATGGGAAAAACATGCCAGCGCAGACAAATCCATGTATGCCCTAAGTCTTTCGAACTTAACCGGAATGGACAGAAACCGCACCTATTCCAACCTTGAAATATTTGTGGAAGACAAGGTTCTTCAGGAAACAGCCAAATATACTTTTCGTATTTCGACCAAGGCCCAAGACTTTATCAATACCATGGCCAGAAAAGAAATGTTTGCAGAATTTGTGTCGGCGGCTGAAAAGCAAATCAGAGGACACTCAAGGCATCAATAAGAAAAACTCAATTTCCAATCAAGAGCTTAAACCCTTTTCCGTGAATATTCAGAATTTCCACGGAAGGATCATCTTTCAGGTATTTGCGCAATTTTGCGATATACACATCCATGCTTCGGGAGTTGAAATAGCTGTCGTCTTTCCAGATTGAATTCAGTGCAAAAGAGCGGTCGAGCACATCGTTTGAATTCAGACAAAGCAAGCGGAGCAGATCCGATTCTTTGGAGGTGAGTTTTTCGGCTTTGCCGGCGTGATCCAGAATCTGACGGTTGTAATCGAATTTATAGGTGCCGATGGCAAATTCCATTTGAGAAGAGTTTGCGGTGTTCTGTGTTCTGGTTCTTCTCAGAATGGCGGCAATACGAAGGAGGAGTTCTTCCATACTGAAGGGCTTGGTGATATAGTCATCCCCGCCCACCGTAAACCCTTCGATGGCATCTTCCTTCATCGATTTGGCCGTCAGAAACACCACCGGAATCTTGTTATCCAGGGCTCTGACTTCCCTGGCAAGGGTAAAACCGTCTTTCACAGGCATCATCACATCCAGCAAACAGAGATCAAACTTGTCTTTTTTGAATAAATCCAGGGCGTCTTTGCCATTGGCCGCAAGGCTGGTTTGATATCCTTTGGCATCGAGATATTCCTTTAACAGATTGCCCAGGTTATGGTCGTCTTCGGCAAGCAGAATTTTGATTTTGTCTTCTGGCATATTCGCGTTGTTGTTCAGATGATTTCCGGAGAAGGGAATCGGTCCTGATGTTTATGTGTTATTTTTTTCCAGGCAGGAAGATCCTGAATTTACTTCCTTCGCCCAGCTCACTTTCTACTTCGATGCTTCCGCCGTGCTTATCCACAATGGCCTTTACGTAACTCAGACCGAGGCCGAAACCTTTCACGTTGTGAATATTTCCTGTGGGAACACGAAATAATTTTTCAAAGATCTTTTTCTGGTTCTCGGCACTGATTCCGATTCCGTTATCCTCCACGGAAACAAGAATCCCTCCCTGACTGTTTTGAGTGGAAATGCGAATCTGGGGATTCCCTTTCGAATATTTGATTGCATTGTCGACCAGGTTGTAAATGACATTTGTAAAATGCACCTTATCCACGGCAACAATCGGATTCTCAGCTTTGAGGTCTGTTGAAATGCAGCCTTTCTGCCGTTCCACCTGAAGCTGAATATTTCCGATGGCCTGATTGATGACCGAGTGAAGATCGGTATCGCTCAGTTTCAGCTTGAGTTCGCCTTTGTCCAGAATGGCTGTTTGCAAAACATTTTCGACAAGCGTTCCAAGCCGTTTGTTTTCCTCGTTGATAACGCGGACATAGTTGTTCATCTTTTCCTGCGATTTCTCCACAGAGCGGTCATTCAACACCTCACAGGCCAAAGAAATTGTTGCAATGGGTGTCTTGAATTCGTGGGTCATGTTATTGATGAAATCATTTTTGATGTCGCTCAGTTTTTTTTGCTGCATGATGGTTGATACCGTGAAATAAAAGGAATAGATCAGAACGGCCATGAGAAATGCGGAAAGCAGGAGCATGACCCACATTTTTCGAAGAATGTAATTTTTTTCGTTCGGGAAGAATACGGAAAGAAACCGGGGTTCAACGTAAATGTTGTGCGGAGAAAGGTTCGCCTTGTATCTCGAGGCAACCAGTTGGGCCACGTTTCCGGCTTCTGCTGAGCTTGCTGGAAAGTTATAGCCCTGAGGTCTGAGTATGCCGAATTTGTAATCGGTATAAATGCCTTTGTTATGCAGCTCGGAGTGGAGAAGCGAATCGATGGAAGCGGTGTCGATCCGTGTTTGCGGATCATTCAGAATGCCTATACCTGCGAGTTCATCGAAAATATCACTCATCATGTCCGAATGCTGCACCATCAGCTGCACATGCTCATTGGGCGAATCGCTGCGGTGAAAAAGAATGGTAGCTCCGGGTGTGCAGGGTATGTTTTCTCTTGCATGAATGCAATGCTCTGGATCGCTGCATTCTTCATGAGGAAGGGCTGACTGCACGATAAATTCTTCCGTATAGCCGTTCAGTCTGTTTATCTGGTCCCGGATGGAATCCGTATTTTTAAAAAAAACAAGCTGATTGATCACCGAGTCGCGGCGGAGCATCCAGCGTCTGCCGTGTTCGCGCATCTGCATGCGGCGCTTTATCTTTTCAGCGGTGTATTGTTTTTCCAGTTTGTAAACAACCATGTCCATGGCTTCGCTCACACCCTGTTCGAAATGCTGCTGCTTGAGGGCAATGGCATTTTTCACCCAATACAATTGAATGCCGATAAGTCCGAAAAGAGCCAGTCCCGCCAGGAGACTGATCATTTTAACATGTCTGATTTTCATCCTGTTTTCCTATTTCAGACAAAGCCAATGGGGGACAATCTCTGAACAATGTAAAATTACTGGACAATCCCTCCGATACACAGGTGCTTAACAATATTTAACAGGCTGGAAAAGGAGCAGATCCGGAGGCCGGAAAGGGAAGGTAACGGTTTTACTTTTTTCTGTTCGCCGGATTGTCAGCCGGAACGGATCAAAAAGAAAGCCGAAACAGATGTCTCGGCTTTTTTAAAGGACGGCTCTTGTGTGAATTTGTCCTTTGTGTGTGTGATTTTCGGAGGAAGGAAATGCTTGTTCAGATCGGTTCAGATCCGGGCATGTATCGTGAAACTGGAAGAAAATACAGAGCCGCCGGTTTTATCTTTTTTAGGTGTTGCCTTGGAATACGCTTCACAAAGTTTGTGACTGCTGCAGGAAGGAAGTGTCAGGGATGCCCCAAGGGCAATAATCAGACTCTTAAAGACCACCGATCTGGCCCTTTTTCCGGTTAAAACTACTTGAACCCCAGACTTCAAAGCCTGTACATTTTGAGATTTTCCTGCAATCATGTTTCCTGTTTTAGCGGTTTGTATTGATTCTTACTCGGTTTAAGCCAAAGGGGCTTAGATCATTTGCCGGGCATTTAAATCTTATCAATTAGCCTGGTATAATACTATAGGGAGAGTCGAACAGAAATTCCACAAAATATTTCAGATATTTTTTTCAACCCTAATTTTGTGGAATATCAGACAGCCTTACCCTATACCATTGAGATGAGAAAGAAACGGCTTGTAAGTGGGCAAAAAACATTGTACTTTAGTGATTCAAACAAATCCCTTTCAGGAACCACTAAGGCACCCGGAATTGAATTCACACCAGAAAAACATCGACAAGCTGCGGGATGAAGAACTCATCTCGCATTACCGGAGCTCTGGTGAGCCTTATTACGCCGGTGTATTGTTTCAGCGCTACACCCAGTATCTCGCTATTGTTACTTTCAAATACCTCAAAAAACAGGCCGATGCCGAAGATGCGCTTATGGAAGTCTTTGAAATTATTCTCAAGGACCTGAAAAGCCACGAGATACTCAATTTCAAAGCCTGGTCGTACAGTGTGACCAAACATCATTGCCTGAAGAAGATAAAAAATGCAAACGAGAAAAAATTCAAACCCGAATCCGCCTTCAAACAGATTGCCGATGAAACCAATTACGATTTTGACCCCTACTTGCTTGACAACCAAATTGATGAATTAAAAAAAGCCATTTCAAGCCTGGGGGCGGAACAAAGACAATGTGTCGACTTGTTCTATCTTCAGGAAAAAAGTTACAAGGAAGTATCGGATATCACCGGTTATTCCCTGAATGAGGTAAAGAGCTATTTGCAGAACGGAAAACGCAATCTCAAAGGCCTCCTCACAAACACGATCAATGAACGCTGACACAAAATATACTTCTTCTTTTGCTGGTGGCTATTGCCTTTCCACTGATGCGCTCCGTCAATACATTGACGGTACGCTCCCTAAAAAGAGCCTGCATGTGGTTGAAAAGCATTTGCTGGACTGCGATTTCTGTTCAACCGTTCTGGAGGATATGGATGTGACCGAGGATGCTGAATTTTCTGTTCAAGGCATCACGAAAAATGTAAACGCCCGGATCTCCCAAATCATTGGCACCGCTCCCAAACCTGTTTTCTGGGTGAGTTATGGAAAATATGTAAAAGGAGCAGCAGTCGCTCTTGTTTTTCTGGGCATGGGTCTGCTTTACCGCTTTTACAATCAGGCTCCTTCAGACGCTTCAAAAAGTCCTTCGAGCTTACCTTCTCCCACAATCAGTCAGCCTACGGTCGTTTCTGCAGATACGAGTGCAAAAAACATCAAAGAAGACGAATTTGTCCTGGCAAAGAAAGCCGAACCCAAACCGACTGACGAGCAAATGACATCAGCCGCAACTGCAGTACCGGTTGAAAACAAAGCAGCTGAAAACAAGACGGATCTGTCCAAAACGGAAACGGCGGAAGAAATGAAAAAGAAACCCGAAGTTCTGGTTTCTGTACCGGTTAAAAAAACCGAACCGGCCGTTGAATCACCGGCCGAAAAAGAAAACTTCGCGGATTTGCAGATCGTAAGCGCCAAGGTCCTTCAGAAAATGACAAAAACAGAAGGCTCTTCCAGAAAAGGCAGCAAAAACGGTCAGCTTCCAACACCCAACAACCGAAAAACATCTTATTATCTGCTTGAGGATATGCCTGCCTATCCCGGCGGAGACAATGCCATGGAAGAATATCTTGCCGCCAATTTCAAAAATCCGGTTAAAGACAAGCGTAAACTCACCGGGCCTGCGGTGGCTGTCATGTTCACGGTAAGCTCTCGCGGGAAAATTTCGGACGTGGAAATCACACGCTCCATCGGCCCTGAACTTGATGTGGAAATCATCCGGCTCATTTCCTCCATGCCACAATGGGATCCAGGCAAACACAAAGGGGACATTACCTGTGTGCTTGCCCTGACCGTTCACTAACCCTCACCTTTCCCCTTTTTTCAACGTACATTTTGGAACAAATTCCAAAACAGGAACCATTTATCAAAAATAAATGTTTGCTTTTCAGACATTTATTTGTTATGTTTTAAAACATTTCTTAACTTGCACAAAAAACAAGAACCATGTACTTCGCCGACAACATACGCCTTCTCCGCAAGCGCCGCAAACGTTCGCAGGATGATGTGGCCACAACACTGGGTATCAAACGGACCACACTCTGCAGCTATGAAAATGGTTCCACAGAGCCCAGCATGGAAACCCTGATTCGTTTTGCCGAGTATTTCAAGGTCACCCTTGACAAGCTGATCCGTGTTGAACTGGCTAAAGTTTCAGAGAGCCTGCTCTCCGAGATTGAACGCGGGCATGATCTCGATATCAGCGGAAGCCGGCTCCGGGTGCTGGCCACGACCGTGAATCAAAGGAACGAAGAGAATATCGAATTGGTTCCGCTCAAGGCAAAAGCGGGTTATACCGCGGGCTTTGCCGATCCCTCATACATCAAAGTTTTGCAGGCCTTCAGTCTCCCTTTTCTGGACCGCAACCGCAAATACCGCTCATTCGAAATCAGCGGCGACAGCATGCCACCTGTTCCACACGGATCCTGGGTTGTGGCAGAATATGTTGAAAACTGGAACTATATCAAGGATGGTTATCCCTATATCATTCTTACAAAAGACGAGGGCATTGTTTTCAAAAGCGTGTATAACAAAATCAAGGAAAGAAAATCGCTGATGCTGGTAAGTACCAATCCGGAATATCAGCCTTATGAGTTGGACATTTCCGAAATCCTGGAGGTTTGGAAGTTCAGTACCTATATGAGTAAGGAGTTGCCCGAGCCCAACCTGTCGAAAGACCGCATTGCCAATACACTCAAGGAATTGCAAATGGAGATTGCCGAGATAAAAACAGAACTGAAACGTCAGAACGGAGAACAGATGAAAATGTTTTAAGCCAAGGCTGACCCTGTTCATGAAAAACGAAATGCCGGATATTAATTCCGGCATTTCGTTTTTCTGTTCTGAATCTGCAGCGAAGCAAATCCACGTCTGAATTTGTGAAAATGCGTTCATTTGGAACTCCATTCGCTGATTTTCTTTTCCATATCGGGGATGGCTTTCTGATCATATTTTGCCGGTTCCGCCTTCATCTTTTCGATGGCTTGTTTTTCAACTTTTATCGCTTCCTGTTTCTTATTGTTCACCGACAACACACATGCATAGGTATCCATGCTGGTTTGCGGATTGGGATCCAGCTCAGCGGCTTTCCTGGCCCACTGTTCCGCTTTTCCGAGCATCGTTTTATCGCTGACGTGCTGATAAAATCCATATGCACAATTGTTCAGAATATTCACATCTGTGCTTTTGTATTTTTCAATGTATGCACAAGCCGTTTTTGCGTAGTCCATGTAATCCTGCTTTTTATCGTAATACGCTATATCGACATCGAGAAGCAATTCATCGGCTCTGACAAAACCTGATTTTTTTATTTCCTGTTTCAACGGAAGGTATTGAACGCTGTCTGCCTTTACCGAATAAATTAACCGATAGCATTCGTTTGCATAAACTCCGTATATCTTTTCGTTTACAGAATCGCTTCCGTACTTTTTTGAAAACGCCCCGCTGTTTTTGAGCAAATAAATAAATTCTTTCGATTTGCAATCCGTCACGTACCTGTTGATCATATTCCAATTCTCCCGGCTGGTCAGATCTTCCTCTTTTTGCCCGTTAAAATAGGTCACTACCGCTTCATCGGTTGGCAAGCCGGCGCCCTGCAAAGCGGCCAGATACAGCTGAATAAACG
Source organism: Bacteroidota bacterium (assembly GCA_003151415.1). Taxonomy (GTDB): domain Bacteria; phylum Bacteroidota; class Bacteroidia; order Palsa-965; family Palsa-965; genus Palsa-965. The sequence continues at coordinate 54,659 of PLXK01000096.1, forward strand.
GCGCATCTTTCTCTCCGTTTTTATACTTTTTCGTCAGGGTTCCAAATTGTTTTTCCGGTTTCTGCGCCTCTTTACCCAATTGAATAAAAGCAGAAGCATCCCTGGAACCTGCCGATCTGTGCACCAATTCCCCATCGCCATCGATAAACAACAAGGAAGGATACACACGCACGCCATACAAAGCGGCTATCTCCTTGCCTTCCCCAACTTCCATATCTATTTTGGCATTCACAAAAGAGTCGTTGTAATAAGCGGCCACGGTATCGTTGGTGAAAATGTTTTTAGCCATCCATTTACAAGGTCCGCACCAGCTCGTGAAAGCGTCCAGAAAGATCAGCTTGTTTTCGGATTTGGCTTTGGCCTTTATTTCCTTCCATGTGTCGTGTTCAAATTTAATCTGAGCATGCACAAGGCCGGAGGATAAGGAGGCTATGAGTATGAGGCATGTTAAAACCGTCTTTTTTTTATAATTTCTATGCATGTGACGAATTGTATCTGGGTTAAAATTTACAGTTATGATTTGTGCCTTCTCAGGAAGCACAAGCCCGGGGACAAGGAAAAATAAATTCATCTGTTTTTCATATTGAGAGTCCGGTTCTCAAAACAGAAACACCGGGACTTTCATATTCCCAGCAATTTCCTCACCTCTCCGACAGAAGTTATTTTCATTTCAGTGATGTGCATGCTGAACTCGCTTGTGTCCTTATCCGGTTTTATTTTTGCGAAATCGTCCACATTGAAGATGGCCAGTTGATTCTCTTTTGTCACCCCCCAAACCACGTTCTGGGAAACCGGATTGTAAGTAAATGTTTTGTAAGTCTGGGGGAGGTATGTGAACATCGCCTTCTTTCCTTTTTCAACAAGGTAGACATGACTTAAATCCAACTTGTTCTTTTGCTCATCCATGAATTTCGCCACAATTATTTTCCCTTTGGGAAGTGAGGAGGGACAATCCGAATTCCATATTCCGAAACGGTTCACTTCAAACTCGCGGCGAACGCTACTCCCGCGGGAAGTCTGCATCTTTTTGTTTGCTGAACGCTCTTTTTCACAGGCCTTCATTTTCGCGTTGTATAAATTCAGCGCATTTGCATAATCCGTGCCCGCAAAAACAGGCAATACTTTAAACGGATGCGATTCCGTACGATTCGAAAAAGTAACCAGGTAATGCACACCATCGGGGCATCTTTCAATTTTTACATTGTCCCAATCCGTCATGGCCAGCTTGGGGTCATAGTTCTGTTCATCTTTGCTGACCTCAAAACTGACGCCTCCATAAACAACAAGCTCGGGGAATTGCTTTTTATCAAACGCAACATCAAAACGGGGGTTGTTTGAATTTGCTTTTTGGGGAGCCGCAAATGGCGGCACGACCGAAGAAACACCCGGGCCAATGCCCCTCTCGTTTTCTGTGATTCCCTGAAAAGCATTCAGAACGACATCTTCCTTCATGTATTCCCATCGTCTTGCGGCTGTATCCAGGAAATAAATATTGAAGCGGCTTCCATTCATGTCCGAAGCCATCTGAATATTGATTTGTTCATTCCCATTTGCAAGAAGGGCCTCGCCATTTTTGAAAGCTTTTATTTCAAACATGCCGGCTGACTCAAAATGGTATCTGTTCCCGGCAGAATCGTAAGTCATTGGAATTCCGCTGACAAAAAAGTCGGCCGCATCGTGAAATTCGCGGTAACTCAATTCAACTTTGCCTTTAACCGGGTTTCCTTTCTGATCCAGAAAAGCGTTGGACGGAACATGCAGGACGGAACCATTCGGATAATTCAGTATGGTATCCGAAATGGCGTTTAATTCGAAAACCGCATACGCTACATTGACCCCTTGCAGTGGCGGATTAATGAAAGTCTCCTCTCTGGAATTTCCAAAATTCCTGACCGGGTCATTGTCGGCGTTGTAAATGAGAAACGTGCCGGATATCATCAGTGCAGCAAGGCCTGCCATGGCATAAAATTTCCAGGTCTTATAGAACGATACCGGTTTGTATTCATTCATGAATTTCTCGAAATTCATTTTTTCCCGCAGGTCATCGTCAGAAAGATTTTCACGGTTCTTATTCATTTTCTCGTTGTCCATTGACTGATCCCATTTGCATCCGTCTGCACGATCGTCCAAATTGCATTTTCAATTTTAACATTGACCTGATTGATCCCTCAAAGATAGTTTCCCGGGAAAGACCTGTAAGGTGCGTGGGGCGTATGGGTCTGCTCAAACACCCATCGGCAAAATCACAAAATCCAGGGAATTCATTCTGAAAGATAGATAAAAAGGCGCATGGGCCTTGTCAAATTTCAAACCCCAGCCACAGGAGGCTTTGTTCGGACCGGATCCGGAGCCCGTTCTTCATGTGTTCTTCATTCAATCAGGTCCAAAGGCATGGGCCCCGGGACGGGATAAAAAGAAAAAAATCACGGCTGAACAAGGCTCTGAACATTACACCAAAGCCCTATTACCATTGAATAATATTGTTATCTTTGATTTGAATTGAGTCCCTGTTCGGGAGAATGATTCGCTTGATTTTATTTTGTGGTACGGATATTGGTAAGCTCTATATAACTGAATGTTTTAAAAAAGTTCAAAAAACAAGTAAACAAATAAAAAACCAAACAACATGAAAAAGATCAGCCTCGTTATCGCAGCCGCTTTCCTCTTCACAGGACTTTCATTCGCACAAGGCGGAGAAAAGAAAGAAACCAAAAAAGAAGAAAAGAAAGAACAGAAAAAAACTGACAAAAAAGCAAAGAAAGAAGAAAAGAAAGAAGACAAAAAACCTAAATAAGGTTACTGGTTTCCGATTTCTCTTCGGAATGTTTTTGAAAAAAGCCCCTTGTTTAACAATGAGGGGCTTTTTTCTTTTTATGATGCTGTTGTGGAATTACAGAAACGGCTGCTTAAATGTCCGAATTGAGCCGGGCCGAGCAGAAAAGGGTCCACCTCAAACGGGGCATGCGGAATCCGGAATTTCCATGATTCAGGGCGGCCGCAATTTAAAGAAGCCTTTCCACGCTTATCCCTTCATTGTCCGGCATCTCTGAATTGGTGCAAATAGGATAATATCAAATCTTTTCTTAGTTTTGAGGCAAGAATCCCAGCTGAAATCGATCCAATTTACACAGACAATTGCCCCAAAACCGGCATATTGTGACAGAAACTAATTCAGGAAGCCTTTCGTATAAAGGTTAAACGTCATTTAAAGGTTATTCGTTTTGAAAAGAACCCTACTTTTTGCATCATTTGCATTATCATTGCTGGCTGCACAAGCTCAAGCTGCATTGTCCTCAAAGTATTGGGTTGGAGGTTCCGGAAAATGGTCGGAATCTGCCCATTGGTCGGATAGCAGCGGAGGCAAAGGCGGTGCGGCAATTCCCGGCATGCTGGACAATGTTTATTTCGATGCCCATTCCTTTACCGCGAACAATCAACAGGTTACCCTTTCTGAGTCCGCATCCTGCAACAGTTCTATCTGGAGCTCCAGTCCTTATTTTCCTGCTTTCAACTCCTCCGGTGCAGAACCCGTTCTTTCTGTTTACGGCTCTTTTTCTCTTCCTGATCTCAAGCATATCCAGTTGCTCTACCAGGGCTCGATTTCTTTCAAGGCAAAGGCTTCAGAGTCCATTGATTTTGGAGGCAACAAATTCGAAGGAAAAAGTATCATTATCGACGGGTCGGGAACCCTGAATCTGAAAGGGGATATCAATGCACCTGCGAACCCAGCTCTGTTGCTCGAAAACGGAACATTTCTGACTCATAATTTCAATCTCTGTTTTGGTGATTATGTAAGCACGGGCGACTCGAAAGTAAACTGGGATCTGGGCGAATCCAATCTCACAATCGATCATTCCTGGAGCATCATCGAATCCGGAAATTTTAATCTCAGCGCTGATCGTGCAAATCTATTTTTCAGAACCGAAGCCGGATTTAAAAACTTCAGGAATGAAACCAAACAGAGACTCAAAACAACGAAATTCCATTCCGTCAGAGCTGCAACCCATGCTTCCTGTACCCCTGCCGGTGGCTGCGCCTTTACAATTACCCTGACAGCCGCTGAAGAAACCTGTACCGGCATTTGTGATGCACTCGTTACTGCCGTTACCACCGGTGGAACAGCCCCCTATACCTATTCCTGGTTTGGAGGCCCGACTCCCTGTCTGTCCGATTCCTGTATCAATATGTGCAATGGCGTTTATACCGTTCAGGTGACCGATGCCACGGGTACATTCTGTTTGTGTGACATTACCGTGAATCAGCCCGTTGCCCTGGATGCACTTGCCGGAGTCGGCAGTCCCGTAAATCCCACCTGCAACGGAAAATGTAACGGAACCGCTACGGTGAGCATGCACGGAGGTACCGGGACATATACTTATAACTGGTCCGGCGTAGGATATCTGGGAGGCGGGCAAGGCACCAAGACGGCAACCGGACTTTGTGCGGGAACATTTACCTGCAGTGTTGTCGATTCGAACGGCTGTCATCCGGCAACGGCTACGCATGTATTCACCCTTGTTGATCCTCCTGTTCTACATGCAAACGGCACACACGTAAACATCAACTGTTTCGGTGCCTGCAACGGTGCTGCGGCAGTAGCTCCAAGCGGCGGAACCACCCCTTACACCTATTCCTGGAAGCCGGTTGTTTCGGTGGGCACAAGCATCAGCCCGCTTTGTCCGGGCAATTACACCTGCACGGTGACGGATAAAAATGGTTGTCAGGATGTTTTTGTTGCCACTGTGACTCAGCCGGCAGCCACGCTCAAGCCCGTGGCATCCGTGACCAATAATCCGCTCCATTGTTTCGGAGATTGCAATGCGACCGATACCGTTACCGTCACCGGAGGAACATCGCCATACACGTATTCCTGGAAGCCACCGGTAGGACAAACAAATGCGGGTGTGGGAGGATTGTGCGCGGGATCGTATACACTTCACATTACCGATGCTAACGGCTGTCTGGACTCAAGCAAAGTGACCATTACCCAACCTCTGGGGATCACTGTCGCTCATACCACTGTCAATGTACTTTGCCATGGATCATGCACGGGCAGTGTTACCGAAACCCCTTCGGGAGGCGCAATTCCTTATACCTATCTCTGGAACCCGCCGGGCGGTGTGGTTACTGCCGGAATAACCAATCAATGTGCGGGAACGTATTCGGTTAACGTAACCGATAAAAACGGATGTCACAAAGCGGATACCGCTCTGATTTCAGAACCTGCGGCGCTCAATATCGGCATGGCCGCCACACAGATCACCTGCTTCCCCTTGTGCAATGGATCGGTCACCGCAACTGTAACCGGTGGCAAAGGCCCTTACTCTTACACCTGGTCGCCGGGGAACCCGACGGGACAAGGAACAAAAACGATTTCCGGACTTTGTGCAAATACATATACCCTGCTTAGCCACGATGCCAACGGATGTCCGGTTACCACAACAGTTGTGATTGTGCCACAGCCTCAACTTTTTGCCCATGGCAGCGGCATTCAGGAGACCTGCGCGGCGGCCTGTAACGGAAGCGTAACGGCAAACCCCACCGGAGGAACGGCACCCTATACCTATTCCTGGAGCCCCGGAGGAGCGACCTCACAAACCATCAACGGACTTTGCAGCGGGACATACACGATTGTTGTGACCGATGCAAAAGGATGTACAGATCAAAACATTGTCACTCTTTTACCAACTCCGCTGCTCACTGTAACAATCAATACAACACCCATTTCCTGCAATGCGATCTGCGATGGAAGCGCTTCTGCCAACCCGGCCGGAGGAACCGCTCCTTATACCTATT
>PLXK01000035.1 GCA_003151415.1 Bacteroidota bacterium
GTGCAAAACGGAGAAGAACTCATGGACCTGCTCGCCAATGAGAACCTGAAGCTGCCTGATGTCCTTTTCCTGGATCTGAATATGCCTCGCAAAAACGGGTTCGAATGTTTAAGCGAGATAGACGAAAATGAAAAACTGAAACACCTTTCAGTGATCATTTTTTCAACATCGCATCCGATAAACAAAAATTACGAATTGAATCTGATCAATACGCTCTTCCGGCTGGGGGCTCACGTTTATATTCGTAAGCCGAATGATTTTAATCAACTCAAACAGCTTATCAGGCATACTCTTGCAATGACTTCGGAGAAGATGGATTCAGGATGCGAAATAAAATATATTTTGAATGCCTGATGGTCGGACTAAAGAGCCAGGCATTCGCCCGTTAAAATTGGTGTAAAAAAAAACAAGCCTGATTCAAGTTTTCGTTGTTTTTTTTAACAAATTCTGCCCTTAATCCTTCGTCATATCCTCCAGGTGAATTCCCGGGTGCGGGATAGATTCGTAATTGAAGATATCATCCGACATCTCGGTATCGGGAGTAAATGATTTGATCAGAATCGTCCGGGTGGAACCATCGCGGTTCAGGAACCTGACAGAATGGATTTGTTTTTTGTTTTTGTCGATCATCAGCTTGATGGTATGAAAATCCTGCTGATCGGGATTGAGCGGATAGAGATCGATGATCTGCACATTGACTCCATCCTGAATTTCCTCTTTTTCGAAACGGTATTTATAGCCTTCTTCATAAAGGGTAAACATCTTGCTGATATCGAGCCCCTTTTTCTTTTTCTCTTTTTCATCGGCCTTGGGAACGAAATCTTTGGTGGTTTCTTTGGCTGAAGCCACATAGTTCCATGTAAAAATTCCGTTGTTGTAGAATTCCTGTCCTTTGAGGTTTACTTTGTATTTCGAGCCTTTGAGCTGGATGCTTCCTTCCTGTTCATCCTTTTTCTTGTCCTTGCCTTCGGTGATGAGTGTAAAGGTGGCCTTGATCGTTTTAAAGGCCTTTGTCTTGTGGCTGAGTTCATCAAGAATGGTTTTGGCCTTTGGATCCAGAGCTTCTTTCTGGGCGAATAACATGGGGCCATTGAACAGAACTAAACTGAGACAGAGAACAGCAAGATTTTTCTTAAACATATGCAGGTAATTTCGAGGATTTATTCAGTAAAGATAGAACAGATTCCAACATGTCTGATGGAGCAGGTTATATCCAAAAGTGTTCCATTTATTGAATCCGGAAAGAATCATTTCGTAACTGGTTGAAAGTCAGATAAAATTTGCAGTGTTTTGTTGAAAGCAGCATTCCTTGAATAGATCGCAGCGAAGTGGAAATAAAACGAAGCGAAGTGGATCGTAATCGCAGCGAAATGGAAATAAAACGTAGCGAAGTGGATCGTAATCGCAGCGAAGTGGAAATAAACCGCAGCGAAGTGGAAATAAACCGCAGCGAAATGGATCGTAATCGTGTTATCTGATCTCACCCGGAAGAGAAACAACAAATTTACCACGGAGACACGGAGAAGACTGAATGGATGTTCCTTTGTGTCCAGGTATTAAATATCCGGATTGAATTGTTTGTTGTAAACCGAGTGCGTAAGGTCTTTCACAATCAGAGAGGATGAATCAAAGAATAAGGATTTGGTCATCTTTAATCCTTATCAGAAGGCCCTTTCAGGATCTCTTCCAGTGCCGCCAGGTCTTTCACGAGAACCTCGCGTGCCTTGCTGCCTTCGAAGCGCCCGATAATGCCCATGGATTCCAGCTGATCGACGATACGACCTGCACGGTTGTATCCCAGCTTGAGTTTTCGCTGAAGCAAGGATGCAGAACCTTGCTGGTGGGTAACGATAATGCGTGCGGCTTCATTGAACATCGCATCCCGTTCGGAAGGGTCAATGTCTCCGCCTTTGCCACCTTCTTCATTGTCGTCAATATACTCGGGCAAACGGAAAAGATCGGGGTAGGCCCGCTGGGAACCGATAAACTCGGTAACCCGTTCCACTTCGGGTGTATCCACAAAAGCACACTGCAGACGAATCAGGTCGTTGCCCGTAGAAAGGAGCATGTCTCCGCGGCCGATGAGTTGTTCTGCCCCTCCGCTGTCAAGAATGGTGCGTGAATCAATTTTGGATGTCACACGAAAGGCAATACGAGCCGGGAAATTGGCCTTGATGGTTCCGGTAATGATATTGACCGATGGTCTTTGTGTGGCGATAATGAGGTGAATGCCAATGGCCCGGGCCAGCTGCGCAATACGGGCAATGGGTGTTTCGATTTCCTTGCCTGCGGTCATAATCAGATCGGCAAACTCATCGATGACAACAATGATGTATGGAAGAAATTTGTGTCCGTTGTTCGGATTCAGTTTGCGCAGGATAAACTTTGCATTGTATTCCTTGATGTTTCTGACCTGTGCTTCCTTAAGCAAGTCATACCGGTTATCCATTTCGATACACAGGGAATTGAGTGTATGCACCACTTTCTTGGTATCGGTAATAATGGGCTCTGCACTGTCGGGCAGAGCCGCCAGGAAATGTCTTTCGATTTTATTGAACAAAGTCAGTTCCACTTTTTTGGGATCGACCAGTACAAATTTGATTTGAGAAGGATGTTTTTTGTACAGCAGTGAAATCAGAATCGTGTTCAGACCAACAGATTTACCCTGACCTGTAGCACCGGCCATGAGCAGGTGAGGCATTTTTGCCAGATCGGTAATAAAGGTTTCGTTGGAAATGGTTTTGCCCAACGCCACCGGAAGATCCATGGTGGAGTTCTGGAATTTTTCGGAAGCCAGAATAGAACGCATCGGAACAATTTCGGGATTGAGATTCGGAACTTCAATACCTATTGTGCCTTTGCCCGGGATGGGAGCAATGATCCGGATTCCAAGGGCCGACAGACTCAGGGCAATGTCATCTTCCAGGTTCTTGATTTTTGAAATACGGACCCCTGCCTGCGGAATGATTTCGTAGAGGGTCACTGTCGGTCCGATGGTGGCCTTGATTTTTTCAATCTCGATACCATAATCCTTGAGTGTTTTCAGGATACGGTCTTTGTTGGCCGTAAGTTCTTCGGTGTTTACAGAAATCTCTTTGCTTCCTCCGTATGTGTCCAGCAAATCAATTGGCGGAAACTGGTAGGAAGCCAGCTCGAGGGTCGGATCGTATTCTCCGAACTCTTTGACGGCATCGATTTGTGCTATTTCTTCGGGACTTAAAGTCTCTTCCGTTTTCTGAACCGTTACCTGGAAATTATCGGCCATGGTGATTGTGCCGCTGACTTCTTCTTTCTTTTCCGGTTCTTCGTCTTTCCAGAAAATCTCTTCCTCTTCTTCCGGTTCTTCCAGCTCCGTATGCTCGATATCGTGTTTGGCTTCTTCCACAGGAGGAATCACTTCCATTTCTTCTTCAGTGGCACTTCGAAGGGTATTCTCCGCAACATCCTCTTTTTTAGGGTCCGGAGAGCTGTCGGCGTTGTCGGCAATGACTTTTCTGGCAAACCAATTGAAAGAGATATTGAAGGTTATGATCAGCCAGGTAAGCACACTGAAGAACAAAAGGAAACCGGTTCCTATTTTGCCCAGGACAGTATTGAGCCAGGAGCTGACCTCGAATCCGAAGGCGCCTCCGACAACAAACAAGGAATCAGAAAACAGGTATCCAAGCAGCACAGATCCCAAAACCAGGAAGATGGCACAGAATTTTACAGCCCTGACCAGATTCACGAAATTGGCATTGAACAGGATTCTCAATCCCGCCGCCAGAGAAATAAAGACAAACAGATAAGAAGTAATTCCAAATCCGCGGTGGATAAATGCATAGGCAATAAGGGCACCGAGTTTACCCAGAAGGTTGTGCACCTCGATTGTCTGATCCAGCAAAATGGATACTCCTTTCATGGCCTCGCTTTGATCCGAACTCCAGCTGAACAGATAGGAGGTGAAAGCAGTGAAAAGGTAAGGGGTGACTATAAAGAGCAGAAAAGCTCCCGTTACTTTGTGAAGGCGTTCATCGTTGCGGATAAATTCAAGAGCCGGCTTAAAGGGATTGTTGCGCGGGGGCTTGGCAGGGGCCGGTGCTTTTTCTTTCTTTTCCCTGGGTTTGTCCGGCTTTTCCTTCTTTTCCCGCTTTTCTTCCTTTGCGGAAGGGTTCTTCGGACCAACAGATTCTTCGATGTCTTGATCAGGACCACCATTCAAAGGCTCTTCTGCCTTATCGCGGAGGGAATTTTTTAAAGGAATGTGGGTGTCTTTCTTTGCCATTACGGTATCCTGGAACTGATGAAGTCACGAATCCAATAAGCAAAAGTAAATGAACCAGCCTGCCTTTAGTAAGGGGGATTCCAAATGTTTTACACGAAGTGCTGTGGATAAAGAAAGAAACACCCGCCCCGCTGGCGGACGTGGAGCGGAGAAAGAGAGCGAAGAAGACGAAAAGAACAAAATTGGGGCGAAGACTGGTGAAAAAGCAGAAACAGAGCAATTACGCTCTGTTTCTGCCTTTATTAAATGAATGTTACGCTCTCTTTCTCCGCCCTGTTTCTCTTGTTAGTGTTGTCCCATCGATTTCATTAATTCCTCCTGAGTGGTTTCTTTGTATTCTTTGGTATCGATGTTGAATTTGGAATCTTCGAGTTTTTCCTTTGTCACTGTTTTGGCCGTGAAGGTCATTTTCATTCCGCTCTGGTTAACCTCGAATGCCAGGGGATATCCTTTTATCCCCTTGATTTTTGAATTGTAACCGTTGTTCTTGATTTCGGAGGTGTAGTAAACGGTCATCGGTTCGGGAGAACCGACAGCGGTGATTTCTGCTTTGTTGCATTTGTAACCGGCAATTTCTTTTGTTTCGGTAAGTTCTTTTACCGTAATGTCGGGCTTTTTGTCGTCGGGCTTGGCGTTGATTTTGTATTTCTGACCCATCATATCCAGCAAGGTAAAGCTGGTCATGGTTTTTGCATCGCCGATGGTGATGGTTTGTTGGGGTCCCATTTTCAGATCCGTGCGCGATTTTTCGCCTTTCATGCAAACGGTCATTTCGCTGCCGGCCATCATTTGTTTGACCTGATCGGGGAGCCCATCGCCATTGACATCAATCACAAAAACAATGGTGCCCTCGAACGACTTTTGAGCCTGAATGGTGTTGCTTGAAAAGAGAAGAACGCTGGCAAGAACAATTCCGAAAAATGACTTTTTCATAAGATTTGGAGTGGTTAAATGTTTTGAATGAGAAAATGATCAGAAGCCTTCAAATTTCACGCCCATTTCTTTTGGGCTGATCAGCTTGTAGTCTTTGGGAAGCTGAAAAACTTCATCGTCGATGGTCGCTTTGATCACCGAGGTGCACTTGAAGCGCAATTCAAGACCGTAACGTTTAAGCTGGTACTCCATCAATACCCCATCGATTTCGTGAAAAGGGTTGGTCCAGTTTGGGTTTTTGATATTGATTTCGGTGGTGTACCAGATGTCAAAACCTTTATTGCTCTTATCTGCATAACTGATCCGGGCATGATTGCAGGAATAACCGGCAATCATTTTTACATCCTTCAGTTTTTCAATAATGGGTTTGGGGTCGGCATCCACATCTTTGTTCACCGCAACTGAATCATAACGCACAGCCGATTTGTCGCCGAACATTTTAACCAGATTGATGAATTGTTTTTTATTCGGATCGGATATGAACGAGGTACCGAACAAACCGGCTCCTGCACTCATTTCAGCCACGGTATAGTTTTCCTTAAAACGAACAATCATTTTCGAAGGAGCAATGGATGCCATTGCGTTCTCCGGATTCATGGGTGTTGCCTTATACTCTATGATGCCTTCAGAAATGAACTTCGGGTTGGGTTTGGGTCCGCAACCCCAGACAAGGGAACCGGCAATAAGAAGCAAACATACATTCAGGGACAGGCTTTTATTCATCATCTTCAATTCAATAGTATTAAAGCTTGGTCCCAAATATTTGGTTTTGAAATCAAAAAGCAGGATAAGTTTCAGATTTTCAATGCTTGGAAAAGAAATCCGTTTGCAAATATTGACTTTTTAACCAGAAATACAAAAAAAAAGAGATTAAAATATGTTGAGATCCTGAGGTATTGATATGCTGATGTTGTTTTTTACCTCGCAAGCCCGCCCTTTAATGCCTCAACCATCTAATAACCAAGGGTCTTGAGCATGCTCTTGTAGCTTTGTTCCTTGGCAAAGAGCTTGGTGACCATTTCACCTTCCTCATCGCGGTCTATAATGACATGTTTGGGGGCCGGAACCAGACAATGTTGTATCCCTCCGTACCCACCCAGACTTTCCTGATAGGCTCCGGTGTGGAAAAAACCGATATAAAGAGGTTCTTTGGTTTTGAGGTCGATTTTAGGCAAGAAGACCTGATTGGCATGCGCCTCAGCATTGTAATAATCCAGGCTGTCGCAGGTGGTTCCGCCCAGATTCACCCGTTGGTATTCTTTGTCCCAATGGTTGACGGCAAGCAGGATAAAACGCTGGTTGATGCCCCAGGTATCGGGCAGGGTGGTAATGAATGAACTGTCTATCATATACCAAAGCTCACGGTCGTTCTGCAGCTTGAGATCGGTTACCTTGTAAAAGGCCGCACCGCTTTCACCGACAGTGAAGGAACCGAATTCGGTAAAGATATTGGGTTCGATGATGTCGTTGTTTTCACAAAAGTTTTTGATCTGCGAAATGATTTCCTCGATGATGTATTCATAATCAAATTCAAAACCCAGTGAAGTCCGGATAGGCATACCGCCCCCTACATTCAGAGAGTCGAGGGTAGGGCAGATCTTCTTCAGTTCGAGATAGACGTTCAGGCATTTGGCCAGTTCTGTCCAGTAATATATGGAATCTTTAATACCCGTATTGATGAAAAAGTGAAGCATTTTCAATTCAAACTTGGGGTTGTTCTGGATCTTTTCTTTGTAAAAATCGACGATATCCTTGTAACGTATACCCAGGCGGGAAGTATAGAATTCGAAAGAAGGCTCTTCTTCCGATGCAATGCGGATGCCTATTTTCGTTTTAGCTTTAAGACCTTTGTTGTAGAAATCGATCTCATTCATGTTGTCCAGAATGGGCATGATGTTCTTGAATCCGTCGTTTGCCAGCTCGCAGATGTAATTGGCATACATCTGTTGTTTGAAGCCATTGCAGACGATGAACTTATCCTTATCCAGTTTGCCTCTTTTGTAGAGGTCCTTTATGATCTGCAAGTCAAATGCAGAGCTGGTTTCAAGATGGACATCATTCTTCAGGACCTCTTCGATAATGAAAGAAAAATGGGAGCTCTTGGTGCAGTAACAATAAGTATAAGNNATCTGAGCGCTTATCTTTGGCAAATAAGTGATTTTCAGAGGAGTGCCGTATTGTTTGATGATGTCCATAAGGGGCACCTCATTGAAAAACAATTCATCGTCAACGGTGTGAAAGCCTTCCTGTGGAAAGTTGAATGTCTGGTCGATCAGGTTGGAATATCGGTTCTCCATCATGTGTCTTTTGTTTATCCGGGTTGTGCGGATTTTATCCGGAGTACAAATGTAAGTAAGTTGGATTGGAAAGTTCCCATGAATTTGAAAAATTAATATTTACTTATTCTTTAGGGA
>PLXK01000078.1 GCA_003151415.1 Bacteroidota bacterium
ATGTGTACAAAGGGATACATGTAAAAGGAGTGGTTCAGGGATTGAGCCTGGGCGTTCTTTATTTCTTTCGGGTTGCCGTGATTGATAAAAATGGAATCGGTGCCTGGAGTCATGCGATAAGTTTTATTCCGACTTAGTGTTGCCTTCGACTTCGCTCAGGCAACAATCGTTTCCGCATAGGCACCAATCGATTGTGATATGGTTTCGGTTCGGATATGCCAGACAACACGCCGGCTGCGTCAAGTCTTCATTCGGATCGCGCGTGTTGCCGTTTTCTCTCTGGTCTCCATGGTTCATTTGTTGTTTCCATCACCAATTGATAAAAAAACCTTAACAATTATTTGTATGATAATTTCATCCATTCGTCGAATAAAATACTACTTTCACCATTCAAACTCAAAACCCAAACTCATGAAAAAGATTTATCTGGCATTGCCATTTGTCCTTGCTTTGTTTTTAGTCTCCTGTGGAGGCGGTTCTAAAGAAGCTAAAGTTGGAGAAGCGACAGCAGAAGCCGGCAAAACCGATGCGCCGGCCGCCGCTGCAGCCCCAAAAACAATGATCAACGAAGCCGACTGGGCCGAAACCGATCTGAGCACCATTTCACCTCTGGTTCATGTCAGTATGAAAACACCCAAGGATGCCAAAATGGAAAAGAACGGCAACGGCGGAACAGACATCCGGATCAATCCTGTTTATCTCATTACAGTTGGACCCAATGCGGTATCTAGCGCCAAAGAAGCCATTGAAGATGCCAAGCACATGACCATCAACAGCAAAAGTTATAAAAACGGAAAAGTGATCCGCGAAGAGGCCAATGGTTTTGTTTACTCGATCCAGATGAACGACGAAGCCAACGGAACCAAATACGAACCGGAAGCCCACTTCTTTTATGTGATCGACAAAGACGGTGCTTTTTATACCATTCAGGATTCCCGTCCGATGGACAATAACAGCTTAGCCGGTTCTGCCTATAGCGAAGAGGTGGCCAGCAAACTGTATAACCTGGTTAAAGCTTCGGCAAAGGTGAAATAAGTATATCCTTACAGAAAACAAAAACCCTGAATTGGCCAAGGCTTTTTCAGGGTTTTCTGTTTACCGGCACAATGCCTTACTTTGCGTCTTCAAATCAGATGCGGATGAACATATTGTACGGAGTACCCGGAGAAGGCATGGGCCATGCCACCCGGAGCAAAGTGGTTATTGACTTTTTAATCAAAGAACACAATGTACAGATTGTGTCCAGCTCCAGGGCTTTTCAGTTTTTGGACAAAAACTTTCCGGGAAGCGTACACGAAATAAAAGGCTTTCATCTGGCCTATAAAAACGCCCGGGTTTCCAAAGGTGGCACATTTATGCTCAATCTCAAATCGGCGGCCGCCAATATCCTGCATAATTTTTCGAGCTATCTGCTCATGCACAAACGTTTTATTCCCGATCTGGTTATATCCGACTTCGAATCCTTTGCCTATGTTTTTGCCAAACAGCACCGCATACCCGTCATCAGCATCGACAACATGCAGGTGATGAACCGCTGTAAACTGACTATCAACATTCCAAAAAGCGAAAAAGAAAATTATTCCCTGGCCAAAGCCATTGTTAAGTCCAAGCTGCCGGGTTGCGGACATTATTATGTGTCCTCTTTTTTTGATGCCGGCGTTGTCAAGAAAGACACAACGCTTGTTCCGCCCATCATCCGCGATGTTGTTCTGAATGCAAAAACAAGTTCAAGCAATCACATCCTCGTATACCAGACATCGGTGAGTCTCATCACAATCAGCGGGGTTCTTCAGCAATTTCCCAACCTGACATTCTTTGTCTATGGTTTTGGAAAAGACGAGGTGCACGACAATGTGATTTTTAAATCATTCAGCGAGACGGGGTTTGTAAACGATCTGGCATCATCCAGGGCGGTGATTGCAAACGGAGGCTATTCTTTTATCAGCGAAGCGGTATATCTGCAAAAACCGGTGTATTCCTTTCCGATAAAAAATCAGTTCGAACAATTTGTAAACGCTGCCTATATAGACAAATGCGGTTATGGACGGCATTTCGAGGATTTGACTGCCGATAACCTGAAAGCCTTTTTGTACGATTACGAGGTTTTTAAAAAGAATCTTTTGAGCTATAAACAGGATGGGAACAAGATCTTGTTCAGCCTTTTGGAAAAAGCGTTTCGGAGCTAATCAGTCTTTTCTTTTGAAAAGTATGGGTAGGGTAAAATTGGAAGAAATGTTTTTATTCGAAAATTGAGCTGGCTTAAATTCCAGCAAATATACAACCCGAAGAACTTCCTTGTTTGCCTCAGCACCAAAGCCGCTTTTCATAATTTCAGCATTCTTTACTTTTCCTGTTGAGTCTACAACAAAGCGCACAATCGCTTTGCCATCAGCACAGTTTTCCGGAAATTTCAGGTTCTCCTTTAAAAATTTCATCATGCCTTCTTCCTTCCCGTATTTATATTCAGGCATTGCCTCCGCCACGCCCAAAAGAAATGGCCCCGGATTCGGGTTTTGTTTTTCGTTAATACCATTTGTCGCCCGGTCTGAAGTCTGCGCGCTTAGCTCTGACCAAATAAGATTGTATCCGAAGACAACCAGGCATGCCGATAGCAGCCTTTTCCAAGTTGCTTGCGAATTAAAAAAGGTTGTTTGAGAGAGCCGGAACCGCCCACATATGTTTCCTTTTTGTTCTTCATAGATCTTTTGAAAATCTTCGGTATGCTTGTCTGTGAAGTCGTACACGACCTTTTTGCAACTTCGGCAATACCTGCCGCCTGGCACATCCTCCATCGCTTCCCAATTTGAAAAACATTTGTTCGGGATATGGATGTTATTAATGGCCCGCGTTATATTCATGGTGCATGCTTTATGTTTGTTCAACTCGTTATGACCTGCAAGAAAGGTACCCATTTAAAAGGAATAAACAATTCCCGCCGACACCTGAATCAGCTCAACGGCCATTTTGCTCGGCGAGTCGATTGTTTGGGGGTGGCCGCCATTGTTACCGGCATCTGTGATTGAATAAGAGGGGTACCTCACATCAGCACCCGTATAGGAAGCATTCAGGCTCAGCGAAAACCGGTTGTCGAGCTTGTATTTGGCTCCGACACCCGCGGAATAAGCAAAACCACTACCCGTATGATAAACAAAGGTTGAGTTGAACGGGAGCCCGTTGCCATAATCCACCTGTGTTATTGTGGGTGAAGAAGAAACCAGCACCCCAATCAAAACCTGTGCTGTGAAATCCACCTTTTTTGTTAGGGGCAGGGAAACAAAAGGCCCAGCCATCCCCTGCCAGTTGTAATAATCGCCCTCACTGGTAATCTTTACAGGTGGAGAAATCACATCATTGGTTTCGCGCAAATCATCGTTGGCATTTACATTGCCGCGGACAGCTCCCTGCACACCCCAGTGCTTTGAAAACATCCAGGTTGCATGAACGGCCAGGTTAAATCCCGGAAGCGCGTTCCACAAACGCTGTACGACCGGGTTTGCCGGCGACCCGGACGCGGGTGCCTTTCCAAACAAATGGGCAGGAAGAGACGCGCCTGCTTCGAAGCCTATATTTAATTTGCTGTATTCGGAAGATGAGGTTGAGGACACCCCTGCCTGACAAAACGCAAGGAAAGGAAAAAGACAACAGGATAAGATAAAGAACGCTTGGAGTTTCATGTTTATTCAAATCTAACGATCTTCTCATCCTCCATGCATGATCCTTATCAGTTTCGCTCACTCTTTGATCAGCTCTTTCACGCTTGTCCCCTGGCTTGTTTTGAAAAAAATGAAATAAACCCCGGGCGACAACGCAGACAAGTCCCAGTCGACCGCCGTTGAAACTTTTTCCTGGCGCCTGATTTCTTTTCCAACCACATCATACAGGATAAGTGTTCCGTCATTAAATTGAATTCCCGATTCTATTGTGAGCTGGTTTGTGAAGGGGTTTGGATATGCAGCAAAGGCAACGTTGTTGGACAGGTTTTTAATGTCCGTTGGCAAGGCAGAACAAGAAGCATCAATATAGGCATAACCCATGTGGCCTCCCTGGGTACAACCTGCGGCAGTAAAACGGATCGTTGCATTTTGCCCGATGTAAGGTGTTAAATTGAAACTCTTTGTTTTCCAACTGCAATAAAATAGGGTGTCCCCATATCCATTGATTTTGGAAGCCGCAAGGAGTCCATACTGGACTCTGTTCGATGCCGAAGAAATATACAACTGCATCCCGGGGATCGTGTCGCCGGTTGCATTCAGGATTTCGGCCCTGAAGTAAGGACAATCTTTCGGAGCGTGTGGAGCCTGTTCAAGTACAACAGCATAATTATAACTTAATGCGTTGTTGGAAGCGGTAACCGCAAATGTTTGTTGAATGGACTCGCCGGGAGAGCTGATCGCTGGTGTGTTGCACAGGAAGTTAACATTTGCATTCTCTCCGCCAAGGCGGACAGCCCATGATCCTGCAGCGGGGTCTGAAATCGGAAAATTGCCCCATCGGTCGATTCCAGTGTTTACCAGGGTCGTATACGAGCACAGCGTGTCGGATGCATTTATACCTAAAGATTGAAACCCTGCCGTTGTGACCGCAATCGGCATCAATGAATTATCGTTCTCGCCAACTAACCCTGTCCAGCCTGTCATTGTTCCTGTTTCAAAATCCAGATTGCTGCATGCAGTCATGACAATGGGATCGATCTGGGAACTTTGTCTGTTGGATTCATGCAGATTGTATTTTGTATTTACGAAAGCCTGCTGGTTTTGTTTGATATATCCCTTCATGTCAACCTGTGCAATATGAGCCTTCTGGGCTCCAACAAGACAGGCACTCAAATCAAAACCATTCAGCGTGTCCCCTTTGAAAAAAGAATAATTGCCCGCCGTCTGTCCGAATCCGGTTAAAAAAGAAAAGACAAAAGCCAGGCCGATTAAAGAACATCTGTTTGCAGTCATGTTTCAGGGGATTTAAAAAACGATCGTTTTTGAGATTGAAATGCAATATAGACATTATACATAAGCGGCAGGGAGCCATTTAGCCGCTTGCCTGTTTGCTTGAGCGAACGGTCGTTATCTCCGGTCTACCGGTTAAAAACATAAGATACCGTGATGCGGTAAACCAGGTCATAATCCTGATGAAACAATGACAACGGACGCACGTTGTTATACGCATCGCTAGCAGCCAGAAACCCGTCATACCAGATATTGGGGATGATGTGGATATTGCTTTCGGGCAGGTAATCCAGGCCGGCGGTGAAATATTTCTGAACCGTATTGCCGGTATAAGCGCTTCCGTAAAAATTCTTATTCGAAAACATCAGATCCGGGTTGAAATAATCGCATCGGGCAAAGATCAGAAGCTTTTCTTTCAGGATCGTGGCTATCGAAAAAACAGAAACGCCGAAGGCAAGAGCAGAAACAGTATCCTTTTTTGTCCCGATTGCATTCGGTTCTCCCGCTTTCGCTTCGGTGTAAATTGTATTGTTTTGCTGACCCTGCTGGACAAGCTCTGCTCCAAGAGTAAACCCTCGCGCCTGAAAAGCAAGCGTTGCCTTGAATGTTGTTTTGGCTTGCTGATATGGACTTAAGCGGCCCCTTTCATAATCGCCATAAAGATCAAAAAGCAGATGTTTATTCCAGAACCGGCCGTAAATTTCTGCATAAAATTTTTTGAATTTGTCGTTCTCCGGCTTCGCTCCCGAACCATTTCCGAGCATGAAATTGTAGCCAAAGGTTTCTTGTTTGTTGAACTTCCCCTGCAAAAGCACCCCGGCATCGGATGAAAGGCCCATCTTCCTCTGATCCGAAATGGACCGTTCGACAGAGCGATAGGACCACACAGCCCCCTCTCTGTCGCCCACATAGGTGAGCGTCGGAGTTGCGGCAAGGCCAATAACCAGATCGGCCAATGGAAATATATTTCTCCAGCGCAGGTTCGCGGATTTCACAAACACCGAACGGTTGCCGCTGGGTAGGACATCCGTTTCTGACTCGTTGGAAAGAATAAATTCCGTCGCAAAACGCCCGCTGATGGCGAAGTTATAACCCAGATAGATTCGTCTGAAATCAAAACCCGAAGAGTCTTTGGACTGGGCAGAGTACTGCAGATTGCCTCTTTTTGCCGAGTCGGCATGCGCTTTATAGATTGCATCGGCATAAACAAGCCCCCAGACTTTTCCTCCGTGTTTTTTGTTTTCTTTTTCATTGGTCTCATCCTGGCGGGACTGTTGTTTTTCTTTGGCATAAAGAGAATCGGCATCACTTTGCGCGATGAGCTTTTTGCGGAGCAACAGGCGTATAAGTTCATCGGAATCGTGCTGGGCCAGAGCCTTTGTTCCGGAAACAATCAGCAATAGGACGGCTATAATCAGCTTGGGAAACAAGGTATTTGTTTTCATTGTGTCATGTTTGTTTGTGGTTTGGCGAATAAAAGAATTGCCCGAGGTGTTTTGCGTTCTCTTGGAATTGGCGAAGCCTCCACTTGTTCTTTCAAAGAATAACAAGTAGCCGGTTCCTCCGGAACGAACAAAAGACAAGGCCGCCCTAAAAGGGGCTGTGTTCAATAAATAATAATCGGGTTTGGTTTGCCGGAGATCAGCGCATACAGCAGCAACACAGACAACACATCCGGGAGACGATGGTTGAGCATGCTGTTTTCAATTGGAACATTCCTCTGCGGGCGATGGAATCCGTTCCTGTCTTGGAGATTCCTGTTGTATTCATTTTTGTTTATCCGTTATGCGGATTGATTTGGGTTTTTCCTTTTTCTGCCCGGTCTTATTCCAGAACCGGAATTTCAACAAATGTATTTTATCTCCTGTTTCCTTCGACAAATTCGTCAAATAAAATTCTGTCACACCTTCTGTTTGCTAGTTTCTTCGAATCACCCGCACGCTCATCCTTTTCAAAAGTACGTTTCTGGCATCGTCGTTCCAGAGATAAACACCGATCTCGTCATCGTCTTTTGTGTTTTCGGGCAGGTAATAATAAATACCGAGTTGCTGGTTTTTGTTTTTGAGATGATGAATGGGTCTGCCGATGAGGTACTTTTTAAAAACTCCCTTGTTGATGATGGCAAGAACAAGCCCCTTGAAATCCGTCAGTTCGCATTCCGTATCGGCTTCCACAAAAAGAAGGTCTTCTGTCTGCGCCCCGGCCTCTTTTACCTTGAAGATGATGTTGGGACTGTAATCCGCCCCTTTCTTTACATCGACGCCCCCCCTGGGAGAACTGCTGAAATCGAGCACCCTTTCATAAGCCGGTTTTGGCTTTTGGGCATAGCGCCGGTACAAAACGACAAAACCGTTTTCAACAGGAACCCTTTTTATCTCTTCTCCAAAGCCGGAACTCAACACAGCGCCCAGCTCTGAAGGATAATACCCTTTGTAGGTTATAACGCACAGGTAGTCTTTGATTGATTCTCTCGTGCTCTTGCAAAACGCGACCACGTCTTCGGGGTATATGAAATTGAACTGGCTGAACCGCGGATTTATTTGTGCCGTATATGCATCGCGGGTGTTTACCACGTACATGCAGTTTTCTTTCATTTGCTTATTGGCAAGTACCTCGTTCTGCAAACCCTCCAGATTTTCGGTGTTTTTTCGTTGTCCGCCGGAAATGAATTGTGTCAAACAATATCCGGCAAGCAAGACAAAAGACCCCATAAAAAACCAGTTGTGCCGGAAAGCATAAAAAACAACAACGACAAGAATGCAGAAAACAAACAAGGAAGTTGCAAGCAAAAGACCAAAGCCGGGCTCCTCATAAGTGAACTCTATTTCATGTTTGCCCCCCTTCAGAAAAAGCAGGGGAAAAGAACTGAAACACAAACCGGGTTTTACAGTTGCCCCGTCGAGTTTAACGCGCCAGAGTTTTGTCAGGTTTTGCTGCAGCACAAAAGCAAGCGCCTCTTTGTTCTGAACCCGGAACAAAAAATGCTGGGGTTCAAATTTTTCGCAGATAATCGTATCGGAAGGGTTTTTGTGCAGACTGCCGGGCTTTCCCGCTGGCGGGCCGTCTGTCACAAGAACCAGGGTCTTTGCAGAATGCAGGCTTGAGCTGTCTATTTTACCGACAAGCGAGTCGCCGAAAAAGGCAAGGGGCTGCCTGGTAAAATAATTCAATCCGGCCGGGTTGTCCGAATACAACTTCATGTAATTGCTCAATTCAAAATTGTTATCGCTCCAGTAACAAGGCTGCTTGAGGTAAATAGAGGCATTCATCCCGCCCCCATTCCAATAATTGGTCAGGGAACGAATCTGGTCGGCCTGGATGTTTTCGGGTGGCGCAAATCCCTGCGGAAGGTCTTTTAAATACGAAGCCCTGAGATCGGCGCTGTTTTCGCTGAAAATACGGACCGTGGCGCCCAGGTAATAGTTCAGTGCAACATCCAGAAGAAGCAAACACAAAAGAAGCTTTCGCCATTTCCTCCAGTAAGCAACGATAGCCAGAGCAAGAAACGAAGCCGTGATTTCAAAAGAAAGCAGCACCTTTTCCGACTGCGATTCTGTGCTGAGATAATATCTCAGATTATCAGAATCGACAAGGGTCTTGCTGATGTCGTTATAAACGGTGTTGAAATACCAAATTGAGAATCCGCTCAGAATCAGGACCAGAAAAGAGAAAAGGAAAAACCATTTGATTTTGATCTGGCCAGACAAAAAAGAGGAGATCCCCAGTGACGCCAGCAGCAGAATAAACATCAGGTCATACAGAAAAATAAGCCTGGGCATGCGGAACACATTGAAAAGGGGCAGGTGAAAAAACCAGCCCAAAACAGGGGTACGAAGTCCCAGACAGAGCAAAAAAGAAACAAGGGCAATACCGGAGAACACATAAATCCAGTACGAGCGGTATTTGACAAAACCGACCACCGCAAAAAAGAGGGTGGTTGCACCGACATAACAGTCGAAGATCGGCTGGCTCAGACTGCTCATCGGGTCACGCTCAAAAGCCACGAGCGGGGTGAAAAAGGAAAACAGGTTGCGCAAGGCAAAGCGCTCTTCAGCGGCCCACTCCAGCGAAATTCCCTTTGCCCGGGTGGTTTCGGGAATAACCTGCCAGGCGTTGAGAAGCACCGGCAGAATAAGAATAAACAGCAATAAAAAAGCCAAACCGAATTGCCTGACACAGCGCATCACCTCCCCTGCCCTTCGGGCCCTGATCCAGATGCCAAACTGCAACAGGGTAATTCCTGCTAGAAAGTATCCCGAGACAATCAGGAAAGACGGATTGCCGGCGGTAACCTGCAGAAAAAGGAACAGGGCCAATTTGCAGGAGTCGAGTCCTTTTCCTTCAGAAATTATTTTTAAATAGTAATAGTAAATCCAGGGTATTAAAGCCGCGCTGATGTTCACATAGAAATACACATTCCCGACGGTGTAACCGCAAAGCGCATATACGGTACCGGCCACAATGGCTCCGGCCTGCCGGTTTGGCTCCTCCTGTCCTTCAGACAAAGGGATCAGAAGCCGCGAAAAATATGCGGAGAGTTTGTAAAACCCATATCCGCCCACAACAAGATAGCCGACGAAAATGCAATTCAACACGTACACCGATGCCGGCAAAACAAGTGAGGTGGCAATGGCTTCGGGGTTGTAAGCCGGGCCCTGCAGGTCGCCGTGAACCGGATAACCCGCCTGAGTAAACGGATCCCACAGGGGAACAATTCCATTTCTATAACACTCGGATATAAAATAACGCCAGGGGTGCCAGAAACTCAGGGCGTCCCATTGCAGCGATTTGAAGCCCAGCAGCAATTGCCAGTTTGATGCACAGACAATCAGGGCGATGATAAAAAGGGGCGACCGTACAATTTGCTTCAGGGTCCTTAAATCCATCTTGGGCTGCACAATTTGAGAGCCGCAAGATACGGCATATATTGAAAATTGACGGGATGGGGCCTTTCTGTATTTTTCCATACATTTATCCCGTCTCCGCCGGCGGTATCTCACCGTCCGATAAACCGGAACCCTGTCTGTTCACAAAAAACTTAAGACCTCGTTTTATGAAATTTATTATCCCGTCCCTGTTTTTTCTTTTTGTGTTGATTTCCTGCAGCAAAAAAACCGCGGGCACGGCTTCCATGAGCCCCGAAGAATCTGCCTGGCATACGGCCTGCAGCAAGTGTCACAGCCTGCGTAAGTCTGATCCAAAAAAACTGACGGCCGAGAAATGGCCCGCCATGGTGGATAAAATGCAGAACAAAAAAGGGGGCCACCAGTTCACCGATGAACAGAAAGCGCTGATTCTGGTCTACCTGAAAGCAAATGCCAAACAGTAAAACCTGCGCGCAGCGTCCGGTTTGAATCCCGGCATTAATCAATTGTGTTCAATAAAAAAAGAAAGCTTGCTGGCCGATTCAAACGGGAATGCCCGGCATAAGATTCTGTTTTTCTTTTGGAGATAAGCGATAATACTTGTTTTATTCGCTTTATCGAATGAAAATCACATATATTTGCTAAAGATATGCGCAAGCAATCAAATACTCCTAACCAAAATAAAAACCATGGCAAAAAAGACAGCAAAAAAAGCAGCAAAAAAAGCGCCTGCT
Organism: Bacteroidota bacterium; assembly: GCA_003151415.1. Classification (GTDB taxonomy): domain Bacteria; phylum Bacteroidota; class Bacteroidia; order Palsa-965; family Palsa-965; genus Palsa-965. The sequence continues at coordinate 10,543 of PLXK01000078.1, forward strand.
AAAAAGGCGGCTAAAAAAGCAGCAAAAAAAGCAGCTAAGAAAGCAGTAGCTAAACCAGCAAAAAAGGCAGCGAAAAAAGCGCCTGCTAAAAAATCGGCCCGCAAACCAAGCGCAGGTCTATTGAAACCTTACACGCCAAGTGCCGCTTTGGGAGAAATAATCGGAAACAAGGCAATGCCACGCAGCGAAGTTGTTAAGAAGCTTTGGGTATACATCAAAGCAAACAACCTGCAAGACAAAAAGAACAGACGCATGATCAATGCTGATGCAAAATTAAAACCAATCTTCAGCGGTCTCAATCAGGTTTCTATGTTCGAAATGGGCAAACACCTTTCCAAACACCTGAAATAGTCAACCCCCATATTTGTTAAAACCCTGAAGCCGGTCTCTGATCACTTCAGGGTTTTTTATTGGATTGCATTATACACGAACGCTGCGTTCCTTCCTGAAATGCCTGCATTTTACTAGCTTTGTGCGACATGCTCTTAAGACTGCCATTCCCGTTATTCATCAACCTGTCAGAAACCGGAAAACGTTGTTTTTATTTTACCCTTTGCATTTTCCTGCTTTCCTGGTCGTTTGCGTCGGGCCAAACCAGGGACGATTCGGAGTCTTCCTTGCAGGGCACCGTCCAGGGAAAAATTGTGGATGCGGAAACAAAACAGCCGGTGGAATTTGCAACTGTTACTTTATTGAAAAGACTCTCGTCTTCTCCAATCAACGGCTATATTACAAACAGCACCGGCGATTTTAGTGTCAGCCAGATTTTACCGGGCTGCTACGACATCCGCATTGCTTTTATCGGCTATGAGACACTTTCTCTGGACAGCATTGTTGTTGACCTGTCCGTGCGGGAAAGAAATCTGGGAACAATCCGGCTCAGGCCGAATGCAAAGACGCTGCAGGGGGTAACCATCTCTGCCGATGCCGCCATCTTCCAAAACGGAATAGACAAAAAAGTTTTTAATGTTGAAAAGAGCGTGGTCAGCGAAGGGGGCTCTGCAACCGACGTTTTGAAAAACATTCCTTCCGTTTCGGTTGACGTGGACGGAAACATCAGTTTAAGAGGTAGCGGAAACATAACCGTTCTGATTGACGGAAAGCCTTCGGGTTTGACCGGCACAAGCAGGGCTGCCCTTCTCGAACAAATTCCGGCCAGTTCAATTGAAAGCATCGAACTGGTGACAAACCCTTCGGCCAAATATGATCCCGACGGGATGTCGGGCATTCTGAATGTGATTCTCAAGAAGAACAAGAAACAGGGCGTAAACGGAACGGCTTCCCTTTCTGCCGGATCAAGGGATAAATACAATGCTGCCTTTAGCCTGAACTACCGCGATCAGAAAATCAATCTGTTTACGTCCTATAGCTTCAGACAAAATACCCGAATCGGAAACAACACCAGCCTGCGCAAAAACATCTTTGCCGACACCACTTATTCTCTCAACCAATACGAAAACTACCGGCTTGTCTCCACCACCCACATGCTAAAAATGGGCCTGGATTACAGCCCTTCTGCCAAAAACGAATTCGGGCTGAACGTCACCGGAAACCTCAATGCGATGAACGAATCCGAATGGATACAAAACAACGACCTCGATCCGAACAATGTTCTGACCCATATTTATTTCCGCAACAATACGGAAACCAACGACGGCTATTCGCTGGACATGACCGGCAATTACAAAAGATCCTTTGAAAAACCGGGATCCGAACTTGTGGCAAGTGTCAATTATTCGGACAACATGAATCAGAACGATTTTCGTTTCAATCAGCAAAATGTCAATTTTGACCTCACGCCCACCGCAGACAGCCCGCTGCTTCAAAACACCTTTCTGCATAACAGATATAAAATCACGACCATTCAGGCAGATTACATTTATCCGCTGAGCGAGGTTTCTAAAATTGAGGCCGGATATAAAACCATTTTGCGCGACAATGACAACAACTACCAGTCAGAAAGTTTTAATTATTCCCTGCCGGCATTTCAAAACGATACCGGAATTACAAATCATTTCATTTACAAGGAACAAATCCATGCGCTTTATGGAATGTATTCGGGGTGTTTCAGGAAGCTTGGTTTTCAAATTGGCTGCCGGGCAGAACAGTCGTATACGTCTTCGCATCTGGTCACCACCAGCCAGGATTTCAATCACAGCTATTTCAACCTTTACCCCAGCGCCCATTTGCTCAAAAAGTTAAATGCCGACCAGGACATTCAATTGAGCTACAGCAGGCGTGTGAACCGGCCCGATGCACGAAACCTGAACCCCTTTCCCGAATACACAGACCCGCTTAACCTGCGCTATGGCAATCCCGCTTTAAACCCCGAATACATAAACTCCTATGAGCTTACCTATTCGAAACTTTCAACAAGAATGTCATTTTCGGCCACTTCCTATTACCGCGAAATCACCGGCATGATTCAACAAATCCGGTCTGTGGTTCCTTCGGGTGTATCCACCATTGTTTTTGAGAATCTGGCAAGCGGGACCAATTATGGTTTTGAATGCATTGCCAGAAACGATTTGTTCAGGTGGTGGAACATCACGTCGAATCTGAATTTTTACAGAACCGTTATCCTGGGAAATAACCTCTCGGGAGAATTAAACAATGCCGGTTACAGCTGGTCGGCCAAAATCATTTCCAATGTCACCGTCTGGAAAAACATGTTGATTCAGCTTGCGGGAACCTACCAGGCACCAAGCGCCATTCCGCAGGGCACCCAAAATGAAATATACGCCTTTGATGCCGGTCTGAAGAAAGACCTGTTGAAACAAAATTTGTCCGTTAGCGCAAACCTCAGCGATATCTTCAATACCAAACAGTTAATCACAAATACCTCCGCCACAGATTTCTATCTCTATAACCTGCGCAAAAGAGAATCCCGCATCGCTTTTTTTACCCTTACCTACCATTTTGGGAAGACAGAGCTCAAAGGAAAGGGAATGAGGAACAAAGAGCCCGAGCCCGAACCCGCCGACTAAATCCAGATTTTTTTATTTGTCTTTTGAACCGGGCTATTCCCGGATCATGTTCAGGCTATTCAGACAGCACTTGGACGAAAAATCCTATTTAAATGATCTGCTTGCCGTTTAGCAAACAGATCATTCATTAAAACCGGACAAATGAAGCCCTTCGAAAATATTGATCACTGGACAGAAAAACACCGGCTCACAGGCATTGATTCCCTCCGAATTTTATTGGGAGGAATCCTGATCTGGAAAGGAATCGCATTCGGGAGCAACCAGTACGACATCCCAGTTGTGACAGATAACGGCCCGTTTGATTTTTTAAGTTTGACCCTGGCCCAATACATTGTCATTGCACATCTGGCGGGAGGCTTTTTGATTCTGATCGGATTGGTGACGCGAATAGCCATTTTGTTCCAAATACCCATTCTTGTGGGTGCTGTTATTTATACACCCACGGCAGGCTCTCATTCTTTTTATGCAAATGAAACCCTGGCGGTGTTTGTGTCGCTGCTGCTGATCGCCTTTCTTTTTTATGGCTCCGGCGCTTTTTCGGCTGACGAGTATCTGAGACGCCACCCCAACGGCTAAGCCTTTTCTTAAAAGCAGGATCAGTCGATGGCCAGAAGGGCTTGTTCAAAGTCCTTTATCAAAAGATCCGCGTCTTCGATTCCGATATAAAAACGAATCATATTTATGGGCAGCGGATTTTCGAAGCTCTTCGATGCAGCCAAGGCACAAAGCGGAAATGCCAACGATTCATAGCCACCCCAGGAGGTCGCAATAAGGAATCTTTTTAATGAGTCGCAAAAGAGTTCAACCTGTGTTTCGCTCTTTGTTTTCAATTGTATGGAGAAAAGCCCGCCGCCCTGGGTCATTTGTTTTTTCGCCAGGTCCAGTTGTGGGTTTCCTTTCGCAAAGGGATAGTGTAGTTTCTCGATCTTGGGGTGCTTTTCGAGATAGTCGACGATAAGCTGAGTGCTCTCTGCGCTCTTGTTTACCCTGAGCTCCAGGGTTCTGAGCCCCCTGAGCATTAACCAGGCATCATGAGGAGAAACAACAGACCCGATGGTCATGTATTCTTCGGCAAACATTTTCTGAATGCGTTTTCTGCTTCCGCAAACGGCTCCGGCAACAAGATCGCTGTGTCCATTGAGATATTTGGTTGCCGAATGAACAATCAGGTCGGCCCCCATTTCAAAAGGGCTTTGATTCAATGGCGAATTGTAGCTGTTGTCAACAATGGTTACAATGCCTTTGCTTTGAGCCACAACAGTAATGGCCCGGATGTCCTGAACCTCAAATGTCAGGGAGTTGGGACTCTCCAGATAAATCAAACGCGTATTCTCCCGAATGGCTGCACTGAAACATTCGGCATCGGCGGCGGACACAAAAGTGGTGGTCACGCCATATTTACTCAGGTATTTGACAAGTAGGGTGTTCGTCCAACTGTAGGGTTTGGCTATACAGACAATGTGATCGCCCATTTTCACACAACTCATCACAGCGGAGGCAACGGCAGCGCTCCCGCTTGAAAAGACAAGGGCGTCTTCGGTTCCTTCCAGAGCGGCAATCTTCTTGCACAATATCCCCGTTGTCGGGTTGAACCCTCTTGTATAGAATGGGAGCTCCAGTTCTGTCTTTAGCTTCTCTCTCAGGGCAGAAACTGTCGGAGAACAAAAATTGCTGGTTTGAAAAATTGGGGGAGAGACGGCGCCATAATATTCTTCCCTTTCTTCACCCAAATGATTCAGTATAAACGAGAGGTCTTTCTTTTGTTTGTTCATCATGGTTGTGTTGCTCTGTTGCTTCTTATCATTTCGTTTCCAAATATGCCCATTTGTTCTCTTGTTTTCGTTTGGTACCAGTTAATTTCTTTCGAAATCTTCTTTTCTCCCTGACTATCACACCAAAACATAGTATATCGCTGTTTTTCAATTGATTACGTCACCTATTCGGTGTTTTTGTTGTCCTGATGATTTAGCGACATCTTTTCTTAGAGGTATTGATTCTCTTATTCAGTTAAAGGCAAACAAAGAAGGGGCAAAACTCGATTGAGAACCGTTGTCCCTGAAGTTGACTGATAAATAACAAAAACCAAAAGCTGAATTGAATACGAATTTCCTGCACATGCTATTTGCTCCTTCCGTACCAAAGAACATGCTCCCTCCTATTATTAGCTATCTGGAATGTCTCTCCAATCCAAACACCATTTGCTTGTTGGCCTGAATCAATTCAGACATCTTAAAATCCAATCTTCATTTTGACGCCACCGTCTTTTTGTTTCACGTGGAACTGGGCAATACCGAAAGACAATACCTACAGAATGCAGGATGCTCTCATAGGCGTTAGATCCATAGATTAAGAAACTCTCATCTCACATGAAGTGAAATGAAAGGGAATCTACTCAAAGAGGACCGTATCCTGAATAGGTATTTAAGGCCCTTTTTGAACGGGTTTGTTGCCTGGCAGGATCAATGGAATACGATTGTTTCACGTGGAACAGAACCGCACCTGATCAACCAGATGCGGATGGTCTTTGGGAAAGACAAATAAGAAGGGATGGAGATTTAATTGAAACGCCATTCAGATATATAGTTTGATGCAACAAACTGCAATTTAAGACGAGGCGATGACTATTGAAACAGACTATACCATTCTTCTTGATCCATGACACAAACAAGAATTACAAAAGAATTTCCAGAAAGGAATAGAGGGGGAAATGTAAAAGGAGAAAGGGGCAAGCACGAAAAGAGGAGGGGGCTGCTGCCGCTTCTGGACAAGAATCCCGATCAAAAGAAAAGAGTAGGGAGAACAATAAAGGCTGGATGCCTAGTTCTTTTTGATTACATAAATCTGGCTGGAGTATGTCTGTCCATTGGACCGGGCCGACATGTTGGAAGAGAATCCGCGCCAAAGCGCTTTCAACAGATTCGTCTTCCCGCTTTGGTATTTTTCGCTGAGCATGGAAACGTAAAAGGAATCGAATTTCATTGGTAGAATCCGAACGACATTCAGGCCAAATCCTTTAAAAAGAAGCTCAATGTCTTTGGGCTGGAAGTGATATAAATGTCTTGGAACATCGTAAGCCGCCCAGGCTTCTTTATAGTGAAGCGCATCCGAAGAAGAGCTGTTGGGCACAGCAATTAAAATCGTTCCTTCGGGCTTAACCAAACGATCGAGTTCGGCCACTCTTTCCTTCAAATCATAAACATGTTCGAGCACATGCCACATTGTAATAATATCAAAACTTGCGGATTCAAGTGTTGAAATCGCGCATTCTTCTTTTACATCAAGCCCATAGTTATTAAGGCCGTATTGTCTTGCGCCCTGGTCTGGTTCAATTCCAATACAAGTCCAGCCCGCCTTCTTGCAGGTGTTCAGAAATTCACCAGTGCCACATCCAATATCAAGAATCCGGGTTCCCTTAGTCAGCGAAGAAACCAGACGAAATTTTGAGCCCAGGGTATATTTTCTAACTTCCTGGTAAAGCTTATTTATAATCCCCTTGCTGGAGTTTGAATGAGAAATGTACTCTTCTGACTTGTAATATTGCCCGATCTTTTCTTTATCCGGCCGGGGGTTTGTAAACAGGAATCCACATTGTTCGCAGCGAACAATTGAATATGTTTCACGTGAAACGGTATGGTCAATACAATCTATAAAATGCTTGGTTTTGTTGCAACCACAAATAGGGCAGGCTTCAAGTTTTTCCATAAATGCAGTTGGCTTAAAAGAGCCGGATGAATCATTCTTTAGACACCGGCATCTGGTCTTGGTAAAATCGAATTTTAAGTTGATGTTCTGTGAAAGAAAGGCTTTGTTTCACGTGGAACACTACCTGCCCAAATAGACCATTAAAATAGAAATATCAGAAGGGGCGATCCCCGAAATCCGGGCCGCCTGACCGATCGTCCTTGGCTTAATCTTTATGAACTTTTCTCTGGCCTCGTTGGATAAGGAGGTTAATTGTGAATAATTAAAATCCTCTGCCAATTGAATGTTTTCCAAGCGCAAAATCTTTTCGGCCACTTCATGTTCTTTTACAATATACCCTTCGTACTTCATCAGGATCTCGGCTTCTTCCAAAACTTCGGTATCGTACTTCATAATAAACTCTCGTGCCCTTTCATTGTGAATGGCGAAATCAAGAATGGTTATTTGAGGCCTTGTTAAGACGCCAAACATTTTAACTTTTTGGGTAATGCGCGTTGAGCCGATGGTGTCGAGCGATTCATTTATTTCTTCGGGTTCTATGCTTTCGGTTTTGAAGTATTGGATGATTTGTTCGGTCTCTGCCGTCTTCCTTTTTACTCTTTGCAAACGCGCTTCGGAAGCCAGACCCATTTCATGCGACTTCAATGTCAAGCGGATATCTGCATTGTCTTGCCGTAAGAGGATTCTGTATTCCGCCCTTGAAGTAAACATGCGGTAGGGCTCATCGGTACCCTTCGTTACCAGATCATCGATCAGAACCCCGATATAAGCCTCAGAGCGCCCCAGGATGAAGGGTTCTTTTTCGTTAACTTTCAAATGTGCATTCATTCCAGCCATAATGCCCTGACAACCAGCTTCTTCATAGCCTGTGGTGCCATTGATCTGACCCGCGAAGAACAAATGGTTGATCAGCTTGGTTTCTAAATTGAGCTTTAGCTGCTGAGGCGGAAAATAATCGTACTCAATGGCATAACCCGGCCTGAACATTTTACACTTCTCAAAACCCGGTATCATTGTAAGTGCCTGATATTGTGTTGTTTCAGGCAAAGAGGTGGAAAAACCGTTCAGGTATACCTCCACGGTTTCCCAGCCTTCGGGTTCTACAAAAAGCTGATGCCTGGTCCGATCGGCAAAGCGGGTGATTTTATCTTCAATACTGGGACAATATCTTGGACCCAGGCCCTTGATACGTCCGGCGAACATCGGAGACTTCTCAAAACCGGTTTTCAGGATGTCGTGGACGGCATCGTTGGTGTAGGCCAAGTAACAAGGCATTTGTCTTTGGAGCGGTTTTGTTTCTTCAGAGTAGGAGAACTTTCCGGGACTTGCATCGCCTTCCTGGATTTCCATTTTGGAATAATCCAGCGATCGTCCGTCAATTCTTGGCGGGGTGCCGGTTTTCATACGTCCGCTTTCAAATCCCAATTGAACCAGTTGCTCGGTTATTCCGGTACTGGATTTCTCCCCTGTCCTTCCCCCTCCAAATTGTTTCTCCCCGATGTGGATGATTCCATTCAGAAAGGTGCCATTGGTTAAGATAACGGCCTTAGCTTTGATTTCTATGCCCATTCCGGTGATAATTCCGCAGCACTTCTCCCCTTCGATTAACAAACCCTTAACCATGTCCTGAAAAAAATCGACGTTGGGGGTTCTTTCCAGCATCAGTCTCCATTCCTGCGCAAAGAGCATCCGGTCGTTCTGCGTACGTGGACTCCACATGGCTGCTCCTTTGGAGCGATTCAGCATCCTAAACTGAACGGCCGATCTGTCAGAAACGATACCAGAATAACCACCCAAGGCATCTATTTCACGAACAATCTGTCCTTTGGCAATACCTCCCATGGCCGGGTTGCAGCTCATCTGAGCAATGGTTTGCATGTTCATTGTTACAAGCAAAACCCTGGAGCCCATGTTGGCAGCCGAAGCTGCTGCCTCACAACCGGCATGCCCGGCTCCTACAACGATAATATCGTATTCTGAAAACATTGCGAAAGGTCTCTTTAATTTCTAGGGAAAGCGAAATTACAAAAAGAAAAGGTCGTTTATACATGGAATCCAATCAAATGGGGCCAAACCGGCTAAAAAGGTGGGTTGCCAGGCATCAAGCACCAATAGATTGTTACTGATTCAGACCATTGCAGAACACAGGAATACCTGTCAATGGCTCACAATTTACCGGATCTGGGTCCTGTGAAGGACTTGCTTATTGAACAATCACTTTTAGCCTGAAGTTTTTTTGCGTCACAATCGAATATGGGGCAGCCGAATAGGAATCGATGTAAAGCAAATCCAGCAAAGGCAAATCGGCCAGACAGGAGGCCAGAACACCTATATTTCCACTATAAGCCAGATCCAGTTCCTGCAATTTGTCAAGCGCGCATATCTCGCGGGGAATTTGCTGAAGTGAATTCTTGCCGATGTATAAAAATTTCATTTGTTTGAGTTTTCCCGTTTCCGCCGGAAGGCTGGTCAGAATATTGTTATTGAGATACAACTGTTCAAGAAGAACACAATTGCCAATGGATGGCGGAATTTGGGTCAGATAATTGTAGCCCAGAAACAATTGTTCAAGACTTACCAGGTCTCCGATTTCGTTCGGAATGCTTCTTAATTTATTGTCTTTTAATGAAAGTTCTTTCAAAGCTTTAAGACGACCCAGTTCGGGGTTTAGTCTTTCCAGACGGTTGCTGCTCAGCAAAAGGTGTTCAAGCTGCACGAGATCTCCGATTTCGTCGGGCAGTTTTTCGAGCTTATTTCCAAACAGATTCAGTTTCTTTAAATTCTTCAATTGTCCGATTTCAGGAGGCAGGGTTTTCAGATTGTTGTTGTTCAATTCAAGATCTTCCAGATTGAAAAGTTTTCCTATTTCGGGACTGAGGCTGTCCATCTTTTTATGAGCCAGCTTCAGTACATAGACATGCGAAGGATCCGAAAGCGCCTCATGCAAATTGGTGTATACATGGTTATTTCTTTGCGCAAACGATTCCGCAGCCAACAAAAAAAGAAATGTCAAAAAACACAGTTTGTATTTCATGTCCGCGTTACGCTTTATCTGTCGTAAAAATAAATGAAGAAGACAAAAAGAAACAAATAAAAAAACCGGATCTATTTCCTACAAACCAAATTTGGCAGAGAGTTCAAGCATCCGGTCTATGGGTATTCTCGCTTTTTGAATCAGGTGCTCAGGAATAATCAATTCCGGTTTTTCATATTTCAAGCAGACATAGAGCTTTTCCAGGGTATTGAGTTTCATATGCGGGCAATCGTTGCAGGCACAATTGCTATCGGGAGGTGCCGGTATAAATGTTTTTTCGGGAGAAGCCTTTTGCATTTGGTGCAGAATTCCTGTTTCGGTGGCAACAATAAATTCCTTCTCTTTTCTGTTGATTGTGAAGTTGAGCAGAGCCGTTGTGGATCCGATAAAATCCGCTTTATCCAGAATCTGTTTTTCACATTCCGGATGAGCGATAAACAGGGCAGATGGATGCTGACTTTTCAGTCTGACAATTTTTTGAAGAGAAAAAATTTCATGCACCATGCAGCTGCCGTTCCAGAGTACCATGTCTCTTCCCGTTTTTTCAACGATATATCTGCCCAGATTCTTGTCTGGGGCAAATATTATTTTCTGTCCGGCATGAATGCTGTTCACAATCTGGACCGCATTGGAAGAAGTGCAAATGATGTCTGAAAGTGCTTTAATATCTGCACTGCAGTTCACGTAGGTGATGACAAGATGATCGGGGTGTTCGGCTTTGAAGGCGGCAAACTTTTCGGGAGGACAGGAATCAGCCAGAGAGCATCCCGCGTTCAGATCGGGCAGCAGTACTTTTTTATCCGGGCAAAGTATTTTTGCTGTTTCTGCCATGAAATGGACTCCTGCAAAAACGATGATATCGGCATTCGTCCTGGCAGCCTGCTGGGCAAGTCCAAGGCTGTCACCGATGTAATCGGCAACATCCTGAATATCGTTTTCCTGGTAGTAGTGGGCAAGCAGAACCGCATTTTTTTCCTTTTTGAGTTTTTTTATTTCCTCAAAGATATTCAAGGATGGGTCTGTCTCAACATCCAGAAATCCTTTTTTTAATAACACAGTATCCATGTTGTGTACACTATATATTTATAATTTATTCTTTAAAGAATTAAATAATAGTAATAATAGCGTGTTGAAATGGTTGTTAAAAATACCTCCATTTGCTTGTTCATTCAGTTATTCACATTTAAAGAAGAGTTATGAACCCGTTGTGAGAAGCCAACTTGTTGTGAACGAAGAAAATGTAACTTTACTAACACGTTTTACAATTGGAAGAAAAAACCCGATTGTTATTTCTTTTTTTGGCTAAAATACCTAACAAAGGTGTTCATTTTTTATTGAATAATAAGTCCAAACTTTAAACGATAAATCAAAACCTTTTATATACAGATGCCCGATTGGACTTTGCAAGCTTTTTTTACATTATCTTAATAACAGCTTTACCAGTTATTCACAGTTTATCTGTTCATAAAATTAAAGAGACGGATTTACAGGCACTTGCATAAAAACAGCACTTTTACACTGGATTCATAAGACGATTTATTTACACATACGACACCTGAAACATGACAAACATAAAACTGGCAATAGGCAGCGATCATGCCGGATTTGCACTTAAAGAAAAGATAAGCAAATATCTTCAAAAAAAAGGGCATGAAGTGAAGGATTTCGGTTGTTTTTCGGAAGAGCGCGCGGATTATGCGGATTATGCCCATGCCGTGGCCAATGCCGTTGAAAAAAAAGACGTACAGATCGGCATCTTGCTTTGCGGAAGTGGCAATGGAATCAACATGGCAGCCAATAAACACAAAGGCATCCGGTCGGCGCTTTGCTGGAAAAGGGAAATTGCGGAACTGGCGCGTCTTCATAACGATGCGAATATTCTGGCTTTGCCGGCACGCTTTATCGAAGAGGAAGAAGCCTACAAGTGTGTGGATGTTTTTCTGGCCACCCCTTTTGAGGGTGGAAGGCATGTCGCAAGGGTGGCAAAAATAGACTGTTAATGCCGATCCTCTTATCTTAGTGCCGGCAAATAAGTTTAGTTTTGTTTATTAGTCTATTTTATGAAAAGAAAAAACATCATCGTGTTCATTGGCCTCTTGCCGAACATGATCTTCGGACAAACCCGCGATTCCATCGAGTTGCGTTATGCCGCACAAGTCAATGCGGCGCTTTTGAAACAACATTTGTCTGTTATTGCTTCGGATGAATACGAAGGCAGGGAAACCGGACGCAAGGGGCAGAAGATGGCGGCGCTATATATCAAAGAGGAGTTTCGCCGGATTGGACTTAAGCCCGGAAACGACACCTCGTATTTTCAAAACTATCCACTTGTTGTCAGAAAGCCGGGAAACATTGATTTTGTTGTCAATGGAACGGCCTATGTGTACAGACAGGATTTTTATACCCTTCCGCGACCGGATTTTCAGGACCAGACATTTGAAACCAACGAAGTTGTCTTTGTCGGCTACGGAATCAACGATTCTGTTTCGGGATACAATGATTACCCCAAAGCACTGGATGTAAAAGGCAAAGCGGTACTGATTTATTTTGGTGAACCCAAAGCAAAGGATGGAAAATACCTCATCAGCGGAAACACAGAGCAGAGTGCCTGGTCAACCTCTATGGTGAATAAACTCAATGCCGCTAAAAGGGCAGGAGCGAGGACCGTTCTTTTTGTTTCTGAAGAAGCCCCCGCTTCTTTAAAGAAAAACGGCAAGGGTTCAGGAGAAAGAATAAAAACGCCATCAGAAAAACCCGCCAATCAGGAGGTGCTTGTCTTTTATCTTTCCAAAGAGATGGCCGATAAGCTCATGGGAACCAGCCTGGAAGGATTAAATAAAAAGAATGAGGAAAAAGTAAAGCGGAAGAGCACTCACAAAAAAACAAAAATAAAAATCGATATCCACAGGGATGAGCCGGGCTATTCGGGGGAAAACGTCATCGGGATCGTGGAAGGATCAACGAAAAAAGACGAGTACGTTTTTGTCACGGCCCATTATGATCATCTGGGTGTGATCAACGGAGAAGTGTACAACGGTGCCGATGACGATGGTTCAGGAACGGTTTCTGTCATGTCGCTTGCCAGGGCATTTGAAAAAGCCAAAGAAGAAGGACATGGCCCTCAAAGAAGCATTGTATTTATGACCGTGTCTGGAGAAGAAAAAGGCCTTTTGGGTTCGGGCTGGTATGTTGACCACCCCACCATACCCTTGAAAAAAATAGTGTGTGATCTGAATATCGATATGATCGGAAGGGTTGACGATGCTCACAAATCGGCCCCGGAATACGTTTACGTGATCGGCTCCGATAAGCTGAGCTCTGAACTTCATGCGCTCAACGAAAAAGCAAACGACACCTACACCAAACTGAAACTGGATTACACATACAATGACGTGAACGACCCCAATCGTTTTTATTACCGTTCGGATCACTATAATTTTGCCAAAAATGACATCCCTGTTATCTTTTACTTTAATGGCGTGCATGCCGATTATCATCAGGAGACCGACGAAATCGGTAAAATAGATTTCGGTTTGATGGAGAAAAGAGCAAGACTGGTTTTTTTTACTGCCTGGCAGCTTGCAAACCGGCCCGAACGCATCGTTGTGGATTCGCATAAAAAATAACCGTTGCCCCCCGGGGGCAGAATTGAAAATACAAATAACAAGACCCATTATGGCAAGCCAGGCGGAACAGTTTATGGAAGCGGCGGAGAAAAAAGTGTTTGACAGCGAACACCGGAGAAAGCTCAAATACAATATTTTCCAGTACAACAACAAGGTGGTGGAAGGGAAAAAACAGTTCAGCAATTACGAGCTGGCCCGCACAAGGGCCTCGGCGCTGAAAACAAAAGTGATAGAGAATCTTGACAAATACCTGATTGAATTTGAAGCCAATTTCATCAAACGGGGCGGCAAAGTCATTTGGGCCCAGGATGCCGAAGAGGCCATGCGGGAAGTCATTGCTATCATGAAACGGACAAATTCGAAAACGGTTGTCAAGTCAAAGTCAATGGTTACCGAAGAAGTTCATTTTAACCAGGCACTCGAAAAGGAAGGCATGGTTTCCCTGGAAACGGACCTGGGAGAAGTGATCCAGCAGATGGACAATGAGCCGCCTTACCACATCGTCACGCCCGCCATGCACAAATCGAAGGAGGATGTTGCGAAACTTTTTAATGAAAAGCGCGGCACCCCCATCGACTGGACACCGCAGCAGATAACCGCCTTTGTACGGGAAGACCTCAGGGGCCAGTACCCGACAGCAGACGTTGGCGTTACCGGAGGTAATTTTCTGATTGCCGATACCGGGGCCGTTGCCGTGAGCGAGAACGAAGGCAATGCGCTCATGTCAATTGCCTTTCCTAAAATAGTGATCTCTATCGTGGGCATAGAAAAACTTATTCCGTCCATGATGGACCTGGATCTGTTTTGGCCGTTGCTTGCAACAAACGGAACCGGCCAAAACATGACGGTATACAATACAATTTTGTCGGGACCCAGATGTGCGGGCGAAGTGGACGGGCCGGAAGAAATGTATGTCATTCTTCTGGACAACGGTCGAACAAGCGTACTTGCCAAGCCCGAACAAAGAAGAGCATTGAACTGTATCCGTTGCGGAGCCTGCCTGAACGGCTGTCCCATCTATGAGGGCGTTGGCGGGCACGCATACGGCACAACCTATAGCGGACCCATTGGTTCGGTGCTTACTCCGCACCTTCGCGGACTCCAGGAATTTAAACACCTCAGTTACGCCTCTTCGTTGTGCGGCAAATGCACGGAAGTCTGTCCGGTGAAAATAGACCTGCATAAATTATTGCTGGTTAACCGGCGCGACGCCGTTGAAGAAAAATCATCCAAAGGAGAAAATGTCATTTGGTTTTTCTGGAAGGGTGCCATGCTCAAGCGCAGCAAAATGGAAAAAGGAGGAGCCAAGGTTAAGAATTTTATGCTGAAGCAATTTTTTAAAAAGACTTGGGGCAACAGACGCGAGTTGCCCGTGATCGCTCCCAAATCCTTTAACCAGATCTGGAGAGAAAGAAGGGGAATCAAATAAGTTGCCGGAAAAAACCCCTTTTCGGGCAATCTGTTTAACACCCCAAAAACGGGGCTCGTCGCCTGCTTAGGCCCCTTTATCCATAGAGCTTAAAAGGTTTTCAACAAACCTCCGGCATTGTTCAAAAGTGTCGGCAACTTATCTTGTTATTCTCCGTAAAAAAAGGGAAATTTAGTACACTCAAAATCTCCATGTATGACAAGATTTGATTTCCTGTCTTATAATGACAGGCCTTGCAAGTTTCGGCTTCGTTCCGGAAGGGTTGTGTTTGGTGTGATCTGGGAGTCTAAAGCACAGGAAACATTAAACTATCGTTTTGCAAGTCTCGGTGAACGTTTTACCCTGCACACAAATTCCGGGCTGAGAGAAAACAAGAACATCGGTCAGGCCGTTGATCTGGAAGACGTTATTTGCGCAGAGGCTCTCCCGATGGAAGCCTTATCGGCCTAGGCACAAACCCTCTGATCCATTTCGTATTCTTTCTGTTTGTCGGCGCCTCCGGCGGAAGTCTTATGTCCGTTTGCGGGCAAGTTCCGCTTCAAAACTTTCCTTTCTAACCGGAATTTCTTCCGGCCCGGCCATGGCGAGCAAGGGTATCAGCACCAGAGAGCCATAGGTGATGATCTTGAAATGTGCATAATACTCTCCAAACTCTCCCAGCAACAATTGAAGGTTATTGGTCAAAAAGACAAAGACAAGCCCCCAAAGCAGAATGCGGAATTTAAAGACGGGAATGGTCCGTTGTTCGGCCACAACCTGCATGGAAAGGTAATAAATGAGATAAGTGCCTGCAGGAAAAAGAAAATAGAACGCATAATGCTGTTGGTGGGGGAAAATCAGGGGCACCAGAAGGAATAAATAAGAAAGCTCCCGAAGGGCATGCAGCTTGTTTTCGGCTCTTTTGAAGGGCCTGTTGTGCAGGAAATACAGCGTAAATAAAATAAGCGCAGCCCTGAATATGTTCAGAATCATTTCGACTGTTTTCATATCCACGTTGGCAATGTTTCGTTTTAATGGAAGCACCTGTTTGTCATCCACGTGATCCATCAAAAGGGTGGGGAGCCATGCCGAAAGACTGTGAAAGCTTCTTTCGGAGGTATCAATGATATGCTCTTTGTTGGAAGGATCGATGAGGCCCCACCAGCTTTTCAATAAGGTATTATTGAATCCGAAACCAATAAGCGTGGATGGCAAAAGCAACCAAATCGCCAGAAAAAGAAAAATCAAAGCCGAGGCCTTCAGGTATCGCCGGTAGAACAGATAGGGCAGAAGGACCAGGGGCAGCAATTTGATGTTAATGGCCAAAGAGATAAAAAGGGCGCCGATCCAATAGCGGCCGGTCATGATGCGATACATGCCATCGACAGAGAGAAACAAAATGAAAAGGGTCATTTGGCCGCAATGGAAATTTTCAGTCATGAACCTCAAGACAAACAGGAAGCACAGAACCGTAAAAAACAGTTTTTGCTTTTCTGTAAAAACGGTGCGGTCCAGAAAAAAAGAGAGCGCCTTCCAGGTGCGGAATACAAAAACAAGATTCAGGAAGAGCCACAACACTTTGGCCACATAAACCGGAACCAATGTCAGCGGGAAAAGCGCCAGGGCAAAAAGCGGGCTATAATAGTAGTGGTAATAAAGGTTATAGAAGATGGAGTAAACATTGAGTCCATGGACAAGATCGGAAGAGGCGGAAAGAAAAATACCGAAATCGCTTCCTTCTTGCTGCCCCTCCAGCAGGATGTATACAATCGCAAGCAGAACAGCAACATAACGCAGATAAACATTCTTAAGCGAGAGAAAATCGGACATTTCCCCAAACCTACGCCAAAAAACCAGTCTGTCAAAGAGAATTAACGAATCAATGAAAGATTCTAAGCGGGCACAACTCGTTTCCGAATCAGGCCCGGGGCACGAACCCGGATGATGGTATCGACCAAAGCTCGTTTTCCCGGGACGGAGAAAAACAAAGAGGAATTTTATTTTCTGAAACCGCGATCTTTTGAGTCTAAAAGCAAAAGGCTTGGGTATAAATGTTCAAAGGAATGAGAAGAATGATGTAAAATCGCTATTTTTGATTTTATACAGATGAGCAGAACCCGCTTTGCATTTCTTTTGATTATTTTATCCGCTTATCTTCTGTCGGTTAGCGGCTGTGCAAACAAACGCGAATACAGTTCAACATTCCAACCCCATTTTTTCGGTCTGTACAAACCCAAGGCCAGAAAAGCGGCCACGCCCCAACGGGCTTTTTTTGGTGGCTTTCGCGGAGCAAGCGACCCCTTTTCCAGACATGGACGAAAAAAGTCATACAGGCTCGATGGCGACGGATACCATTCTGTTGTAAGGCGCAAGCGCAGTAATGTAAGCATGGGCGCCAAGGCAAGTTCAAGAGGGACCAAAGGCAACAAATTCTTCCAGAGAAAAACAAGAAGAAGAAGGAGCCCGGCACAGGAAGACAAAAAGATTTTTGGAAAATATCAACACAAAAAGAAACACAGCTGATGCCGGCCTGTTTGGCCGAATCAGATTAACACAGGCCCCCTTTTGAAAGAAGGATTTCTTTGGTGCATATCTCCTGCCAATACAGTTTTCAATAAGTCCAACGGCAATTGTTTATTAAAGAAGGTCCGGGGTCCGGGGCTTCTAAATAAAATATTGTCCGATTCTCGCCCAAATTCAGGCAGAGTTGTTAATAAAAACTTAATTTTGCAAACTCTTTGTTAACCTTTGAAAACGAAAGACTCTCAACTTTTCCGAAAAACAACAATGAAAGGATGAACTGGAATTGGGTAATCCTTGGACTTGGTATTGTGTTTGAAGTTTTAGGCACCATTTGCATGAAACTTGCAGATGGCTTTACCAAGCTTGTTCCTTCGGTTTTTGTATTTCTTTTCTATGGCCTGAGTCTTGTTTCTTTGGTTTTTGTGCTCAAGAAAATGGAGGTAAGTATTGCCTACGCAATTTGGGCAAGTCTGGGTATTGTACTCATAGCCATTATCGGAATGGTTTTCTATAAAGAGCCCGTGTCGGTTGCCAGAATTATTTCCATTTTATTGATCATTGCAGGAATTTTCGGCCTGGAATTGTTCTGAAAATAAATAAATAAAGAATAAGAGATATGAATGTTTTTCTCACTGGGGCAACAGGGTTTTTGGGGGGCGAAGTTTTAATGGACCTGTCTGAACGGAAAGAGATAGAGAAGATTTTTTGTCTTGTCCGGGCCAAGACAACCAAAGAGGCGGAAGACAGGATTAAAAAGGTGTTCTTTCTGCACGGCGATTTTTATGATGACAAGCGCATTTTTCCAATAGCCGGAGACCTTTCCGACGAAACCCTTCCCGAGAAACTTATCGCAAACAGGTCGCTGGACAACATACATACAATTATTCATTCGGCGGCCAATACGTCATTTTCGAAGATATTCGATTCGATGGTGAAGGATGTGAATATTGAAGGATTGAAAAGGATTCTTGTCTGGAGCAAAACCCTGGTCGGGCTCGAAACATTTGTGTACGTCGGAACCGCGACGATTTGTGGTAAGAACATTCTTAACCGGGTGGTGAAGGAAGAGGAATCTCCGGATGTCAATGCAGAGCACGTTGTGAGCTATACCTTCACCAAGATGACCGGCGAGCAGGTGCTCAAAGATTATCTGCGCGAAAGCCAGATCCTGATTGTACGGCCTTCAATTATTATGGGCGACAGCCGTCC
>PLXK01000266.1 GCA_003151415.1 Bacteroidota bacterium
AAAATACTTATTTTAGCTAACTAGAATACCATTTCCTGAGATTTGTCTGAATACTGTGTCTGCGAATTCAGAATCAAAAGCCTGCAAAAATCAAACCTCACCTCCGGCCCTGAAAACCGGAAAAAAACTTTTATCATGAAAATATTCCTCATCGGTTACATGGGCAGTGGCAAAANNGCAAAAGCACTGTAGGTAAAAAACTAGCCAAACTGCTCAATTACGATTTTCTGGATCACGATGAGCTCATCGAGAAAGCCGTCGGTAAATCTGTTCAGGACATCTTCAACGAGGACGGTGAAGACCGCTTTCGCGAAATGGAGCACAACATGCTCATCAGCCTGATGAATAAAGACAATGTGATTATTTCAACCGGAGGAGGAACCCCATGCCATTACAACAACATGGAACTCATGAACCAGAACGGGCTGACCATTTATCTTAAAATGAGTGCCAATACTCTGGTGAGCCGTTTGAGAAGCGCCAAAACCGACCGGCCCCTGGTTTCAGGAAAATCGCCCGAAGAATTGTATGGATTTATCATTTCCCACCTCGAAAACCGGGAGCCTTTTTACTCGGAAGCGCAATACAAGGTGAAAGCAAAGGATTTGAACATCAATGAACTGGCCGATTTTATACGGAAAGACATTGAGCACCCCCAGTTTACCTAAGGGATTCTTCAAACACCGTTTCCATATACATTTTATTACATCGTTGCCACTTGCCGTTTTTTTGCCGTTTCAGGTGGCCTGCAATACGCCCCTGAGCCTACATCAGATAAACGGCTTCTTCTCCTTCTTTTTCCAATTCCACAGAAATGTGTTCGCGCAGGGTTGTGGCCAGCGAGAGCCCGGTATAATCCGATTTGATCGGATACCGGTTGTGGTTACGATCCACCAGCACCGCCGTTTGCAAACGCTTCAGCGGAATGGCCAGAAAAGGCCGTACCCCGTAAATCAGCGTCTTTCCCGAGTTCAGCACATCGTCGATGACAATGATGACTTTCCCCTCAAGCTCTCCGATGGGTATATTTATCAGGCCCTGCTGTTCAAGCGGATTTTTTTTGTTGATCGTCAGATCAAAAAGACGCACCTGCAGCGGGGCAATCCTTGCCAGGGCATCGGCAATGCGTTTGGCCAGCAGAAACCCGTTTTTTTGAACGCCCACCAGAATCAAATCTTTTTCTGAGGAATTGTTCTCATAAATTTCCCAGGCCATGCGGTTAATCTTCTGCCCTATCTGCAGGCTGTTCAATATGAGGGTTTTTGAAGTTTCCATGTTTGGGCTCTTGGGATTAATAAATACTCCTTGCCGGAGAATGGTCAGATCTTGGATTAACGGCCTTAAAGGCGTTTCTTTTGTGTTTATCAGCTTCCTCCGGAATCACACGTTTAAGGCTTTTTTCTGTTTCCGTTCAGGATAACTTTATTGA
This sequence comes from Bacteroidota bacterium, assembly GCA_003151415.1. Lineage (GTDB taxonomy): Bacteria > Bacteroidota > Bacteroidia > Palsa-965 > Palsa-965 > Palsa-965. The sequence goes on from PLXK01000266.1 coordinate 1,430, forward strand.
GCATCTCACCCGCCCTGGTCCAGTCGTAATTTTCTTTGACAAAAGCATATCCGTTTTCGGCAATTTCATTGGCGAAGGAAGGGTTTTCGAGAAGACAGAAAATCTTCTGCGCGTATTGATCCGGGGTATCTGCCACCAGCACCTCCACACCATCCTTCGCGGCAAGTGCGTTGTTGGCCAGAGTCGATGTCACACAAGGTAATTTCATGGCCATGGCTTCCATCAGTTTGTTCTGAAGTCCGATACTCGATTGCATGGGCGCCACCAGGATACGGCTTCGTTCAAAATTCACCCGCACGTCATCCACCCATCCGCTTACCCGCACCTTATCCGAACTCAGCTCCCTGACCCGGAAAGAAGGATTGGTGCCTGAAATGAGAACGCGTGCAGCGGGATATTTTTTCCAGACCTGGGGCATGATACTCTCCACCAGAAAAACCGCACTTTCTATATTGGGCGGGTAACTCATGTTGCCGTTGAAAAGAATCTCGAATTCCTTTTTCGTTTCTCTTCCGTTGCCTGTCAGGGGTGCATGAAAAAAGGAAAGATCCACCCCGTTTGGAATGACAGCTATGGATTTGTTCGATTCATGCGGAATGAGATCCCTGTCTTGTCTGGAGATAATGGTTGTCGCATTGAAAGCCGGAAATATGTCGCGTTCATACTTCAGAAGGCGTTTGTATTCCATCGCATAAAAGGGCCGCTGGTAAAAAGGCACCTTGTTTATTCTCCGTTCTATCCCTTTCGAAAAAACATCCATATAGTCCAGTGTCTTGGGCAGGGAAAGTCCGCGAACATATTCGGCGGTGCGGATCAACTGGCAAAAAACGGCATCGGGTTTGAACTCATTGAAGAGTTTGCGGAAGGTGCCCAGGCTTCGGGCATTGTAAAAATAGCCCACCTGCATGGGCTTGCTGTCAAAAAAGGTGCGGAGCAGATTGAAGAACAACTCAAGCTTATTGAGATGAACAATTTCCACCCTGAAACAGATCTTGCTCAGTGCATGCAGGGCTTCGGGGTGCAATTCCTGGTCATTGACCGAAAAAAGACAGACCTCATGATATTTAGAAAGTTCTTCGATCTGATGATACGCACGCACTTTATCCCCTTTATCCAGGGGAAATGGAACACGTGAGGTTATGTATAATAGTCTCATCTTGGAATCTTTCGCAAGTTAAAAAAAATAAGTTCCAATCGGATAAGACCTGACATCAAGGCCAGAGCGGCACTATGGCTTTCGGGCTCATTTCAGTTTTTTGTACAATTCAATAAGTGCCTCAGCATTTCTGCGGCTATCGTATTTTCCGGCAACAAGACTGCGGGCGTTGGCTCCGATATAATCCAAAAGCGCCGGTTCTTTCATGCATTTATCCACAGCGGCAACCATCCCTGCCACCGTTTCTGCCAGAATAAAATGTTCTCCGTCGCGTCCCTCAATGCCTTCAGCACCAATGCGTGTGGTGATCACCGTTTTCTTCTGTGCCATAGCCTCAATGAATTTAACGCGCATTCCGCCTCCCGAGAAATAAGGCGCCAGCAAAATGGCTTTATCTGCAATGAACAAACCGGCATCGGCTACATCGGGCAGAACGAAGACCTGTTTTTTGTTCAGCTCTTTCAGCCAGGCAGGCATATTGCGTCCGGCAATGTAAAAACGTGCTGCCGGCTGCATTTCCAAAATCTTGTCCCAGAGCTGATCCAAAATCCAGCGTATGGATTCTTCATTGGGAAGCCAATCCATGGCACCGATAAAAAAGAGCGAATGCCTGTCGGCAACGACCGGCGAAACCGGTGTTGTGTCGATACAGAAAGGGATATGGATCACCGGTTTTGTACAACCGGCCTGCCGGAAATAGGCAGCATCGCCAGGGGTGATGGCAGCAATGGCGTTGAATTCGTTCAGGTGTTTTTGCTCATAGGCCTTGAGCCGCTCGGCGAGCAGACGCAGGTATTTCCGTTTTACCGGACGGCTCTCCCCTTCGCTCAGTCTTTCCCATATCAGGTGTTCGATGTTGTGAGCCCGGAGTACCACCCTGGCCTGGGAATGCTCTCGGATGATCTTCAGGTAAGGCGCCACATAAATGCTTTCGAGCTGCACAATATCAAATTTCTCCTGCTTCAGCAAACCGATGAGTTTTTTCTCAAAAGCCAGTGAATAAAAGCGTTCGATGTTGTAGGATTTGTCTGAAAACAGGTTGAACATGGCACCCAGAATCTTTACACGGGTATCGATGAATACATATTCGGGAGCATACTTTTTGCGGTAGGCGGCATCGAGTTCTGATTCTGAAAATTGCTGCTTGTGCGTATCCATGGCCAGAATTTTCACCTTGTGGCCCAAACGGGTCAGCGACTCGGCCAGCTGATGCATGGCCATGGAACCGCCGTCTCTGGAAGGAAAAGGTATCTTATTGCAAATCTGGAGGATTTTCATGTGACTCTGATTTCCCATTTATTGGCCACATGCCGCCTGCTCTTCGGGCAGTGAATGCGCCTGACAGCTCTGTTCATTTGGGCGTATGGAATCATGGGCTTTCGTGTTTGAGTTCAGGCTGATCAAACTTTCGCAGGTTTAGCCTGAAACATGCGCTTGAAAAAGCGGCTGTAAACATCCACATCAAAAAGGGCCGAATCCACCGTCGCCTTGTAGGTAAAGAAAACACCCAAAGGAAAAAGAAGGGCCGGTGCCATCCATACCCCTATGATTGGGTTCACCACACTTTCTTTGGCCATCTTTTCAAAGCTGATGGAAATGACCCAATAGACAACAAAAAACAAAAGCGAAACAATCACGGGCATGCCCAGTCCCCCTTTTCGGATGATGGCTCCCAGGGGGGCACCGATAAAAAACATGACCAGACAGGAAAAGGAAAGAGCGAATTTTTTATGCAGTTCCACTTCGAACTGAACCGATGTCTCGGTATTGTTTTTTAACTCACTGATCCGGGCATCCACACTGCCTTTGGCCGAATGAACCATACCAATGGCCGATTCGAGAACCATGTGCCTGTCCTGTTTGTTCAGCTTCTGGACAAAATCCGAATCTCCTCCTGCCAGTTTCTTCTTTTTCTGCTGGATGAAACTTTCGGCATTGCGGTAATACACATCTTCCATGGTTTTGTGAAATTCAGAACGCAGCTTCAGGTCTTCCCGGCGGAAAGTGTCCATAAAGGAAATGAGCTGTCTGACATTGAGCATCTGGTGCTGCTCTTTGAATAAATTCTCATTCGTGTTGGTGGGTTTGAAGCCCGAAAGGTCAAATCTGACGAGCTGTTCCTTGAATTTGTTGCGAAGAAAAGGCAGGCTGTGCATGTCGGGATCTTTTTCCCTGGCCATCTCTTCGTAGCTGCAACCATTCTTCAAATTGAGCAAAAGGCTTTTTTTATCCGAAGTCGATTCCATCGTGCCCGACTCGGCGGCTATCACCCTGTTGTTTCCGTCGTTGGTATGGTCGTAAATCAGGACGTTCTTGATGGTCTTTTCATCGGCCCCTTTTTTACCCACATAAATGCTGTAATTATCTATGCCGTTGTAAAAAACGCCCTCCTTGATGTGAAGAGCCGGTTTCTGGTTGGTGATGTCAAACATCATGCGGCTCATTTTCAGGTTGACCCAGGGCAAAACATTGTTCGAGAAATAAAAGGCCGTCAGGGAGATGACCAGGGTAAAAATGATCAGCGGCGACATGATCCGCTGCAGAGAGAGGCCCGATGCTTTCAATGCGGCCAGCTCATAATGTTCGGCCAGATTGCCAAACGACATCAAAGAGGACAACAAAATGGCAAGCGGCAGAGCCAGGGGAACCAGGGAAAGCGAGGCGTAAAAAAACAGCTGGCAGACCACGATCCAGTCCAGGCCCTTACCCACGAGTTCATCCACCCATTTCCAGAGAAACTGCATGAACAGCACAAACAAGGCAATGAAGAAAGTCAGCAGAAAGGGCAGCAGATAGGCCTTTAATGTAAACCGGTGTAATGTTTTCAATCCCGCGAATCTTTGCACAAAGTTAGAATTATTCCATCTCGTGTTCAAAACCTTATTTGGCCTTCAAATATTCATGTTTTGGGTATTTGGGCCCGCCCCGACAGTTATCGCGAAGCTATAAGGAGCCTCCTTCGGTAGCCGAAGCCTATCGAAGGATACAATCCCTCATGCGAAAAAACAAAAGGTCGTTTAGAACTTTCCCCATATTTTTCAAAATCAAAATCCTTGGCCATGTCTAATACCATGCATATTAAGTCTTTATGAATACAGTATCAAAGAATCGGGACGCGGGCATTCCGGAGATTTTCGTACAAAGTGCTAAAAACCAATACTCTCGCCTGCGCAAAAAACGTGTCTTGCAGGCAGATATGCGCTTCTCACGTCGGCCGTACTCAATTAATCCGTACCTTTGCGGCTCATTAAGACCTTATAGATGAATAAATTTGAATTGTTGGGAATTGATCCGAAAATCGTGCAGGCAATTACCGAGCTGGGGTTTGAGACTCCGACCCCAATCCAGGAACAGGCCATACCTGTTTTATTGAAAGAAGAAAAAGACCTTGTAGGACTCGCCCAGACCGGAACCGGCAAAACGGCCGCATTCGGGATTCCGCTGATCCAGACTGTTGACTTTAACTCTAAAAATACACAAGCCCTTATTCTTTGCCCGACCCGTGAACTTTGTCTTCAGATCACCAAGGATCTGCAGAGCTATTGCAAATTCATGCCGGGGGCCAATATCGTTGCCATTTATGGCGGCGCAAGCATAGTCAACCAATTGAGAGATGTCAAAAGAGGTGCCCAGATTGTTGTTGGGACACCCGGACGAATGGTTGATATGATCAATCGTAAAGGAGTGACACTCAAGACTGTAATTCGTGTCGTTCTGGATGAAGCCGATGAAATGCTGAACATGGGTTNNAAGGAAACGTCAATATCGAACACGTGTATTACGTAGTCCAGAGTCGCGACCGGTATGCATCACTGAAACGGATTGTGGATTTTTACCCCGAGATTTTTGGTATTATTTTTTGCCGGACAAAGGCCGAAACCCAGGAAGTCGCTGAAAAGCTGATTCGCGACGGTTACAATGCCGATGCACTGCATGGCGACCTGAGCCAGGCTCAGCGCGACCAGGTTATGAAGCGTTACCGCTCCAAGACACTCCAGGTACTTGTTGCAACCGATGTGGCTGCACGCGGTATCGATGTGGATGATGTCACCCACGTTA
>PLXK01000016.1 GCA_003151415.1 Bacteroidota bacterium
ACCCGGGTCCGCGGATTCACTCAGGATGATGCACACCTTTTTTGCCGTCCGGATCAGATCAAGGAAGAGTTCTGTAAGGTCATTGACATGGTCTTGTATGTCTTAAAGGCCCTGGATTTTCCTGAATTTACGGCACAAATCTCCCTGCGTGATCCCAACGACAAGGCAAAATACATCGGTTCTGACGAAAACTGGAAAAAGGCCGAAGATGCAATCAAGGAATCGGCGCTCGAAAAAGGCCTGAAAACCACCACTGTACTTGGAGAAGCAGCCTTTTATGGACNNGATTATAACCTTCCCGAGCGTTTCGAACTCGAATATACCGGTAGCGACAACCTGAAACACTGTCCGGTTATGATCCACCGGGCCCCTTTTGGTTCCCTGGAGCGATTTATAGCTGTGCTTATTGAGCATTGTGCCGGTAAATTCCCGCTTTGGCTCACCCCCGAGCAGATCGCGGTTCTTCCGATCAGCGAGAAATACAATGATTACGCGAAAAAAGTTTTGGGTTTGCTAAATAATTACGATATTCGCGGGCTTATTGACGACCGGAACGAGAAAATCGGCCGGAAAATCAGAGATACGGAGGTAAAAAAGGTGCCTTTCATGTTGGTTGTGGGGGAGAAAGAAGAGGCCGAAAATACGGTTTCCGTACGCAGACAAGGTGAAGGCGATTTGGGCTCGATGTCCATTGAAGCATTTGCCACACTGATCAAAAAAGAAATAGACAGCCGTTTGGTTGCCTTTGAATAAAACAGGAATACACACTTAAAAGCGGAGGTACTTATCGCAGCTGAATTCAAAAAACCTTTCAACCCGGCCTTTAAAAAGCCAGCCGGTTCATTTTCAAGACCGGGTGGTGCCTTTAACAGGCCAAGGTTTCAGAAAAAAGAGGACGCACACAACATCAACGAACGGATACGGGCCAAATCAGTTCGTGTCGTCGGTGAAGGTATTGAACAAGGTGTTTTCCCGATTGAAAGGGCGCTTGAGATTGCAAAAGAAGTCGGACTCGATCTCGTTGAGATTGCTCCCACTGCTGAACCTCCGGTTTGCCGGGTGATTGATTACAAGAAGTTTTTATACGAACAAAAGAAAAAACAAAAGGAGTTAAAGGCCAAAACGGCGAAAGTCGTTGTGAAGGAAATCCGGTTCAGTCCGCATACCGACGAACACGATTTTAATTTCAAACGAAACCACGCCTTGAACTTTTTGGACGAAGGGGCCAAAGTAAAAGCCTATGTCATGTTCAAAGGACGGGCCATTATGTTCAAGGAACAGGGAGAAGTTCTGCTTCTCAAGTTTGCGCAGGAACTCGAAGAACACGGGAAAGTGGAACAACTGCCTCTTCTGGAAGGTAAACGGATGATCATGATCCTGGCGCCTAAAAAGAAGAAATAAAAAGAATTACCAATACAATAACCATAAATTAAAAATCAAGCGAAATGCCAAAAATGAAGACAAAATCCTCTGCAAAGAAGCGCTTTGTAGTTACGGGTTCTGGTAAGATCAAAAGAAAGCATGCGTACAAAAGGCACATTCTTACAAAGAAGGCCACTGACCGCAAGCGCCGTCTGACAAAAGACGGTCTGGTGAATCCTGCCGACATGAACAACGTAAAAAACATGCTTTGCCTGTAAAGAGGTAATTTATCCCGATGATTCGGGACGGTTTAATGAATTCAGTATTAATCCCGGTAAACAGCACGAAGATCAGCCTCAGGCCGACGCTGTAACCAAAAACAAAACAAAATGCCAAGATCAGTAAACGCGGTTGCCTCCAGGGCCCGCAGAAAAAAAATCCTCAAACACACGAAAGGGTATTGGGGCGCAAGAGGTAACGTTTGGACTGTTGCCAAGAACACCTTCGAAAAAGGGCAAACCTACGCTTACCGCGACAGGAAAACCAAAAAACGCAACTTCCGTTCCCTGTGGATACAACGTATCAATGCCGGAGTCCGCGAACATGGCATGTCTTATTCTGAATTTATCGGAAAACTCAACAAATCGGGTATCACCCTGAACAGAAAAACTCTGGCAGATCTTGCCATGAACAACCCTGACGCTTTTACAGCGGTGATTACTTCGCTTAAATAGATCTCTTTTCTCCATTGCTCAAAAAGCTCTCCGTAAACGGGGAGCTTTTTGCTTTCCGGCCTGTTCCGTTATCCGAAAACGGTTTGCCGCCAGAGGCAGGAAACTCAGAATCCGGGATCAAAACAAATCGCGTTTTCTGTGCTGGCGGGTTTCAAAAAAACACGTCCTTCTTTTCAAAAAAAAAAACGATGCCGCCTGAACAAGATAAGATAAGGCTGTTTTGATGCATGTTTTTCACGAATCTCACGTGTGTATTTTCCGAGTAAAATCTCCCTTTTTTTGATCCAAAAATATTTACGAATAATTTTTCATTCAGGGAATTTGTGCAGTATTCTTCATATTACTACCCGGCAGAGCACTATCCTGAAAGCCCCTGTTTATTACTAACACAGGACTTATTCCAATACTGAAACCGAAAATAAATGTACGACTGGGATAATTAGTATAGCATAACTTGGACAGTTATCCATATTGTTTCGCGATATTTTACGGAAAGATATTAAAGCATAATTTTGAGCCTTGTATAAATCAATTTCTTAGGAATGAATCGGATAAAAGAAATCTTGAAACACCAGGGAAGATCACAAGCATGGTTGGCCGAAAAAATAGGAAAGAGCTATGTTGTGGTTACCAATTATTGTAACAATAAAACTC
>PLXK01000058.1 GCA_003151415.1 Bacteroidota bacterium
GTGTTTATTTCTATAACATCAAAGCAAACAACGCTTCTTTGAGCAAGAAAATGATCATCACTGAATAAATCAGGATTTGATTCCATAAAAAAGCCCCGAAGCAATTCGGGGCTTTTTTTATGAGGCAAAAGGGTCAGATCAGTTTGTCCTTGAAGTTTTTGAGGAATTTTGTGGCGTAAACAAAATCGTTGAGCTGCTTGTTGTCTGTATGCAGAATCTCCTGTTTATTGCCTTCCCAGCATTTCTCTCCCCGGTAAAGAAAAGCTATGTGGTCGCCTATTTCAAGAACCGAATTCATGTCATGTGTAATTACGACGGTTGTAATATTGAGCTCGTAGGTCAGGTCATTGATCAACTGGTCAATGAGTATCGATGTTTTTGGATCAAGTCCTGAATTGGGCTCATCGCAAAAAAGATATTTGGGCTCCATGGATATGGCACGGGCAATGGCCACTCTCTTTTTCATTCCTCCGCTGAGTTCTGAAGGAAAAAGATGGTTCACATTCTCAAGATTCACACGTTTCAGACAGGAATTTGCACGTTCCCGTTTTTCTTCTTCCGAAGCATCTGTGAACAAGGATATCGGAAAAACGATGTTTTCTTCCACGGTCATGGAATCAAAAAGAGCCCCTCCCTGAAAGAGCATGCCTATTTCGCGCCTGATTAATTTTTTCTCCTTGAAGTTCATGCGCAGAAAGTCGGTCCCGCTGTACTTCACCTCACCCGAATCGAGCTCGATGAGTCCGACCATACATTTAAGAAGAACTGATTTCCCGGTTCCGCTCTCGCCGATAATGAGATTCGGTTTGCCTTGTTCGAATGTAAACGAAAAGTCTTTCAGGACCTGCTTTTCGCCAAATTTTTTGTAAAGGTTCCGGACTTCAATCATGCGAGCAGGAGTTGTGTGAGAAGCAGATCGAAGAAAAGTAACGTCACACTGGCATATACCACAGCCTTTGTGCTGGAGCGGCCGACCTCCAGGGCTCCTCCTTTTGTGTAATAGCCGTGATAGGCAGAGATGGAAGTAATGAGAAAGGCAAAGACGACAACTTTAACCAATGCATAAACCACATTGTAGGGCCTGAAATCATATTGAATGCCAACCATGTACTGGTGGGCTGTCACAGCATTGGTCAATACCCCAAACACCAGACCGCCAAGCATGCCCAGAAACATACTGATGACAATCAGGAAGGGTAAAATGAACATGAATCCGAGTATTTTAGGCAGAATCAGATAAGCCGCAGAATTCACACCCATGATTTCCATGGCGTCGATCTGCTCGGTTACCCGCATGGTTCCAATTTCTCCGGCAATATTGGAACCAACCTTGCCGGCCAGAATCAGACTCACAATGGCCGGTGAAAATTCAAGCACAATGCTGTCGCGGGTCGCCAGGCCAACAGCATAAAGAGGTATCCATGGGCTTGAAAATCCGAAAGCGGCCTGAATGGTGATGACCGCTCCGATGAAAACGGAAATAATGGCCACAATCCCCAAAGATCCGATACCAAGGCTGTAGACTTCCTGGAAAAAGCGGTTTCTGTAAATCACCCCTTTCTCCGGTTTAGAGAAGACCTTATTGAGTAGAATGAAATACCGACCTATATTGAAAAATATTTTCATGAGATGGCGGTAAAATTAAGGTATTTTAATGAACATAGTGGCTGAAATATTCCGTAGCTTTGAATGAAAGGCATTGAAATATAGCATTTAAGCCTAAGCAAGGGGTGAGTTGAGGTTTGTTTGTTTTATTTGCATCGATCTGAAGAGTCCGGGTTGCCGGGAATATTTTGAAATTTTGTCTATGTTAAGAAATATCCGCAGGTATATCATTTTACTGCTTGTTCTGGTTTTTACAACAATTTCTTTTTCGGGTTGTTTCATCTTCCACAGGAACAAATGTGCGGATTGCCCAACCTGGGGAAAAAACAAGCACCACACCTAAAAGGTTCGGATGCCCTGCCGGTTGATCCCCGGGGCATAGAAGCCTCAACTTGCTGATAAACAAATTCCCGGCTGACAAAAGTCAGTTAAATATACCTAGTTTTAGGTATAAAAGTCATCTTCCTTTTTCTTCTGTATTGCTTACCTTTGTGGGGAACATCAGATATTTATGCATCAGTTTCCCTATAATCTTTCTGAATTAAAGATTGGCGATATCGCCATCATCGATTCATTTACAGATCCGGTTATGTCACTTAAACTTCTGGAGATGGGTTGTATTCCTGGAGAGCGGGTGGAACTCGTGAAGGTTGCCCCGATGGGTGATCCCATAGCCATTCATGTAGCCGGATATCTGCTCAGCTTGCGAAAGGCCGAAGCTTCTACGGTTCTTATTCATCAGATACGCGCTTAATCCCCAAAAATCTCCGTCCTTTATTTTTTCAGGAATTCACAAAATCAAATGCTTTTCAGTCTATATACGGATTTCAAGGAGGTATTCGGAATGAAAACAGATAATTCAGGGAAAGAAGATCATAGACAGAGCATCCAGTGAGCAAAAATAAATCCTTAACAGATATCCTCAAAGTTGCACTCGTTGGAAATCCCAACAGCGGGAAGTCGACGCTTTTCAATGCCCTTACCGGTATGAACCAACGGACCGGAAATTTTCCAGGGGTGACGGTCGATAAAAAAACAGGCCGGGCAAAAGTGCGGGACAGGCAGGGTAATTTTGTCAGGGAAATTGAATTCATTGATTTGCCTGGAACATATAGCCTGTATCCCAAATCACTGGACGAAAAGGTGTCTTTCGAAGTTCTTTGTGATACAAAAAACGAGGACTATCCCGATGTTACGGTAGTTGTTGCTGACGCATCGAACATCAAACGGAATTTGTTTCTGGTTACCCAGCTCATTGAACTGCGGCGCCCTGTTGTTCTTGTTTTAAACATGGTGGATGTCATGGAAAAACGGGGCACACGGATTAACCGCGAAAAACTGTCGGGACTTCTTGGGATCCCTGTTGTCTACGCAAATGCCCGGAAAAAGATAGGTGTTCAGGAATTGAATAAGATCCTGGCCGGAGAAATCCCTTTATCCGACAAATTGTTTTTTGCACTTGTTCCGGAAAAGGAATTGCTGAATTCGGTAAACGAGATTGTTCCTGTAAGCACGTCGTATGCCGCCTGGCAATTGTTGTGCAATTACGATCACTATACCTCCCTCGACCCGGCTATAAAATCCCGGATAAAAAAGATTGTTTCAGAGCACAGGTTTGATGAAACAGCCTTTCAGGCCAATGAAAGTGTGATGCGCTTTGCTGAAATAGGGCGGATCGTGGATGCGAGTGTGGAAGTCCTGGACAACGAAGGAGAAACACGAACCAAAAAAATTGACCGGGTACTCACGCATCCGGTTTGGGGCTACGTGATTTTTCTGGGAGTTTTGTTTACTTTATTCCAGGCCATTTTTTTTCTTGCTGCTTTTCCGATGAAGTGGATTGAATCCCTGTTTATGCATTTCTCTCATTGGAGTTCGGTGCATCTTCCCCCGGGCGAGCTTTCAGCACTGCTGGTGAATGGTATACTTGCCGGTTTGAGTGGGGTTGTGGTATTTGTTCCGCAGATCGCCTTGCTTTTTGCGTTCATTGCTATTTTGGAAGACACCGGCTATATGGCGCGTGTAAGCTTTATCATGGACAAGCTCATGCGCAAGTTTGGCCTCAATGGAAAATCTGTAATTCCCCTCATCAGCGGTGTGGCCTGTGCTGTTCCGGCCATTATGAGCACCCGCACAATCAGCAACTGGAAGGAAAGGATGATTACCATTTTAGTGACTCCCCTGATGAGTTGCTCTGCCCGGCTGCCTGTTTATACCTTGCTGATTTCTCTGGTTATTCCTTCCGATCAGAAATTTATCTTTTTTAACATGCAGGGTTTTGCACTCATGGCCATGTATCTGATTGGTTTTATGGCTGCGCTTTTTTCCGCATGGATCATGAAATTCATACTCAAAGCCAGGGAAAAAAGCTATTTCATTATGGAACTTCCCGTATACCGGGCGCCGAAGTGGAGTTCCGTATTTTACACGATTTATGAAAAGGTTCGCGTGTTTCTTTTTGACGCCGGGAAAGTCATCATTGCCATCTCGGTCATTCTGTGGGTGCTTTCTTCTCATGCACCGGGCAAGCGGTTTGAACGGATTGACAGGAAATATGAAAGCATGTCAAAGGCGCTGCCTCAGAAAGAACTGGAAACTGTGAAGGAGGCTGAAAAACTGGAAAACTCTTACGCCGGAATAATCGGAAAAGCAATCGAACCTGCAATCAGGCCCCTGGGTTATGATTGGAAAATCGGAATTTCGCTGATCACTTCTTTTGCTGCGCGTGAAGTTTTTGTGGGCACAATGGCAACCATTTACAGCGTGGGAGACAAAGAAAATACCCGGTCTATCCGCGAAAAGATGATGGATGAAAAAGACCCTGCAACGGGAAAGCCGGTATATACTCTGGCTGTCGGATTGTCACTGATGCTTTTCTATGCCTTTGCGATGCAATGTATGAGCACCCTGGCGGTTGTATACAGGGAAACCAAAAAATGGAAATGGCCCGTTATCCAGTTCCTGTATATGGGTGTTCTGGCCTACCTTTCCAGTTTTATTGTCTACCAGTTGCTGAAATAGCATGCCTTGCAAAGAAGCAAGAAAAAAAAACGGCCCGTAGTTTTAAAGAACGGTTTATTTTGCATTGTATTTCTTAAATAAATTTCTTTCCTTCTGTTCGGGCGTGAATTTTCAATTTCTCCTTCGTACCTTTGACAAAAGGCCGAGGTAGAATGTCTCAGATAGAGCGCAACAAGTCCATACTTTCCAAATACATACCCGATCCGGCCGTGTCCATCATTGCCGAATGGATTTATGTATATGACTTCAAACTCAAAATAAAAAAAAGCCGCAGCTCCAAATACGGAGACTACAGGCCTCCGCTTGAAAATACGAATCATCATATTTCGGTCAACCACGATCTCAATCCGTACGCCTTCCTGATTACGCTGGTGCATGAAATTGCTCATTTGTCGAATTATAAGAAGCACTCAAGCAGGGTGAAGCCACATGGGGAAGAATGGAAACAGGAATTCAGGGTGCTTATGCTGCCCTTTATGAAGCTTGAAGTTTTTCCGGAGGATGTCAACAAGGCCCTTGCCAATTATCTGAAAAACCCGGCTGCATCGAGTTGTTCGGACATCAGCCTGCTGCGTATTCTGAAAAAGTATGACAAGCGGGAAGGCACACTTTTTCTGGAGGATTTGCCCGCGGGAACAATTTTTATCTTCGGAAGGGGAAGACATTTCAGAAAAGGAGAAAAGATCAGGAAGCGTTTTTGTTGCCTGGAAATCAACACCCGGAAAAAATATTTGTTTAATCCACTCAGCGAGGTAACCCTGGCCAGTCCGAGCATTTTCAGCTGACCATCCATCCCGAAATATATGGGAAAAGACAGCCTTATGGGTTAAGGGCCTGTTTTTGGTCTTAATGCCGGATAAATAGCCTTTTTTAGCCAGAAATGAGAACGATTTTCTTACATTTGCCCCGTTTCAATCTAGCTGGAAAGACCTATGAGTATACCCACACTTCAACCCAAAAAAGACTTGAAAGTATCCCGTATTGCTGAAAACATCATTGGCTCTGAGATCATTAAACTGGCAGCAGAGGTCAACGAAAAAATCCGGAACGGAGAAAAAATTTACAACCTGACCATCGGTGATTTCAACCCCAAAATATTTCCGATTCCTTCCGGATTGAAATCGGCTATCATTGAGGCTTACAACAACGACGAAACAAACTACCCGGTAGCGGAAGGAATGCCCGATCTGCGTAGCGCGGTATCGGCTTTTCTGAAACGCAAAGGCGGTCTGGATTACAAAACCGACGAGATTGTCATTGCCGGTGGGGCACGACCCGTTATTTACGCCATTTTCAGGGCCCTTGTCGATGCGGATGACACCGTTCTTTTTCCCGTGCCTTCGTGGAACAACAATCATTATGCTTATCTGAACTGGGCAAAACAACAGATGGTTGAAACACGTCCCGAAAATAAGTTTATGCCAACGGCAGATGAGCTTGCTCCTTACATTGCAAAAGCCAGTCTGATAGCGCTCTGTTCACCGCTGAACCCAACCGGAACCACTTTCAGAAAGGCGGATCTGGAAAATATTTGCGACCTTATTCTGGCTGAAAACAAGAAACGTGAAGCCGAAAACAAGAAAGTGCTTTACCTCATGTACGATCAGATCTACTGGAATCTTTGTTTTGGCGAAACCGTTCATTACGACCCGGTCAGTCTGCGCCCTGCCATGCGTGAGTATACTGTTTTTGTAGATGGCATTTCCAAATCGCTGGCATCGACAGGTGTGCGGGTTGGATGGGCCTTCGGACCGAAAAAAATACTTGAAAAAATAAAATCCATCCTCACACATGTGGGTGCCTGGGCTCCAAAAGCGGAACAGCTGGCCACTGCTAAATTTCTGAATGATGCGCCTGCCTACGATCATTACCTGGAGGATATCCGGAGAAAAATTAACGACCGGCTGGTGGCTTTTCACAAAGGCTTTCAAGCTTTGAAACAGGAAGGATTTCACGTCGAATCCATTGCACCCGAAGGAGCCATTTATCTCACCGTGCAGTTTGCCATGCATGGCCAGAAAACGGCAGACGGCCATATACTTGCCACGACAATGGATGTAACAAAATATGTGCTTGACGAAGCGAAAGTTGCGCTCGTCCCCTTCTATGCTTTCGGAGCCACTGTGGATTCCAGCTGGTACCGTTTGTCTGTCGGAACCTGCAAACTGGAAGATGTTGATGTCATCATTTCAAACCTTCGTAACGCCTTCAAAAAACTTTCCTGAACCGGCCATCTGGTTCCTTACCAATCACTTTCAACGACTATGGCTGGAGAAGCAAAATCAAAAAATGAATACTGTGTGATCATGGCGGGAGGGGTGGGAAGCCGCTTCTGGCCGATGAGCCGAACCGATCATCCCAAGCAATTCATTGATGTGCTTGGAACCGGGCGTACGCTTCTTCAGCAAACATACGACCGCTTTTCACGCACCTGCAGAAAGGAAAATATCCTGATTGTCACGAACGAATCTTACATCGGCTTGGTCAAGGAGCAATTGCCTGCCGTGCTGGATACCAATATTCTTTGCGAGCCCGCCCGCAAAAATACAGCTCCCTGTATTGCTTATGCCGCATACCGCATTCAGGCAATCAACCCCAAAGGCGTGATGGTGGTTGCACCAAGTGATCATCTCATTACCAAAGAAGATACTTTTCACAAAGCCATCCGTTCCTGTTTCCGCAAAGCACAATCCGAAGACTGTCTCGTTACCCTGGGCATCAGCCCTACGCGTCCTGATACCGGTTATGGATACATTCAGTTTCGTGAATCCGAGCATAAGGAAGCGGACAAACGGATCAAAAAGGTCAAGACGTTTACTGAAAAACCCGATCACGAGATGGCTAAGTTTTTCATGGAAAGCGGCGATTTCTTATGGAATTCGGGAATTTTTGTCTGGAGCGTTGACAGCATCATTCACGAGATCGAAAAAAGCCTGCCCGACATGGCTGCCTTGTTCAAGGAGGGAAGCGCCCTATACAATACCCCTTTGGAAGCGGGCTATATCCGAGAGGTATACAGCAAATGTAAAAATGTGTCGATTGATTACGGTGTGATGGAAAAGGCGGAAAATGTCTACGTGCGTTCTTCCATTATCGGCTGGACCGATCTGGGAACCTGGGGTTCGCTGTACGATCATACCAGGAAAAACGAACATGCCAATGCAGTGGTCGGAAAAAATGTGATGCTGTATGACACGAAGAACTGCATCGTAAACGTACCCAAAGATAAACTGGTTGTCATCGAAGGCCTCGATGGTTATATTGTGGCTGAAGCCGATGGTATTCTGCTTATCTGCAAAAAGCAGGACGAACAACAGATCCGCAACATTGTCAACGATGTGAAAGTGAACAAGGGCGACAGGTTTGTATAGCTCACCGCACTTTTTTTACGCCTCTAACTCTTATCCGCAAACAGGATCGTGAATAGGCGGATCGGTTCCGTTAAATAATTTTCCAACATACCTTTCTGAAACATTCATGATCGCTTGGATGCATCACGATCGTTGCTGATGCAATCACGATCGCTTTTTATGCATTCACGATCGTTTCTGATGCAATCACGATCGCTTTTTATGCATTCACGTTCGTTTTTTATACATTCACGATCGTTTTTTATACATTCACGATCGTTTCTGATGCCATCACGTTCGCTTTTTATGCATTCACGATCGTTTCTGATGCCATCACGTTCGCTTTTTATGCATTCACGATCGCTTCTGATGCAATCACGTTCGCTTTTTATGCATTCACGATCGTTTCTGATGCNNATGCATTCACGATCGTTTCTGATGCTTTCACAAGCGTTTCGTCTTTCAGTCGTGTGGTTAATTGCAATTGCTTTTCGTTCGCACCGGAATTCCCCGGAATGTAGGAGCCGATTGCCATACTCAATGGATAAGCATAAAAGTTTTTGGATTTTATTCTCCCCAGGGATGTCTGGGTTTCTTTTCTCCTCTGTAGGCTCCGGAGAAAAACAGCTCCAGCCGCAGGCCATAAACACTTTGCCGGCTGTTGACGTCGCCAAAAAGGGAGCCTCCAATTCCCAGGTCGTAAGCCAGCTTAATGATATACTGGGCCTGTGCGTATAAACCTTCTGCAGAATAGATATTGGGGCTGTAAATGCCGCGGCTGAAAGGATAGCCCCAGGAATAGGAGGGGCCGGCACAAATGAAAATATTGCGCTTTTCGTTTTCCCAGCGTTTCCCGTATGCTGCATGCATGCTGTAATTGTTGAAACTCAGGAACCGGTCGCCGCTGAGAAAGGTGCCGACTTGAAAATAGTGTTTTTGAATGTGAAAGTGTAGATCCACATCCAGCACATATTGGGGCAAAGCCAGATCGCTGTTGAAACCTTCTCCTGAACCGATGTTCATCCAGTTGTTGTACAGGCGAAAACGTTTCCCATTGATCAGCATTTCCTGCTTGGGGTGATAGGTGGTATCCCTTTTCACCTTTTTTACGTGCACGAGGGTATCTTTCCTGGCCGGATTGGATAATGTATCTTCCTGGGCAAAAGCAGAAAAACTCAAAAGCAGCACGAAAAAAAGCAG
This sequence comes from Bacteroidota bacterium, assembly GCA_003151415.1. Lineage (GTDB taxonomy): Bacteria > Bacteroidota > Bacteroidia > Palsa-965 > Palsa-965 > Palsa-965. The sequence goes on from PLXK01000058.1 coordinate 9,177, forward strand.
ATAGACTCGTGTCATGATTGCGGTGAAATGAATTTCAAACAAAAAGAATCCCCCTAACTTTCAGCAGGGGGATGCAGTATGTATCATAAAGGTAATCATTTATACCGAAGAAAATAATTTTGCTCTTTGGAATATCCGTTGTGATAGATTCTGACCCGCACAGCCTTTTAGATTACAGGCTGTGTGTTATCTGAAAGGATCGATCTATTTCATTGATCCGGTCATGTCTCCCGGCTTAACCCAGAGGTCGAATTGTTCGTTTGTGACAAGTCCAAGGGCCAGAGAGGCTTCCCGAAGCGTCATGTTTTCTTTGTGCGCTTTCTTGGCGATTTTAGCCGCATTCTCATACCCGATGTGCGGGTTGAGTGCAGTTACCAGCATGAGCGAGTTTTCCATGTGCTGTTTGATAACCGGCAGATTGGGTTCTATACCAACGGCACATTTGTCGTTGAAAGACACACAGGCTTCGCCAATGAGTCTGGCCGACTGCAGGACATTGGAAGCAATAACCGGTTTGAATACATTCAGTTCAAAATGACCCATGGAGCCTCCGATGGAGACTGCAGTATCATTGCCCATCACCTGTGCACAAACCATGGTAAGCGCTTCGGGTTGTGTCGGGTTTACCTTTCCGGGCATGATTGATGAGCCTGGTTCGTTGTCGGGAATGATGAGTTCACCGATTCCGCAACGTGGGCCGGAGCTGAGCATGCGGATATCGTTTGCGATTTTCATNNGCAAGGGCTTCAAATTTATTGGGGGCGGTTACAAAAGGGAAACCGGTTAATGCTGCAATTTTCTTTGCCACCAGTACATCGTATCCTTTCGGTGTGTTTAGTCCGGTACCCACGGCTGTTCCGCCAAGAGCCAGTTCCTGGATGGCTTCCAGTGCATTCTTTAAGGCACGGACGCTGTTGGTGATTTGTTGCGCATACCCCGAAAATTCCTGACCCAGAGTAAGCGGTGTCGCATCCATGAAATGTGTGCGTCCTGTTTTTACAATGGTTTTGAAATCAGCTGTTTTTTTCAGAAGGGTGTCTCGCAGTTTTTCCATTCCCGGAATGGTGATGTCGGCTACCTGTTTGTAGGCAGCAATGTGCATGGCTGTGGGAAAGGTATCGTTGGAGGATTGCGATTTGTTTACATCGTCATTGGGATGAAGAATCTTTTTTTCATCATTGAGGTGTCCTCCGTGAATCACGTGTGCGCGGTAGGCGATTACTTCATTGGCATTCATATTGCTCTGTGTTCCCGAGCCCGTTTGCCAGATAACCAGAGGGAATTGATCATCCAGTTTCCCGGCAATGATTTCATCGCAGACTTCCGAAATCATGTCACGTTTGTCGGCTGTAAGAACACCCAGTTCGAAGTTGGCGTGAGCCGCAGCTTTTTTGAGGTATCCGAAAGCATAAATGATTTCTTTGGGCATACTGCCCTCCGGACCGATTTTGAAATTGTTGCGTGAACGTTCTGTCTGCGCCCCCCAGTATTTGTCTGCAGGCACTTTCACTTCACCCATTGTGTCTTTTTCGATGCGGTATTTGGTTTCGGAGGTGGTGTTCATGGCGATGATATTTTGTAAGAAGTAAAGGTATAAGTAATAAGAGTAAAGATCAATGAGCGATTCACAAGAACAACAAAAATTTTACCATGGAGGACATAGAGAGACACGGAAGGCTTTTCGCAGATACCCTCTGCGTCCTATCCTAAGCAAACCCTCTTCTCACTTACTCTATGTAGAGCTTGATCTAAGTATTACCAACCCAATACCCAGGAAAAGATGAGCGGGGCAACAATGGTTGCATCAGACTCGACAATGAATTTCGGTGTTTTGACATCCAGCTTGCCCCAGGTAATCTTTTCATTGGGTACCGCACCCGAATAGGAACCGTAGCTTGTTGTGGAATCCGAAATCTGACAAAAATAGGACCAGAACGGAACATCATGCCACCCCAGATCCTGATACATCATGGGCACCACGCAGATCGGGAAATCGCCGGCAATACCACCGCCAATCTGGAAGAAACCAACACCTTTTCCGGACGAATTCTTTTTGTACCAGTCAGCCAGCCAAACCATGTATTCAATACCCGATTTCATTGTGGAAGCCTTCAGTTGTCCTTTGATGCAATAGGAAGCGAAGATATTTCCCATTGTGGAATCTTCCCATCCCGGAACAACAATTGGGATGTTTTTTTCGGCAGCTGCCAGCATCCAGGAATCTTTCGGGTCTATTTCGTAATACTGTTTCAATTCGCCCGAAAGCAGAATCTTATACATAAACTCATGCGGAAAATAACGTTCGCCGGCTTTTTCGGCATCGGCCCAGATTTTGTGAATGTGTTTCTGCAGGCGGCGGAAAGCTTCTTCTTCCGGGATGCAGGTATCGGTAACACGGTTGTAATGGTTTTCCAAAAGATCCCATTCATCCTGCGGACTCAGATCGCGGTAATGCGGTACACGTTTGTAGTGCGAGTGGGCCACAAGGTTCATGATGTCTTCTTCGAGGTTGGCACCTGTGCAGGAAATGATATCCACCTTGCCCTGACGGATCATTTCTGCAAATGATTTGCCAAGCTCGGCAGTGCTCATGGCTCCCGCCAAAGTGACCATCATTTTGCCGCCTTCGGTGAGATGCGTTTCATATCCTTTTGCGGCATCCACAAGAGCGGCTGCGTTAAAGTGTTTGTAGTGTTTTTCGATAAACTGGGAAATCGGGCCTTTTGTCATGTATGGTAAGAATTAGGATTTGTTCGTAATAGGCTGCAAAAATAGAATTATTTCAGGAAAACAGGGTATAAAGACCAAACCGGGCTGGGAAACTACGCCTTGCCTGTATAGCTATACTTCCTGATGCTGTTTTCGCCGACATGTCAGACCCTTACGATATACCCAGGAAAGAAAAAATTGAAATTCATCAGGACTCCAATATCTTGTTTTGGGGAATATGCAGCCAGTATCCACATTGTCGCGTAATTTAAAATGACCGGTATGTTGGGATTTGCTCCTAAAACAATCAGCTCCCTATAATCCTAATCACCGCCTCATAAAACAATTTCGGTTGTTCGGCATGCACCCAGTGATTGGCATTGGGTATAGTCATCAGGTGAGAATCAGGAAACACGTGCTGGATAAGTGGCCAGTCGGAATCCAGCACGTAGTCTGATTTGCTGCCGCGGATAAACCAGGAAGGTCCCGGATAGTTCGCTGTTTTTGTATCGAAGAATTCGCCCAGCCGGTGATAGTTTTTTGCAATTGCCAAAAGATTAAATCTCCAGGCCAGTGTGGTGTCGTCTTTCCAGTACAGATTCTTCAGCAGGAATTGCCGGGTTGGATTGTCAGGAATAAAATGTGAAAGTTGTTCTTCTGCTGCCTTGCGCGTTTTGACAATTGAAAAATCAATCGATTGCAAACCGGCAATGACATGGGCCTGATGCGGAGGGTATTTCTTCGGCGCCATATCAACGACAATAAGTTTATCTGTTTTTCCGGGATAGCTTACCGCAAATTGCATAGCCACCATTCCGCCCATGCTTTGACCCATCACCATGGCATGTTGAAGCCCCAGATCCTCCAGCAGTTCATTTACATCGGCAGTCATCAGTTGGTAGGTCCAATCCTCGCTGTGCGGTGAAAGTCCGTGATTGCGAAGATCAACAGCATACACTTCAAAACCCGATTCAGCAAATTGTTTGGCCAGTGAATTCCAGTTGTCGCTGGATCCCAGCAAGCCGTGCAGGATAAGGAGTGGCTGTCCGCTGCCGTATTTTCTGTATTGTAATTTCATTTTTCAATCAAATTATAGAGCAGCGAATAATGTGAACCCAAGGTCAGATCCGGGGTGTCGTATCGAAGCCGCGCGCTGGCTTTGACGGCTTACATGCTGGTTGCTCGTGCGAGAGGGATTAAGCCGTCTTGATCTTTTTGATTCTTTTTTGATCAAGCGAAAAAGAACAAACATGAAAAGAATCGAAATTTTTTCCAGAACATATTCTGTAACGAATCTTAATTCACCTCTTTCAACTGTCTCAGATAAAGCTGAATCGTATTCTCAAGTCCAAGATAAAGTGCATCACAGATCAGCGCATGCCCGATAGAAACTTCCAGCAAACCCGGAATAGTGTTTTTAAAATAAGCCAGGTTATCCAGGTTCAGATCATGGCCGGCATTGATACCGAGCCCGAGTGAGTTGGCGCATTGGGCCGCCAGTGCGTAGGGTTCAATTGCTTTTTCCCGTCCGGAAGCATAATCTCTTGCATAAGCTTCTGTATACAGCTCGATTCGATCTGTGCCCGTAGCTTTTGCTTCGAGAATAAAACGAACATCGGGATCAATAAAGAGAGAAGTGCGGATGCCTGCTTTTTTGAATTCACCGATCACTTCAACAAGAAAAATTTTGTTTTTCAGAGTGTCCCAGCCCGCGTTGGAAGTCAGGACATGGGGGGGGTCGGGAACAAGTGTAACCTGTGCCGGTTTGACGGCAAGGACGAGATCAATGAATTTTTTATCCGGATAACCTTCTATATTAAATTCTGTTTTAACTAAAGGCCTGAGTGCATGGACATCGGCATAGCGGATATGGCGTTCGTCGGGTCTTGGATGAACAGTAATGCCCTCAGCACCAAAACGTTCGCAATCTACGGCGCATTTTGATACATCCGGCACATTTCCTCCTCTTGCGTTTCGCAATGTGGCTATTTTATTGATATTTACGCTTAGTTTGGTCATGATCAGCGGGAGTTGAATAAACCGCAAAGCTACGGTTTAAAATAACCCTAAAAAAGAGATATAATTGAACACATTTGATAGTTCAAATGACTTGTTCGTTGTGAGTTTCAGCCAGACGGTTTCTAAATAATTGCTAACTTTGCTGAAGCATTTAATTCAATAAAATACGACCGGAAAGGAATACTTTATGATAGCCAAAGATTTAATCACAGAAGAAGTGCCCCCCTTGAAAACTACGGATTCCGGAAGTAAGGCGCTTCGCTGGATGGAAGAATTCAAAGTATCCCATCTTCCGGTTATCAAAGGCCAAGAATTTGTGGGAATGATTTCGGATACCGATATCCTCGATCTGAACACACCCGATGAACAAATCAGCAAATTGCGAATCCCGCTTGTAAGACCTTTTATCACCGAAGGGCAGCATGCATTCGATGTGCTCAAAATCATGTCCGAGTTGAATTTGTCCTGTCTTGCCATTGTGGACGAAGAATATAAATATCTGGGTGCGGTTACCTGTAAGTCCTATCTTGAAAAGCTGGCTGCGCTTTCCGCCATTCAGGATCCCGGCGGGATCATCATTCTGGAAATGGCTTCAAACAATTATTCGCTTACCCAGATCTCGCAGATTGTGGAAGGAAACGATGCCAAAATCCTGGCCTGCTACCTCACCACCAATACCGATTCTACCCTTGTTGAAGTTACCCTGAAGATCAATAAAGAAGACCTCGCCGCAATTTTACAAACTTTTTTCCGATACAATTACACCGTAAAGGCATCCTTTCATCAAAGCGGATATTCGGATGATATGAAGGAGAGGTTTAATCAGCTGATGCACTTCATTAATTTATAAAGTATCCTGGTGGTTTATTTGTTTATATATTTTGGCGTGACCCTGCGAAAAGCAGGGTCGGGCTTTCGGCACTCGCTTTTTCGCTGGAGAAGCGAAAAGAGTTCAGACAACCCCGATAGCTATCGGGATGCCTCAATCCTGAGGACAAATGT
>PLXK01000068.1 GCA_003151415.1 Bacteroidota bacterium
AACGTGCCAAGCAGTCGGAATACGCAGTTCAGCTGATGGAAAAGCAAAAGGTGAAATATACCTACGGCATTCTTGAAAAACAGTTTGCAAATACCTTCGACCGTGCCGCACGCGCCAAAGGTGTTACCGGTGAAGTGCTTCTGCAGTTAATTGAAGCCCGCCTGGATAACGTAGTTTACCGTCTCGGTATTTCCCGTACCCGTTCCGGTGCACGCCAGCTGGTCTCTCACGGACACATTACCGTAAATGGTGAAGTGCTGAACATACCTTCCATGACGCTTAAGCCCGGAGATCTGGTTGCTGTCAGAGAAAAATCAAAATCACTTGAAGTCATTGCGAACTCTGTCGGTTCTCTTGGAAAAGGATATCCTTGGCTCGAATTCAATTCGACAAGCCTCAGCGGTAAACTTGTTTCTTACCCACAGAGAGATCAGATTCCTGAAAATATCAAGGAACACCTGATCGTTGAGTTGTATTCTAAATAATTGATCATTGTTTGGTTGCATTCTGCGGGCTGATCACCTCCGACGCAGGAACGATGTAAAATAAAATATAAACAAAACACAGAACGAAAATGGCAATATTGGCTTTCCAAAAACCTGACAAGGTTGTAATGATAAATGCGAATGACACAGAAGGACAATTCGAATTCCGTCCTCTGGAGCCTGGTTACGGTATCACTGTAGGCAACGCTTTGCGCAGAATATTGCTCTCTTCTTTGGAAGGGTATGCAATCACTTCGGTGAAGCTGGAAGGTGTTGAGCATGAATTTTCAACTCTGAAGGGTGTTGTGGAAGATGTTACGGATATTATCCTGAACCTGAAACAAGTTCGTTTTAAAAAGCAAATTGAAACCACCGAAATGGAAAGAGTGATTGTCAACCTTTCCGGAAAGACCCAACTCACCGCCGGTGATATCGGAAAGTTCACCTCTGGTTTCCAGGTGCTGAATCCCGATTTCGTTATCTGCAACATGGAATCCAGTGTGAAATTGAAAATGGAACTGTTCATCGATAAAGGCCGCGGTTATATCCCCGCTGATGAGAACAAGCCCCTGAACGGAACTATCGGTGTCATTCCAATCGATGCCATCTATACCCCAATCCGGAATGTGAAATATACCGTTGAGAACTATCGCGTCGAACAGAAAACCGACTATGAGAAACTCATCATGGATATCGTTACAGACGGCTCCATTCATCCCAAAGAAGCACTGAAAGAAGCAGCCAAGATCCTGATTCACCATTTCATGCTCTTCTCCGATGAAAAGATCACTTTGGATTCGATCGAGAAATCGGCCACCGAAGAATTTGACGAGACCTCACTTCACATGCGCCAGTTGCTCAAGACCAAACTTGTGGACATGGACCTGAGCGTTCGTGCACTGAATTGCCTGAAAGCCGCTGATGTTGAAACCCTTGGAGATCTGGTTTCTTTCAATAAGAATGACCTTCTGAAATTCCGTAACTTCGGTAAGAAGTCACTGACCGAACTGGAAGAACTTGTTGCAAGCAAAGGTCTTAACTTCGGAATGAACGTTGCGAAATACAAATTGGACAAAGAATAAAAGATAATTCATCCTTGTTGATTGCTGGATCTGTTCTGCCGGGAGTACAACATGTTGGAAGGAGCTCTAAACAGACAAACCAAGCATTCAATAATTAATAATTTCAATTGAAATGAGACACGGAGATAAACAAAATAATTTAGGAAGAAAGACCGCCCACAGGCATTCATTGCTTGCCAACCTGGCCAGTTCACTGATCATGCACAAAAAGATCAACACGACTCTCGCAAAAGCAAAAGCTTTGAGATTGTATGTTGAACCCCTGCTCACCAAATCAAAAAGCGATTCTACCCATTCACGCCGTATCGTGTTCACCTATTTGCAAAACAAACAGGCTGTCACCGAACTTTTCCGTGAAGTGGCAATCAAGATTGCAGAACGCCCGGGAGGATATACCCGTATCCTGAAAACTGGAACCCGTCCCGGCGACCGTGCCGAAATGGCTTTCATTGAACTCGTCGATTTCAATACCACTTATGAAGGCGGCAAAGCTGTGAAAAAAGCGGCCAAAACCACCCGCAGAAGCAAGGGCAAGAAAAAAGCCGACGACGCAACAGAAACAAGCGCCGAAGCCAAACCTAAAAAAGCCGCTAAACCTGCAGCCAATAAGGAGGAAAAAGAAGGTGAATAATTTCTTAAAACAATATTCATAAACAGAAAAAGGATAAAGTATTTTTGCTTTATCCTTTTTTTTTTGGACAAAAAAACGGGGATTAACAGATATGAAAGATACCTATCACTCAAAAAGTCCCGCAGTACTGGTTCTTCAGGATGGCAAAGTTTTCCATGGGAAAGCGGCCGGAAAGATCGGAACAACCTCGGGCGAGATCTGCTTCAATACAGGCATGACCGGTTATCAGGAGATATTTACAGACCCTTCCTATTTCGGTCAGATTCTTGTGACAACCAATGTGAATATTGGTAATTACGGTGTCAGCAAAGAAGAAGAAGAATCGGATTCAATAAAAATTGCCGGTCTTGTCTGCAAAAAATTCAACGAATTTTCTTCCCGCCAGCGCGCCGATGGGAATGTTGCCGACTATTTTGAACGGGAGCAGATCGTAGGTATCTGTGAAGTTGATACCCGAGCCATTGTGCGTTATATCCGCGACAAAGGGGCCATGAATGCAATCATCTCTTCGGAAGAGCTGGATGTTGAAAAACTGAAGAAGCAACTGGCTGCCGTACCTTCCATGGAGGGTCTTGAGCTCTCCTCGAAAGTGAGTACCCAGGTTCCTTACCTCTCGGGCTATCCGGATGCTTTATATAAAGTGGCTCTGCTTGATGTCGGGGTTAAGCGAAACATTATACGCTGTCTGGTTGAACGCGGTTGCCAGGTTCAGGTTTTCCCGATGAAAACGACTTTTGCCGAAATGAAAAGCTGGAACCCGGATGGCTTTCTGATTTCAAACGGCCCCGGAGATCCCGGTGTAATGCTGGATGAAATCAAGACCGTGAAAGAAATTGTCAACAGCAACATCCCGGTTTTTGGCATTTGCCTGGGCCACCAGCTCATTGCTCAGGCTTGCGGAATTTCGACTTACAAAATGAAAAACGGACACCGTGGGATCAATCATCCGGTAAAGAATATCGTTACCGGCAAAAGCGAAATAACTTCTCAAAATCACGGGTTCTCCGTTCACCAGGATGAGGTGAAAAAGAGCATGGAAATGGAAATTACCCACATCAACCTGAATGACGGAACCATTGAAGGGATGCGGCATAAAGTAAAAGATGTCTTCTGTGTTCAGTACCATCCCGAAGCCGCCCCCGGCCCGCTGGATGCACGTTACCTGTTTGACCAGTTTGTCGAATTGATGGCCAGAGTGAAAGCCAGAAAATCCAACGGACAAAAGGTTTCTGCCTGATTTTAAGAAATTTTGTATTCTTTTTTTTCAAAATCAATTCTCAAAAAAAACATCCGCATTATGAGTTTTATTGCAAGTGTACAAGCCCGACAGATTCTGGATTCAAGAGGAAATCCCACAATTGAGGTCGATGTGATTACAAATACCGGAACCCTTGGCCGAGCTGCTGTTCCCTCCGGTGCTTCCACAGGGAGTCATGAGGCTGTCGAACTGCGTGATGAAGATGAGAAAACCTATATGGGTAAAGGGGTTCTCAAGGCCGTCAGCAACGTCAATTCGGTGATCCGCGAAGAGCTGGTGAACATGTATATCTTCGAACAGAATGCCATTGATTTGAAAATGATCGAACTCGACGGTTCCGACAACAAGAGTAATCTGGGAGCCAATGCAATTCTTGGCGTTTCCCTGGCCGTAGCCAAAGCCGCTGCAGAAGAAGCGAACCAACCCCTGTACAGATATGTAGGCGGAGTGAATGCCAATCTTCTGCCCGTGCCGATGATGAACATTCTCAACGGCGGATCCCATGCCGACAACAGCATCGATTTTCAGGAATTCATGATCATGCCTCTTGGCGCTGCTACTTTCAGCGAAGGATTGCGCATGGGCACTGAAGTTTTTCACCATCTGAAAAAGGTGTTGAAATCAAAAAAATATTCAACAAATGTGGGGGATGAAGGAGGCTTTGCTCCCGATATCAAATCCAACGAGGAAGCGATAGAAATCGTTCTCAAAGCCATAGAGGCTGCAGGTTACAAACCGGGGAAAGACATCTGGATAGCCATGGATGCAGCTGCATCTGAGTTTTATGATGCAAAGGAAAAGGTCTATCATTTCAAAAAATCGGACGGAAAAAAGCTTTCATCAGACGAAATGGTTGATTACTGGGCTGCGTGGATCAAGAAATATCCCATCATTTCGATCGAGGATGGCCTGGCTGAAGACGATTGGGAGGGTTGGAAGAAACTCACGGCCAAAACAGGCGAGAAGATCCAGATTGTCGGCGATGATCTTTTTGTTACAAATGTGACCCGCCTGCAACAGGGAATTGACAAAAAAATAGCCAATTCCATTCTGGTCAAGGTCAATCAGATCGGCACCCTTACAGAAACCATCAATGCCGTGCAACTGGCTCAGAACAACTCATACACCTCTGTAATGAGCCACCGAAGCGGAGAAACGGAAGACACAACCATAGCCGATTTGGCCGTGGCGCTAAGGACCGGTCAGATTAAAACAGGTTCAGCTTCCAGATCCGACAGGGTTGCCAAGTACAATCAACTCCTGCGCATTGAAGAACAGCTTGGAGCTTCGGCAAGCTACCTGGGCAAAGATTTCAAGTTTTTATAATGCAAAATACTTTGAAATATACGAAAGCCTAATTAACTTAGGTGCTTAATACACTAACCTTCCCAAAGCATATGGATTTACTCAAAGACAAGTTTATTTCAAAGGCCAAACCAATGGCTGCTGAGGTGAAAGCCATCATCAAAGAACATGGCGATAAAAAATTAGGTGAGTACACCATTGCCCAGGTGTATCAGGGCATGAAAAGCATGATCGGCCTGGTAACAGAAACATCCAAGCTGGATCCCGAAGAAGGAATCCGGATTCGCGGCTTTACCATTCCCGAACTGCGTGAAAAACTTCCAAAGGCTCCAAAAGGAACAGAACCATTGCCTGAAGGGATTTTCTATCTGATGCTCACCGGAGATCTTCCGACTCAGGAAGAAGTGCTTAATCTTGGCAATAACTGGGCCCGTCGCGCCACCGTTCCTAAACACGTATTCGATGTCATCGACGAGCTGCCTGCCGCCACTCACCCCATGACTATGTTCAGCATTGCTGCCATGGCCATGCAAACCGAATCTCTTTTTGCCGCTGCATACCGCAAAGGAATCAGCAAGAAGGATTATTGGGATTATGTATACGAGGATTCGATGAACCTCATTGCACGTCTGCCTCGTGTAGCGGCATACATCTACAGAAAAAAATACAAAAACAATGTGCACATCGAACCGGACCCCAAACTGGATTGGGCCGCAAACCTTGCACACATGATGGGTTTTGAGGATTTTGATGTAAAACGTCTCATGCGTATGTACATGACGATCCACGCTGATCATGAAGGAGGAAACGTTTCTGCTCATTCTACCCACCTTGTTGGTTCTGCATTGAGTGACCCGTATCTTGCTTT
>PLXK01000087.1 GCA_003151415.1 Bacteroidota bacterium
CTGGCTATGGATTCAGGAACTTTACAACCGTCCATCATCACAAATGAGATGCTTGTAATTGCCATTATTCCGACAATGGAAAATATTTTGGTAATTCGTGTGCTTTTCATAGATCTGGTTTTTATGGAGGTTAGAAGAAGTAAATCAATCGTGCAGTATAGGATGTCACTGTCGGGCCGTTCGTCATTTTCACCACATCATATGAAAAATTCAAGGGTGTTTTCCAGGTGAACCAATAGGTCAGACAAACAGTGGTCTGTTGTTCAGGATTCTCTCCCCATACGGCAGGCGTAGTTGGAAGACCTGTATACTGCGGAGGAATATAGCCTCCGATGCGTCCACCCAGTTCAAAATTGCTCAGCACCCTGTTGTTTGCGCCTGCAAGACGCAGTGTGGCACCCACAAACCATCCGCTTTGTTGATTGTTAAAGGCCGGAACCAGCAATTTGGTACTGTCGGTGGTACTTTTCCAGGGATAGGTCTTGTTTTGAGTCATGGTGCTGTTGTATTCGGCCTGTACCCTGACCATAAGCGGACTGAACATATGGTAGTAATTCAAGTCTGCCGCCCAGGAAGTACTGCTGACACTTTCAAAAGGCGAACCCAAACTGCCGGTCTTGGCGGCTACCTGTCCGGATACATCAATCTGGAGATTGGAATTGGACAAGGGCAGGAACCCGATGGATCCGCCAATGGCCTTGTTGTTGTTATTATCTCCATAGCTGTCATAATTCAGCTTTCCGGTCTGGTTGCCATTGCCCTGGGTTGTGCTGTCAATCAAAAGCTGGGGACCGTTTGCGATATAGAACTGGTAATTGAACTTCGTGTATCCCGCCTGGATTCCACCCTGGATTCCAATGCCGGTTTGCGTTGCCGGCCCCCTGTTCATTCCAATGGGGCCTGTACCGTAGCGATTTGTGAAATCATCCATCACACCCATGTACAATCCATACTTCGGACTGAAATTCCCGGCAAAAATGTTGAGGGCGTTGCATGCCCGGTAGTAAACGATCATTTCGGCCAGATTGATGGAGGCTCCTCCGGTTTGATTCGGATCAATTTCAAACTGAGCATCCAGAAAAAGACGGTCATTCAATTTGACAAGCGGCATGAGCATCAATGCGTCCGGGTAAAAGGTGTGTGAAGACGGGCTGCCATCGGTCTTGACATTGGTCCAGGACTGTTCCGCTTTGCCGGCAAGCAGAAACTTGGTGGCTCCGCCTCTGGCTTTGTTGGGTACTTCAGCCGGAGCCGTGGCGCTTGAATCTGTTTGTGCAAACACCGGATTGATACACAATCCATTCAGGATAATTCCGCCCGAAAGAAGTGCTCCTTTTATAGTAATTTTTCTTGTTTTCATAAATTACTGTTTTGGTTTAATTTGAAATCTATACTTTGGATACATGTTGTTTACTCTTGATACAGGCCTGATGACATACAAGCAAATGTTATTTTGTTTTTGCCTTTAATGTTCTCACATAATTGACAAGGCCCCAGCGCTGTTCGGGTGTTAATGCTGAATAGCCGGGCATGGGCGATCTTCCATTGGCAATTTTCCAATAAATGACTCCATCCGATTGTTTCTGAATTTTTTCAGAAGAGTGGTCAGCGGGTTTGGGGTTCAGACCGGCAGCTGCAATTCCATCCCCTCTGCCTTTGTCTCCGTGACACACCACGCAGTTTTTTACGTACAATTTTTTTCCATCATCGAGTGATTTCAGATTTCCTTTGAAAGGATTCCGGATGGTGTCGGCCCAGGCCGGAGCGATCCAGGATGCGGCGCCACCATTTCCCGTCGGCCTCTGATTGATTTTTGTTGTTGATGACATAAACAGAAATGATCCACCAATCATCAGAAGTGCAATGAGCAGGTTTGTTTTTGCAGTCGTTTTCATAAGTGTATTTTTTAGATTGTCACAGATTGTGATGTATAACAATTGGATACGCAAATGTGTTGCGATTTAGCAAACCCAACTATGACAGTTTACAGCCAGGAATATGACTTTCATCACCTGCCAACCCGGGGCAAGAGGCATAAATGATCCTGCTCATAAAACTTTATGATATCGCTCATCTTTCAAAGCAAATGAGGAAGAAAAAGGGATTGATCTGTATTTGAACTACAGGAGTTAACGGATAGAACACCCAGGTTTTCCGGGAATCCGAAAAAGACAGGGTGGTTAAAGAGAGCTAAAATTGAGAAAGGATTACAAGCCTGCAAGAAAGTGCAAGGTGTCAATTCCATCGGCATAGTCCCAAAGCATTGGGAACTGGCTCTTTCCAAAGGGCAATGAACCGGAGAAAGCCCCTTTTTGGGAAACCACACACTGGATTTCAGCAGCATCTGCTTCCAGGCGTGATTTCAGTCCTTGTTCATCTTTGTAATATTCATAAAACAATACCCCTATCGGTGATGAAAGCGAGGTGTCTTCGCGCAGCAAAAGAAAATTGTTATCGAGCAGCTTTTCGCTGTTGAGCAGATAGATGGTTTTGTTGTATTCGTAATTGTTCGAATACTTATTGCTTTCCAGGACATAGGAATGGTTGAAAATGCCTTCAAAAAACGAATCAAACCGATAGCCTTCGGGTACCAGAAGCTTTGACACATTTCTGCAGCCAAGACCGTAATACATAAAGATATCATTGCCCAGCGACTGAAAATCAGCGGCATCTTCCAGACCGTTGAGAATGGCCACAGAATGTCTGTTTTTACGGATGATGTGCGGATATTTTCCAAAATAGTAATCGAAATAACGGGATGAATTGGTACTGCCCGTTGCAATGACCGCATCCATTTCCTTCACCTTTCCGTCTGAAAATTCAATCCGGTCTTTGAATCCGGGTTCAAACTGAAGAAGCAATGCGGCCAGAAAAGGGATCAGCAAATGATCATCCGAGGAGACTTTTCCCAGAAAACGATTACCCGAAACAAGCACATGCAGAAAATCCTGGAAACCAACCATGGGTATATTCCCGGCCATGATTACCAGGATTTTTTTACCGGCTTCTTTTTCTGAAAGCAATTCGGCATAGGGTTTAATCCAGGTCTGCAAATTGTGCCTCTCCAGACTCAAGGCAATTCCTTTCAAGGCCAGACGTACATTGTTTTCGGTAAACCAGGGATTGTGAATCTTGACCTGCACGATCAGTTTTTCGAATATCTCATGCTCGGCGAGCAAAGTCTGATATTGCTGGCTGTTGTGTTCGGAAAGGAATGTTCCCAGTTTTTCGAAAGCTTCAAGTCGTTTGTTCAGTTCCATGGGTCAAAATCCGGATGACAATAATTTTTAGTAATTTTACGTCCTGTAATCAGCCGCAAACTTAGGCAGAATGCTTTAGATTAGAAATTTAATAAAGACGAATAATGGCCATCAAAATAACCGAAGAGTGTATCAATTGTGGTGCATGCGAGCCGGAATGCCCCAACAACGCGATTTATGAAGGCGGTGCGGAGTGGAGATTCGCCGACGGAATCGGGGTGAAAGGATCGTTTACATCCAAATCCGGACTCACTGTGAATGCCGAAGATGCGCAAACGCCCAAATCCATGGATCTGTATTATATCGTTACCGACAAATGCACAGAATGCGTCGGATTTCATGACGAACCCCAGTGTGCCGCCGTATGCCCTGTAGACTGCTGTGTGGATGACGAAGATGCCCGTGAAACAAAGGAAGAATTGCTTGCAAAAAAGAGCTCCCTGCATCTCTGATTTGAAATGCCTCAGAGAAGCAGTCTGACACCATTTGCCCTTTACTCAATCAGGGGATGTCGGTATTCAACAGAACAATACAACGTGTAATTTTCTTTCGAATCTTACGTTATATGTGGTAACACAGAAGAATCCCCTATTCCCCAAACATGATGACTCGTGCTTTGCGTTTGTTTTGTCTTTTACCCGTTCTGTTCTTATCCCTTACAGGAAAGGCCGACAATACGACCTTGCTCGGACAATATGAAGATTCGCTGCGTCTGCTTGCCCCCAAAGTATTCCACAGCCATACCGACGAACTCCGAAAGAAAGCAAACGAGCATTATCTTGTCCTGCTTCAGGAAGCCTTGAATCTGGATCATTCATTCGATTACCCTTTCGATTCCCTGACCGACATCGGCAGACTAAAATCGCCGGACGGCAGCTTCCGGATCTATCAATGGAACATCCCGCAAAGCAACGGGACACAGGAATACTTTGGCTTTATTCAAAGACTGAATCCGGCAACAAAAAAGATGGATCTGTTCCGTCTCACCGATAAATCGGCCGAAATCAAGAGTCCCGAAACACAAAGCCTGGATGCTAAAAAATGGTACGGCTGTCTCTATTATAAAATCATCAGGAACAAATCAGGAAAGAATGTGTATTATACCCTTCTGGGCTGGGACGGGCACAGCGCCCAAACCTGGAAAAAACTGATTGATGTACTGTGGTTCGACAGGGATGGCTCACCGAAGTTCGGCGAAGCCCTTTTTATGATGGGTAAGTTGCCTAAAAAACGCATCGTATTCGAGTTCCGTGCCGAAATGATCATGGCCTTGAAATATGATGAAGACAAGCAAATGATCATATTCGACAATCTGGCTCCTGAATCGCCTCAGGCGACAGGCATTTATGAAAACTACGTGATGGATGGAAGTTACAATGCCTTTTCTTTCCACAAAGGAAAATGGTATTATGTACCCGAAGTGGATGCCCTCAATCCCAAACGGCCCAATGATAAATTCTACCAGGATCCCAAAGCCGACCCGGAGAAGAAATCCACCAATATCGTTCCTGCCGGTAAAAAGAATAAATAAGCCGGGTTATTGCTCCCCCATTGCTATAGAATTGCTAAATTTCGGGCGATTTCAATTCCTCTTAAATCGCTTTTTTATGAAAGTACACAATTTCAGTGCCGGCCCCGGAATCCTTCCGCAGGAAGTATTGCAACAAGCTTCTGAAGCCTGTATCAATTTCGACAACCTCAACCTTTCTCTTCTGGAAATCTCTCACCGGAGCAAAAATTTCGAAAAGGTGATGGACGAAGCTATGGAGCTGACCAAAGAACTGCTGATGCTCGATGCCAGTTACAAGGTGATGTTTCTGGGCGGAGGTGCTAGTTTGCAATTTGCCATGGTGCCTTACAATTTGCTTCGCACCGAAGGTACGGCAGGCTATGTAAACACGGGAGTATGGGCTGCGAAAGCGATCAAGGAAGCGAAAAATGTGGGCAACACCAAAGTGCTTGCCAGTTCCGAAGATTCGAATTTCTCCTATATCCCAAAAGGCTTTCCGGTCCCCAAAGACCTGGACTATATGCATATCACTTCCAACAACACCATTTACGGCACACAAATGAAGAAATGGCCCGTAGCGCCAATGCCCATAGTGTGCGATATGTCCTCGGATATTCTGAGCCGAAAGGTGGATGGAAAACAATTCGGACTGATCTACGCCGGTGCACAAAAAAACATGGGTGCCGCAGGTGCCACCATGATTGCCGTTAAGGAAGAACTATTGGGTAAAACCGGACGCACCATGCTCTCGATGCTCGATTACCGCCAGCACATCAAGGCCGGCAGCATGTACAATACGCCTCCCGTGTTTCCGATCTATGTTTCCCTGCTTACACTGCGCTGGCTGAAAAAGAACGGCGGTGTGGAATGGATCGAAAAAGTGAATCAGCAAAAAGCGGCTTGCATATATACCGAAATAGACCGCAACAGCCTTTTTAAAGGCACCTGCGAAAAAGAAGACCGCTCAAGCATGAACGTATGCTTTGTGATGCACAAACCTGAACTCGAACCCGAATTCGACAAACTCTGGAAAGAAGCTAACATCAGCGGCATCCGCGGACACCGGGATGTGGGTGGTTACAGAGCTTCCCTCTACAATGCCCTTCCATTGGAAAGTGTACAAGTGCTCGTGGACGTGATGCAGGCTTTTGAGAAAAAGTTTGCATAGTGTTTAATCCTTAAGTATATCGAATCTTGCTGATGGAAAATTCTGTATTGGATTTGACTATTGAAAAAACTGCTCCAGGCATAAAAATCCAGAAAGCACTCATTGTCCTTATTCTAAGTTTGCTGGGATCCTTTTCTATAAGTTTGATTTTTGAGATCTGCCCACATTGGATTGTCCCCTTCACCTACATTTTCATTGGCGCTTTCTTTTCGTTTCTCTTGTTTAGAATTTGGAAAGCAAGGATCAAGGAAAACATTTCAGATCCGGCAATATTTCTTATCACTCCGCTAATCGGTTTGCTGTCCTATTTTCTCATCGATTTCTATGTTTTTTTTCGAATGGAAATTCTCACAGGGACTTATTATGACCGAAATTATTTTGCAATGATCTATTATTATTCCCGTTTTGCTGCCTTATGGTATTTGGGATCATTATTCTTCATTCTCCGCTTTTACAATTACAACAAAAACAAATACCCTCAATGAGTAAACGAATCCTCGCCAACGACGGCATCGACGAAACCGGCAAAGCGCTTTTAGAAAAAGCAGGGTTTATCGTCATTACAGATAAAGTGGCACAAGATCAACTGATCACCCAATTGAACGAACACCGCTATATCGGGCTGACCGTACGCAGTGCAACAAAAGTCCGGAAAGATGTCGTTGATTCCTGTCCGCATCTTAAACTCATTGGCCGCGGCGGCGTCGGGATGGACAATATCGATGTGGATTATGCCCGCCAAAAAGGCCTTTCTGTGGTCAACACTCCGGCGGCGTCTTCGCATTCTGTAGCTGAACTTGTATTTGCCCATCTGTTCAATATCGTTCGTTTCCTCTACGATTCAAACAGGCAAATGCCGGTGATCGGTGAAACGCAATTCGACACGCTCAAGAAAAAATACGCGAAGGGAATCGAGCTCAAAGACAAGACCATTGGCATTATCGGTTTTGGCCGCATTGGTCAGTCGGTTGCCAGGATTGCACTGGGCTGCGGCATGAAGGTGGTTGCCTACGATCCTTATCTGTCCGAAGCGGCTTTGACACTCGATATTCACGGCGCCGACAATGTAAAAGTAAAACTCAAAACCATATCGCTTGAAAAAGTGTTGAGTGAAAGTGATTTTATCAGTCTGCATGTGCCAGGCGGTAAACTCATTACCGAAAATGAGTTTCGTCAAATGAAAAGAGGAGTTGTTCTGGTCAATGCTTCGCGGGGTGGTGTGATCGACGAGGCCGATCTGATTGCGGCATTGAATACGGGCCAGGTAGCACATGCCGGACTCGATGTATTCGAAAATGAACCCAGGCCCAGTCATGCCATACTCACACACCCGAAAATTTCCCTGACACCACACATCGGCGCTGCAACAGAGGAAGCGCAGGAACGAATCGGAATTGAGCTGGCGGAGCTGATTATTGAGAAACTCAAGTAAAAAGTTCGCAGTTGGCGGTTGGCAAGTCTGCAATTCGCAAAAAAGGAACAAGCAAAATATACTATTTTATTTTTTATTGCAAACTGCTCGTTGCAAACTGCAAACTGATTTATTATGGCGACAATCATTCCTTTCCGTGGTATCCGTCCTGCCGGTGACAAGGTACACCTTGTCGCTTCCAGAGCCGTGGATGGCTATTCGTCTGCCGACCTGAACGGCAAACTGAAAACAAACCCGTTCAGTTTTCTGCATGTGATCAATCCCGATTTCAGCGATGGCAAACGCACCAAGCCCGGTTCTCCGGAGCGGCTTCAGAAAATCAAAGCCAAATATCTGCAGTTTCGCGAAGAAAACGTCTTTCTACAGGATCCGGAACCCTGTTATTACATTTACAGACAGCAGAAATCCGGACAGCAATACACCGGCTTAATCGGATGCAGCAGCATCGATGATTATTTCAGCGGTGTGATCAAAATACACGAACAAACACTCACCGAACGCGAAGAGAAACTGAAACAATATCTGGAAGTCTGCGATTTCAATGCAGAGCCGGTTTTGTTCAGCTATCCGAATGATGCGGCTATCGACTCCATTACTGAACAAACGGTAAAAACAACTCCGGTGTACGATTTTACGACAACGGATAAAGTGCGTCACACACTTTGGGTCATTTCCGAACCGGAAAAAGTCAAATCCATTCAGGCTCATTTCAGCAGCATCAAAGCGGTATATATTGCCGATGGACATCACCGTTCGGCCTCGTCAGCTTTGCTTGGAAAATCCAGACGCGAATCCAACCCGGGTTATACAGGCAAGGAAGCCTATAATTTTTATCTCGGGGTTTTCTTTCCAGAAACCCAACTTAAGATCTATGATTTCAACCGGGTGGTTAAAGATCTCAATGGATTAACTGCAAAAGAATTTCTTGATAAAGTGGCAGAAACATTTGAACTCCGGGAAAAAGGCAGCGCCATATACAAGCCTATGGCCAAGCACAATTTCAGCATGTATCTCGATGGCAAATGGTATTCGTTGAATCCTAAAAAAGGTATTGTCAACGACCGCGAGCCAGTGGGGTCGCTGGATGCTTTTCTGCTTACCGAATACATCCTCTCCCCTATACTTAATATCCATGATCTGAAAACCGACAAGCGCATCGGTTTTGTTTCGGGCATCAAAGGCATGGAAGAACTCAGGAACCAGGTGGATAACTGGAAAGCCAAAGTGGCTTTCGGCCTTTACCCGGTTTCGATGGATCAGCTCAAACGCATTGCCGATACCAACAGCATCATGCCCCCCAAAACCACCTGGGTAGAACCCAAAATGCGAAGCGGGCTGGTGATTTACAGTCTTTCTGAATAAGTACTTTCCATAGCGTTTGATTCTAGACAATGAGTATTAAAGAAAACATTCAGAAACTAAAACAATCTCTTCCCTCTTCGGTGACGCTCATTGCTGTAACGAAGACTCACCCTGCCGAAATGATTCAGGAAGCCATTGATGCCGGACATACCATTTTCGGAGAAAACAAGGTGCAGGAACTCGTTTCGAAATACAAGGTCCTGCCCAAAGACCTGCAATGGCATCTGATTGGTCATCTGCAATCAAATAAGGTAAAGGAAATTGCGTCATTTATCTCCCTTATTCATTCTGTCGACAGCCTGAAGCTGCTGAATGAGATAAACAAACAGGCGGAAAAACAGAACCGGACAATCGATTGTCTTTTACAAATTCATGTTGCCAGAGAGGAAACAAAATTCGGATTGGATTTTAAAGAAGCCGAAGCACTTCTCTTTTCAGAATCCTTTAAATCTTTAAAAAACATCTGCATCCAGGGGATTATGGGTATGGCCACCAATACTGCAGATACCGAACAGATCCGGATGGAATTCCGTTCGCTCAACACCTTTTTTGAATCCATGAAAAAAAAATTACTTCCTGCGAAAAACTGGCAGCCCCTGATTCTTTCGATGGGAATGAGC
The DNA here is from genome assembly GCA_003151415.1 of Bacteroidota bacterium. Taxonomy (GTDB): domain Bacteria; phylum Bacteroidota; class Bacteroidia; order Palsa-965; family Palsa-965; genus Palsa-965. Next base: position 9,353 of record PLXK01000087.1, read on the forward strand.
AGTGATTACACAATTGCCATCGAAGAAGGAAGCACGATGATACGGGTGGGAAGTGCAATTTTCGGCAACAGATAATGAACTGCATTCTCTGCAAAGCATTCTGAAACAAATCGTAATTTGCGGCATTAAAAAACTTTCATGGAAACAATTGGAAAAAGAATAAGCTACGTTCGGAAAGAGAATGAATTAAGCATTGTCATTTCTGCTTATTCCGACAAGGCTAAAAATTCGCTGATGTTTGCCTGGTTCATTGCATGGACCCTGGGCGGTTTGGCAGTAGCCGTTTATTTTTTCAGGATTCATGACAACCAAACCAAGGTCATGATGCTGGTCTGGATGGGGTTCTGGCTTTACTTCGAATACAAAGTCTGGAAGGCGTATACGTGGAGAAAGTTCGGGAAGGAAATTATTAAAATCGAAAAATCTCATTTCTTTTACAAACGGGATAACCGCGGCGCCGGGAAAGTTGCCGATTACACGACCGAATTCATTGAAAACCTGGACAAATACAAGGGAAGACAAGGCGACATGGTCAGCAACTTCATGAATTCGTATTGGGTCGTTGCCGGAGAGACGCTTTCATTTAATTATTATGGAAAAGAGATTTTGTTTGGAATGCAGCTTGATGAAAAAGAGGCTTCTGCTCTGCTGAAAATCATGAAGGAAGAACTCCGTGAAAATTAGTTGGCCAGGGGCAATGTGCAGTTGGCAGTTGGCAAGAAAAATAAAAAAAATTAAATACACTTCATATTTGTTAATCGCACATCCATTTCTTCGCATCAGGCAATCTTTTCAAAGCGCCTTCTCCATCCGGTAGTGCTGAATGCTGCCCCACATCAGTTTCGTCTTTTCTTTGTTCGCATACCCATTTCTTAAATAAAAAGAAACCGCCTTCTCCCTTGCCTGCAAAGTCATATACTTCAACCCTTGCTTTCGGGCAATCTCTTCAAAATGATCGAGGAGCAATTTACCCAGTCCCTTACCCTGCATATCTCCGCGGATACCCATGAATCGGAGCTGTGCCTCTTGCGGGCTGTTGTATTGCATCCGGCACACACCGATAACCTCACCGGCATCCGTCACGATCATGGCATGCTGACATTGCTTTTCAATATCGTCTTTTTCACTTCCAGGAGGCTGATTCCAGGGTTTGCGCAGCACCTCAAAACGCAAGGCATAATAAAGCTCAAAATCAGATGGTGATTGAGGAATAACAACGTGCATACAAATAAGGACTCAGAATTTGGAACGCGTGCGGCGTTTGTAGGGAATTTTATAATTCACCGTCACAGACATAAACATATAGGCATCCTTGTATTTTGGATTACCGCGTTCCTGTCCGGGGGCTGTTACATCCTCCCCAGGGAAATGGGCAATTCCGGGAGGGTAACGGGATATGGAAGGATCGGCAAAATAAGCGGCAATGGGTCCTTTGGCCGCAAGAATGGCCGTGTTGTTGTAATATACCCCGCTCACATCATCGATATAATCGGTCAGGGTATAGCGAATGCCATAATCAAGCCCGATACTCCAGGTCTGATCGATGGCGAATTTCATACCCAATCCCAAAGGCACACACATGCTCACGCGTGAATATTCTTTGGGGCCTCCGGGTAAACCCTGGCCTTCGGTTGAGAGGGGTCTGAGCGCATACCATTTCCCGTCCGTGTATTTTCCTTTGGGATTGAACCAAAAAGCTCCGATTCCGATGAAACCAAAAGCCTGTATGTCTTTGCGTTTCATTCCGTGTACATTTTTCAGACGGTAAAGGTGACCTCCCCTGTCCTGCGTAAAATAACCTTCCAGCCTTCCTGAAAGTTCGACAATGGGCGATTTGAAATTGATGTTCCGGTTATTCCTGTAAGGTTCTTTGGTAAGGGCATCATCTCCATTCACCTGCCCCCAGAACAAATCAACTTTGGCTGCCCAATAACGGTTGGTTTTATATCGCAATCCGGCAGCGACGCTGGGCCGGGTGACAGAAAAATTAAAATCTTTCAGGAAGTGGGTACCGATTGCGTTAGCTCCTCCGACATCACCTAAAAAATTGGTTGCACCAACAGAAAGCACGACTTCGTATTTGTAGCGCTTTCTGCGGAACTGTGCGTCAGCAAGCAATGGAATAATAAGAAGTAATAAGAGTATTAGTCTTTTATTCATATATCATTACGAACTAGAGGAGTATAGATTTACAAATATAAACGAAATCGCCAAGAATATCCGAATTGTTGGTAAAATATTTCCTAAAGTTCTCCTGATTTGATGGATATGAATATCTGATTATCTGCAACTTAAGCATATTTAGGCTATTCCTCTGGCGGCATAGGCAAAGACCGGTCTGGCCATGTTTAACTCAGGGTTCCATTTTAAAAGCAAGACTTGAAACACAACGCAGCAGCTGCCCTTCGCGCAATTCCTCCAGGATCATTTTCTGAGCCTGTGGTTTTGCAAATACTTCATCCAGCGACAATATAGATCCGGCAGGGATGCCGGCCACATCGAATTTAGCGAGAAGAGATTCCGAATCAAGCCGAAGGGCCGCCTGGGCCAGTTTTTTTCCCAACAAGATTCGGTTTTTCAGTCTGGACGCATTGCTTGAATATGCAGTATTGGCCGCAGTATCTGGCAATTCAAAAATTCCGCACAAGGCCGAAAACTGCTTATCGTTTCCGATAGCAAGAACAATGGATTTACCATCGCTGCTTACAACAACTTCGCCATAAGGGGCTATATTGGGATGAAGAGAACCATTCAAACCCGGTACAAATCCGGTTCCAAGATAATTGGAAGCCTGGTTTACCAAAGAGGAAATCGCGGTTTCATAGAGAGAAACAGAAACAAAAGAACCCTGGCCCGAAGCCATTTTCCGGATCAGGCTCAGCAGCAGTGCTTCTTTCATCTGATGGGCAGCCAGAACATCAATCAATGCAACCGGCATTTTCAGCGGCCCGCTTCCGGCAGTCCCGTTCATGGACATAAAACCTGCTTCAGCCTGCAAAACCAGATCAAATCCGGCCCGTGAATCCTCCTCGCCATAGGCACTGATGTTTCCGTGGATGATTTTCCCGTTCAGGGCTTTTAAATCGGCATATCGCATGCTGAATTTCACAGCCTCGGCTTTCCTGAAATTTGTAATGACCATGTCTGCTCCCTGAATCAGTTCACCGGCCTTTTTCCGGCCTGAAGGATCATTCAGATCGAGCATCAAAATCTCTTTTCCAAAGTTCACAGCCGCGTAATACGATGACACCGGCGAAAGCGGATTTTCTCCGGGCAGTTTCCAGTGCCGTGTCAGATCACCACCGGTTGTCTTGTTTTCCACTTTAATCACCTTTGCTCCAAGCTCAGCGAAGAACATGCCCACGGCAGGGCCCGCCAGCACATTGGCGAACTCAATGACGGTGAGACCTTTCAATACATCTTTCATATTTATTTCTTGAATATGAAATAAACGGCCAATATCAGAAAAACAAATCCGATGAAATGATTCAAACGAAACGTTTCATCTTTGAAAAAAACAAGTGTAAAAACGGTGAACACAACCAGGGTAATCACTTCCTGAATGACTTTGAGCTGCCACAAACTGAACGGCCCTCCATTTTCATTGAAACCAATGCGGTTGGCAGGCACCTGGAATGAATATTCAAACAGGGCAATACCCCAACTGATGAAGATGATGCTGACCAGGCCCAGATTCGCTGACCAATTCATTTGTTTGAATTTGAGATGGCCATACCAGGCAAATGTCATGAACGTGTTTGACAGCACGAGGAGGCCAATGGTAAGAAGGGCTTTTTTCATTGGTTTAGCAGACAATTTTTCATCCGTAAAAGAAATCAATTTCAATGGTATCACCCCTCTGTATTCACCTCATGGTTCTGCATGGTGGGCTTTCGAAGTGATCAACTTTTAAACAATCAAATCCTTTTTATCCTGGTCATCAGCTATTCGAATTCCCGCATGCCTTCTTCCTCCTTACAAGGATCATCAACATAAAAAACACAGCTGCCGAGGCCGCAAGATGCTTGATCGTATGCCCACTCAAAAATCCAAGAGACTTGTAGATGGATGCATCGTATTTTTCAGCAAACTTTGCCGCCACATACAACAAAAAAACCCAGGCCAGATCCGGAAAAAGTGCAGGGCCCTTTCGAAACAAGAGCAGAATCGCGGGCAAAATAATCATCGGCGCAAATTGCACAAAGCCGTAAACACGCAAATCCCCTGCATTGATCATTTCCGTGTACCACCAATACCATACGCTGAAAATGCCCAAAGCATTGAGAACAACAAGAAAAATCAAACCCGATCTGGCATTGATACGTTCTGAAATAAGGGCTGCGGCAAAACTCATAAACACCAAAGTCATAGGCAGACGGTCCCAGACAAGAGTCTTATTGGATGGAGACACATGATAATACGCTGAACCAATTCCAACCAGGGCAATTCCCGCAAATACACAGTTCCATATCAGGCGGTCCTGTGTCTGACCAAATACCTTTTGGTTCCCTTTTTGAAAAACAAAGAAAATACCCGTCAGACCGATGATCAGAAAAGGAAAATTGGACACCACGTTCCAGAAATTGGGGATTCCCAGAAAGCTTCCGTTATCTGCAAAATGATGGTAGGCGGGATCCTGAGGAATGCGATTCAGGCTTAGTGTACAAATTGCCGCAGCAGCGATTAACACAATAAGAACCAGATATTTATAAACAACACTCAAAATTTCGGGGATTTAATCATGAATCAAAAGTAAAAAAATGCCTTATCTTTGNNAAAGCGTCAATAAGTATTTCGAAGATAACAAAATCTCGAAGAACGCTGATTACCGCATGGTCTTGAAAACGATCGTCATGCTTTCCCTGTATATCGTCCCCTATTTCCTCATTCTTTTTGGTCACTTCGGCGAATGGACGATGCTTGGCTTATGCTGTATCATGGGTACGGGTTTGGCGGGTATCGGATTCAGCATTGCCCATGATGCGCTTCACGGTTCCTATTCAAAAAACGAAAAGATCAATCGTTTTCTGGGAATGAGTATGAGTTTTGTAGGTGCCAATGACTACATGTGGAAAATCAAACACAACATCAAGCACCATACCTTCACCAATATTTATGAAAAAGACGAAGATCTGAGCGTTGTAAAATTCCTTCGTCTTTCTCCCAATGCACCGCACCGGCCCATTCACCGCATTCAGCACATTGTTGCAATTTTTGCTTACAGCATGCTTTCCCTGAGCTGGGTTTTGTACACGGATTACAACAAAGTGTTCAGATACAAAGATCCCGCTCATCCACCCAAAGAAATCATCAAACTGCTTGCTTTCAAACTGTTTTACTACATCTACATCCTGGCAATCCCAATGATCGTTTTGCCTCTGGCCTGGTGGAAAGTGCTCATCGGATTTACTGCGCTGCATCTGGTTGGCGGATTTATCATCACCATTATTTTTCAACTTGCCCATGTTGTTGAGGACACCGATCATCCGGAACCGGAAGAAAACGGATACATAGACAATGCCTGGATTGTTCACCAGATGGAAACAACCGCCAATTTTGCCATCCGAAATCCGGTCATTACCTGGTTTGTCGGAGGTTTGAATTTTCAGGTTGAACACCATTTATTTCCCCGCATCTGCAGCATTCATTATCCTGCCATCTCGCATATCGTTGAATCGGTTGCCAGAAAACACCAGGTGGCCTATTACAATCACCGGACTTTCCTGAGTGCCGTCAACTCTCATTTCAAGACTTTGAAAAAGCTTGGAAACCCTGCTAAGACAAGTTAACCGGGATTGAACCGAAAATCGTCCATTCTTTTCTTCTGTCGAATGTCATTCCTTGTTTTTGGGGAAGTAAGAAACATGCAATCAAGCCTGACCGGAATCGGCACCCAAAAGCGAAGAGAGGGCAAACTGAAATGGAAAGGGATTGAAATCCGGATCAGTGATTGGTTGTTATAAGAACAAAACCTTTTTCCTGACGGGTATCCCCAGCAAGGGTTTGCATACTGAGCAGGTAATAATAGGTTCCGTCACTGACTTTTTTTCCACTGCTGCTTCCATCCCACGACC
>PLXK01000252.1 GCA_003151415.1 Bacteroidota bacterium
GTGCAGGAAGTCAAGAAACGCAAAGGCAACGACGGTTACAACGTCGCCACCGGCGAATACGTTGACCTCGTCAAAGCCGGTGTGGTTGACCCCAAGAAAGTCACCCGCACCGCGTTGCAGAACGCGGCCTCGATTGCCGGTCTGCTCCTGACCACCGAATGCCTGATCACCGAACTTCCTGAAAAGGACAAACCGGCGCCTGCCGGCGGCGGTCATGGCGGCGGCGGCATGGGCGGCATGGACTACTAAGAAGTAGCCCCGACCAATAAAAAATCAACCGCGAGGCTGGCCTTTGCCAGCCTCGCTTTTTTGCTGCTCACAGTTCAGAATGCATCATAGAATGGTTCAGAGAAACAACCAGCAAACCACAAATGAATTCAACTCCAACCTCGGAACACTTGTTTCAATTTGAATTCGCTCCAGTGGAGGATATCAAGCCTTGGGGTAATCATGACGATGGGGATTTGTCACTCAGCTTATACGCCTTGACGGATGGGCATTTCAAAATCTCAGTTGGAAAGGAGACGCTTTTACGGTATACACCTGAAATCATTTCTCATTGGGGATTGCCTCATGAAGACGCTGACTATCAAGTGGCTGGTTTTGCACGCGATTTGTTCGCTTCGGTTGCAGCCATAATATCACTCATACCCACCTTTTTCGAAAACATCATTCGCGACGAATCTATCTTCCGTCATTTACGGAAAGGCCATGCACAAAATTCTTATAGCGTAGTGCCCTCCGGCGTTATTGATAAATTGGAGATCAAGAAGACAAATAGTGGTTTTGAACAAGACCGCTACAATGCGTTTCGTTGGTTGGGCGAAAGGTCGCTTTGGCTGAATTATTTGACAGCCTGTCCTGACATGTGGTTTGTCCGCGTTGGAAACGAGGTGTGGATTCAATGGGATAATGCTGATAGAAAGTTTGAGGGCATCAATGTCTGGACTGCACGGTGCGGCACTTGTGTCCTTTCCGTTCAGACGTTCCTAGCCGAGTGCCACAGTTTTGCGGAACGATTACTTTCAGCCATGGAATCAAGAATCGTGAGTATCGAAAAGGGAATTGTCCGCGCACAAATACCGCTGGATACAGTCTCTCTTCGTGACCAACTTTTAAAATTTAAGAATGAATTTGAAAAGTTGCTTTCTGCCAGATATGAACCCGATATTGACTGGGTGGAATCTGAAAAAGCGATCAGAACTATCGCTCTCAATAGCGGTATAAATTTACCAGTTTGAATCATCGAAAAAAGGCCGGCCTGGCTATAAAACAGATCGATGAAGGCGGCATCCCGTTAATTGAGCCACTGCTTCATGTTGGGGACGAGCGCTTCCTTGATGTCAATACGTGGCTGGAACAAAAAAAAGGGGCGGCCAGGGAAATAATCGCGGAGTCGGAAAATCCGGCCCACTCTGGTCGCCGAAAGCAATAGTATACGCGATATATACACCCGTAAACGCATTTATGGATGATTTATGGCAGCGGCTATGCCACCAAGTAGAAGAGGGGCGTTTGGACTCACAAGGCAATTTGTCATACATGCGGTTCAGCGAGGTTCGGCTACCGAGGTATCAAGTTCCGGCAACGAAACCCAACAACAAGGCCGCGCAAAACGCGAGCCGAGGGACATGAGAAATTAAAATTCCCTCCGCACAAGAAACCTGACCTGAAGCTGCTCAGATTGGCTAGGTTTGATTCACCCCCCGGCTGGTTGGTTTTGAAGTGACCGGCGTTAGCAGAAATGTGAAGCGCTCCAGCCATAAAAAGTGATGGCTTTTTGGATTTTTTATGATAACGTGGATTTTAGATGAGCGAATGTCTTGAAATTAATGATTTCCAAGTTTTAGGCGAATCATTCTTAAATGAGTTTGACCGGCGCGTGGCCTCGCTTCCGCAAGACCTTTGCGCGCCTTTTCATCGTGAGGCCCGGCAACTGGAAACAGAACTTTTCAGTCTTTATCGAACGGTGGCGTTATGCGCAAAGAAACAGGAGTCTTTGGAGACGGTTTCGCAGCTCTGGGGCTCAATGGTTGGCACTTGTGATGCATCGGTAAAGAGGTTGGGCGAGCTTGTTAAACAGCATCCTTATTGCGGCGCTGAAATTTATTCCGACACAATGTTAGATTTGCGAAACAAATGCTACCGGCTTCAAACGATGCACTCCTAGAGGCGGTTATTGGTCCAGAACAAATCGCTGCTTTGGCGATTCTCTACGACAGATTTGCCCACGCACTTGATCCACTTTCAGACGAATCGGAACAAGCCGAAAAAACTTTTTTGGCAGAAGCTGCGGAATACTACGATTTTGTTTACAAACAGAAGCCGGATTTAGTGAAAAATATTTCCCAACATGATTTCAGAAAAGCAATCATTTTGCGCTGCAGGAAACACCTAAAGGCAACGGAAAAGAAATCAGGGATCTGATTATTGAATTTAATCCGCACGGCTCCCCAATCAGTGAAATCCGTGCCATCAGTGGCCCCAACTTTCCCTCCACTTCCAGTCTTTTTTGCGTCTTGTGCGCCTTTTCGCGGCCAATCCCTTCCCCTCATGATTTCCTGATTTCCAAATAAAAAATCAGTCCCCTCCCCACTCCTTTCCCTATCTGTGAAATCTGTGCCATCTGTGGCTTCAAATTTTTCCGCTTTCGCTTTTTGTGCTTCTTGTGCCTTTTCGTGGCTTCCCATTCCGGGTTTCCCCGGCAGCAAAACCAACCTATTTCCTTAACCAAAAAATAATTTTTACCACCCCTGCAAAACCAGCGTCTTTTTCAAAAGCACCAAACCCGCATCCCCAT
>PLXK01000066.1 GCA_003151415.1 Bacteroidota bacterium
GGAATTTTCCGTAATAGGTTTGTCCGAAACCGTTGCCGCTCTCGAGGAATGCGTCTTTGAGTCCCTTACTGAGTTTGTGATAGGTATAGGAAGCAGGAGTGTCATTGAAATCGCCGCAGACGATGACCGGATAGCGGCAGTTTTTGATGTGATCGGCGATGATGTCGGCCTGGCCCGCGCGGCGGCGGAAAGCCCATTTCAGGCGGCGAAGGATGGTGCGGGAAGCATCCAGTTCGCCGAGTTCTTTGGCATTGAGCACACTCTCGACATATTTGTAGTCGTTGTAACTGAAATGCATGGACTGCAGGTGTGTGTTATATACGCGAATGGTGTCTTCATCGATTTTGATATCGGTATAAATGCAGCTGTTGTTTCCCTGGACATTGAAATCAATGTGCCCGCGGTTGACAATCGGGTAGCTGCTGAAGGTGGCCATGCCCCAGTGATCGGTTCCACGCAGGGTGACCATGTACTCGGAATGAAAAAACTTGGCTCTCTGAAATTTAATGAGTGTATCCAGGTTGCGCATGGGGCCCTTGTCGGAAGTGTAAAATTCCTGCATGCAGATAATGTCCGGAGCTTCTGATTTTAGTAAATCGAATATTTTACTGCGGGTTTCGAGGTTGTGCGACCAGTTGTATAAATCAAAGAGCTTGGTGTTGAAACTCATGAATTTCAATTTGTGTTTGGCCGTAAGGGCATGTGCGGGCGTTCTGCGAAGATTGATCTGGACATATCCGCAGAGGATATTGAAGCCGATGAGAATGGCGATGAAACTATAGAGAAAACGCATCCTCCAGAGTATGAGCCAGTAGATGACAAAAAGAAAGTTCAGGATCAGAAAAATAGGATAGGCAATGCCGAAAAAGGCAAGAGGCCAGAATACATACGGGCTGACATAAGGCGCCAGATAAGAAACAAGCAGGCAGGCAATGACCGACCAGTTGATCCACATGCAGAACCGTCCCCAAAGAGAACGTTTCTTCTTCTTTAGCGGCGGAACAAGTTCTTGTACGATCTCCTGGTTTGTATTCTTCTCTTCCATTCAGGTTTGTCCTTTTCTCTGTGGCCCTCTGTGCTCCGTGCCTCCGTGGTAAAATTGTTGTCGTTTTTGTTGTTATTGTCCCGAGGACTACATTTTTCGGCTTGCATTAAAAAGGAAATCTTTTTCCTCTTTGCTCAGGCTCTCGTAACCCGATTTGGAAATCTTATCCAGAATCTCGTTCACTTTTTTCTGATCGTTCACTTTTCGTTCGTTGTATACATCATCGGGAACGGGTCTTTTGTAGGCTACTTTCACATTGCTTTTGGTCCGTTTGCCGGCCAGGCCGGCAAACATATCGAAGATGCCCGTTAAGCCGCGGGTAAGGTCATTGCCTTTGCGGTATTGGTATGCAAACACGAGACCGAAAAGGGCGCCTCCGATGTGGGAAACCTTTCCGCCGGTATTGCTGCTGAAATCAACCAGGCTTGTCAGGATGAAACAGGCAAGGGCAATGTATTTGAGCCGAACCGGGCCCAGAAAAATAATATTGAGTGGGAGGTTGGGCGAATTCACGGCTGCTGCAACCACAACAGCCATCACGCCGGCTGAAGCACCCAGAAGAAATCCGCCCGAGTATGGGAAGGGCAGGAAATGNNGGACATAGACTCCCACCAGACGTTTGCTTCCCAAAAATTCGCTGAAGATATTGCCGATGGAATAGAACCAGAGCATATTGAAAAAGATATGCCCCAGCTCCTGGTGAAAGAACATGTAAGTGAAAAGGGTCCAGAACTTTGTCATGAACAGACTGAACGAACCGGGGAGCATCAATTCAGGTCCGATGAAAAAGCTGCCATTGCTCATTTTTACAATGTTGTCAAACAGGGTGACGACAAGGAAAACGACCACGTTGACCAGAATGATCCTGTTCACGCCATTGTGGCTGAGCTTGAATGTGTTTTTGAAATCGTCGAGTATAGACATTGGGATAAAAAAGTTTAATAAAATTTATTACGGTCTTTTTGCCAGATTTTTATCAGGATAAAACCAAAAAGCATACCACCCAGATGGGCAAAATGGGCCACAAAATCTCCTTCGGCCTGATAGACGCCCGAGAAGAGTTCGATGCAGCCATAAATGGTGACGAAATATTTAGCCTTGATGGGAACGGGAAAAAACAGCATCATCAGCTCCGTGTTAGGAAAAAGCATGCCGAATGCAAGAAGGATTCCGAAGAGCGCTCCGGAAGCGCCGACCGTTGAGATGCCTTCAACGAAAGCTCGGTAGGCGCCCAGATCTTGAGTTGCCTCGGCTATTGTACTGTCGGAAGGATGAGCTGCTTTAAGGCCGTTATAAAGATCCTGGATCACAGTTCCCGAAAAGTGCGGGCCCAATAAGCTCCTGACCGTTTCCGGGTCAAGTGTGGCTATGGCCGTGTCGATGACATGCAATTGATAATAGGTATAGAGTGTCTGGATCAGCGCTGCTCCAAGACCTGTGATGACATAGTAGAAAAGAAAACGCTGAGGCCCCCAGAAGTTTTCAAGCACATAACCAAAGGTCCACAAACCAAACATGTTGAACAGGATGTGTTCAAAACCTCCATGCATGAACATGTAAGTAAAAAACTGGTACCAATGAAATTTTGGCGAGGTAGGGTAATGCAGCCCCAGCATATCATTGAGATCGATATTGAAGCGGGACTTGAAGGCCCAGGTAGCCAGAAACATGATCCCGTTGATGATCAACAGGTTCTTGACAACCGGAGGCAATATGTTAAAACCCGAAGGGCGGTATTGTTGCTGATAGCTCATTTCTTACGTTCAATTCGGGCGTCCCGTTATTTAATGTGTTGATGTGTTGAGGTGTTGATGTGTTGAAGTAAAAAACAAAACCAATACTCAATATTCAAAACGAATTGTCAATTTATTTACTCTTTCTTTCTTCTGTTTCCTTCACAGCAACACCCCAACCCTCCTGCGCTCTGAAAAAGAGCTTCGGCGGGCACCCCAACACCCCAACATCCCAACACCCCAACACCTCAACACCTCAACACTATTT
>PLXK01000261.1 GCA_003151415.1 Bacteroidota bacterium
GAATGACATTGCGCGGATTCCAGGAAAACTTGTAGCCCCAGGGATTGTCATTGTATTCGGGGGCCACCAGGCCTCCGCAGTAAGACCGAAAAGAAAGAAGTTCAGCTCCACCTTCATGAACGCGATCGATGACCTGCATGGCGCTCATGTGATCAATACCGGGATCGAGTCCGATTTCATTGAGCAGAACAATACCTGCCTGTTTGGCAGCCTGATCCAGCTCGGCAATTTCTTTTGAAACATACGAAGCCGTGACCAGGTGTTTCTTAAACCTGACGCAATCGCGGGCCACCTCCATGTGCATGGAAGCGGGAAGCATGGAAATAACCAGATCGGCAGCCTGAATCTCTGTTTCGCGCTGAACCGTGTTGTGTACATCAAAAACGATGGCCCTTGCCGAAGCATGCCCTTTCGTTTTCTTTTCCACAAGTTCGGCAGAGACATCTCCGACCGTTATTTTCCAATTCTTCGGTCCGGCCTGGTCGAGCAGGTATTTAATCAGCGAAGATGCCGAACGGCCCGCTCCAATAACGAGTATGTGTTTCATACTTAATTAATTTGGAAGCGAAATTAGGCTTATTATTCGGGATTTTCACTACCAACGTATTGCGGTGTTGGGGTTCGAAGAGAAACACCCGCCCGGCAGCCACTGGCCGGACAGGGATCGGAGAAAGAGAGTCAAATCATTTTTTTACAAATTATCACTCCAACACTTCAACACCTCAACACTTCAATACTTTTTAAATATCTTTACCGGATGCACAGAACGATGCTTCTTTTTGCCGGTATTTCCGGATGTCTGGTAGTTGCTCTCGGGGCCATGGGAGCCCATGTTCTTCGGGATCATGTTCATCTTGCCGACCAAAATCTGCAGGTGTATGAGACTGCTGTCAGGTACCAGGCCTATCACACCCTCGCACTTTTGGGTCTGAGTTTACTGGTTCTGCAATTTCCGTCGAGACTTGGTGACTGGGCTGGAAAATTGTTCATGGCCGGAATCCTGATTTTTTCGGGTTCGCTTTACTTTCTTGCCCTCCGGCCCCTGCTGGGTATTGCCGATGATCAAATGAAATGGATCGGTGCTTTTACTCCGCTGGGCGGACTTGCCTTTATGGCCGGCTGGATTTGTCTGTTTTTATTCGCTTTAAAACTTAAAAAATGAATTCTGATTACGAAAAATACAAAGACCTGCTGGTTCGCCTGGCTGACGTGCAATACGCCGCAACGGTCCTAAACTGGGATCAGGAAACGTATATGCCTCCCAAAGGGGCCACGCACCGTGCCCAGCAGATTTCCACCCTCAGTGGCATGGCCCATGAGCTTTCAACTTCTGCCGGGCTTGGCGAAATCCTTGAAAAACTGACACTGGACCTGACGCTGTCAGAAAAAGAAAAACGAAACGTCCGTCAATCGCTGAAGAATTTCAAGACGAGTAAAAAATACAGCACTGCATTTGTTGAGAAAATGAGCCTTTGCATTTCCGAAGCGTTTCAGGCCTGGCAAAAAGCAAAAGCCGGAAACAACTTTGCATTATATGCACCATCGCTCGAGAAACTGGTTGGCCTCAGACGGGAAGAATGTGAACTTCTCGGCTATACCGGTCATCCCTACGACGCCTTGCTCGATCAATACGAACCGGGCGCCCTCACGGCCGACCTCACCATTCTATTCGCAGATGTGCGCTCTCAACTAGTCGATTTTGTGAAAGGGATTGCCGCCATGCCGCAGAATGAAGATGCATTTTTGCATAAGCACTATGACAAGCAGAAACAGTGGGACTTCGGGATCGGCTTACTGAAACAAATGGGGTATGATTTCGAGGCAGGAAGACAGGATTTGTCCTCCCATCCGTTTACCACAAGTTTTGGTCCCCTGGATGTCCGCGTAACCACCCGTGTGTCGGAGTCGAATTTGGAAGAGATGGTTTGGAGCTGCATCCACGAGGGCGGACATGCACTTTATGAGCAGGGGCTTCCTGCTTCTGAATACGGGCTGCCTTCCGGAGAGTATATTTCACTTGGCATCCATGAATCCCAATCTCGGCTTTGGGAGAACAATGTAGGAAGAGAGTTCGCTTACTGGAAATATAACTTCCCGAAGCTTCAGGCATTTTTCCCTGAGAGCCTGAAAGGACAGACGGCCGAATCTTTTTTTAAGGCAATAAATACGGTGAGGCCATCCCTGATACGAACCGGAGCCGACGAACTCACCTATCACTTCCATATTCTGATCCGGTTTGAAATCGAAAAAGCGTTGATAGAAGGCAGTATCGAGGTCAAGGATTTGCCTGCCATCTGGAACGATAAATACAAAGAGTATCTGGGTATTGATGTCCCCACCGACAGCGAAGGGGTACTTCAGGACATTCACTGGAGTCACGGCAGTTTTGGCTATTTCCCAACCTATTCATTGGGCAGTTTTTATGCGGCCCAGTTTTACAGCAAGGCGCTTGAGCAGATTCCGCAACTGGAAAATGAAATTGAAAAAGGAAATCTCAAACCCCTGCATGACTGGCTGAAAGAAAAAGTGTACCGTCACGGCAAGTTTTATTCGGCGGAAGAACTCTGTATTCAAATCAGCGGGGAGAAACTGAATTTCAAATATTTTATGAGCTATGCCCAAAAGAAATACAACAGGCTTTATAAATTCCAAAGCGAGACTTCTTCTGTTTGAGTTTGAAATATATAACAGCATAAAAAGCAAAGAAATGCCGATGCAAAAGAAGATCTTCTTTTCAGTCTTTCTTCGCTTTTTCTTCTTTTTCGCCGGATGGAAGGATTTTGAAGAATTCGTCCCGGATTTTGAGGCTTTTCAGGCTCATTAGTTTTCAACAGAAGACTATCCTCTTTCATCACAATTTACTGTAAATCAATACAAAAAGAGATAAGAATGGCAATTGCCGGGGCTTATTCTGTTCATAAATGCCGGGGCTGAGCTAAATCACATCCTCAAGGGTCTTTTTTTTGTAAATTCGCCCTTTATTTTCCTAGAAAGCCAAAATTTAGTTTTAACCCAAAACCGAACAAATGAACGAATATGGTCTGAAGGCAAAAGATGCGACTGTAGCCACATTGGGGCTCAAAAACGTGTCAGCAGCTTACTGGAATCTGAATCCTTCTGAATTAGTGGAAGAAACAATTATCCTCGGGCAGGGGGTTTTATCCGATTGCGGGGCTTTGGCTATTGATACCGGAGAATTTACCGGCCGCTCTCCCAAAGACAAATTCATCGTTCTGGATGAAAAAACAAAAGATTCTGTCTGGTGGAGCGATGTGAATATCAAATTCGACAGTGCCAAATTTGATATTTTGTACAACCGCGTCACCGCTTATCTGAGCGGAAAAGACATTTATGTGCGAGATTCTTTTGCCTGCGCCGATCCTCAATACCGGTTGAATTTAAGAGTAGTGACGGAATACCCCTGGTCAAATCTTTTCGCCAACAATCTTTTTCTTCGTCCAACCAAAGAGGAAATCCTGGATTTTCAACCCGACTGGACGATTATCTGTGCACCTGGCTTCATGTCTGATCCGGCCATTGATGGCACACGGCAGCACAATTTCGCCATTCTGAACATGACCCGTAAGATTATCCTCATCGGAGGCACCGGTTACACAGGTGAAATCAAAAAAGGAATTTTCTCTTTACTGAACTATATTC
The DNA here is from genome assembly GCA_003151415.1 of Bacteroidota bacterium. GTDB lineage: Bacteria > Bacteroidota > Bacteroidia > Palsa-965 > Palsa-965 > Palsa-965. The sequence continues at coordinate 3,661 of PLXK01000261.1, forward strand.
TTCCCCATGAGAAAGGGGTGCTGAGCATGCATTGTTCGGCCAATGTCGGAAAAGACGGCGACACGGCCATCTTCTTTGGTCTTTCGGGAACCGGAAAAACAACATTGAGTGCCGATCCGAATCGTGGACTTATCGGTGATGATGAACACGGATGGTCAGAAAGCGGCATTTTCAACTTTGAAGGAGGCTGTTATGCCAAATGCGTAGATCTAAGCAAAGAAAAGGAACCCGAAATTTTTGAAGCCATCAAGTTCGGCGCCCTGCTGGAAAACATCAATTTCTACGACGGTGGAACAACGGTTGATTATTGCAATATTTCAAAAACAGAAAACACCCGGGTGGCCTACCCGATCAATCACATTTCAAATGCCGTGGAACCTTCTGTTGGAGGCACACCTAAAAACATATTCTTCCTTACCTGCGACGCATACGGAGTATTGCCTCCGATTTCAAAACTGACTCCCGCTCAGGCTATGTATCACTTCATTTCGGGTTATACAGCCAAGGTAGCCGGTACAGAAATGGGTGTTACCGAACCCACTCTTACTTTCAGCGCCTGTTTTGGAAAGGTTTTCCTTCCTCTGCATCCAACCAAATATGCCGAACTGCTTGGAGAAAAGCTGAAGAAAAATAAAGTGAATGTCTGGCTGGTCAATACCGGATGGTCGGGTGGGGCTTATGGAGAAGGAAAGCGCATGAAGCTTGGATTTACCCGCTCCATGATTACAGCTGCCCTGAACGGAAGTCTCGAAAAAGTGAAATTCGAAACTTTACCCATTTTCAATCTGGCTGTTCCTACAAGTTGTCCTGAAGTTCCGGCCGAGATCCTCAATCCAAGAAACACCTGGAAAGACAAGAACGCTTATGATGCCAAAGCCATGCAGCTGGCCAATTCCTTCATCAAGAATTTCGAACAATACGCCAATGCAGAAAATGCCGAAATCCTTGCCGCCGCACCTAAAGTAGCGGAGAAGGTACAGTAAGCATCATACTGATAATCAAAAGGTCCCATCTTATAAGAGGGGACCTTTTTTTTATTCCTAAAAAGAGAGTATTCTGGCCTCTCCTCAATATTTCCAGAGTTCCAGCAAGCGTTTTTCAAAGCGTTCTTTGGGCAGAAAATTCTGTTCCAGTTCGGGTGAAAAAGGAATGGGCGTATCCAGACTGGCCACACGCACGACCGGCGCATCCAGATTTTCGAAACATTGTTCGGAAATGGTTGCCGCTATCTCGCCGCCAATACCACCAGTCAGGGTATCCTCATGCAACACAATCACTTTTCCGGTTTTATTGACCGATTTCAAAACCGCTTCCATGTCTAATGGGGAAAGGGTTCTCAAATCCAACACATCTGCCGATATATCTTTTTGTTTATCAAGCACTTCCAGTGCCCAATGAACCCCATAGCCATAGGTAATGATAGAAAGATGGGATCCTTCGCGAATCAGGTTTGCCTTCCCGAATTCGATGGTGTAGTATCCATCCGGCACTTCCTGTACATAACTGCGGTAAAGCGCTTTGTGTTCAAAAAACATAACCGGGTTGGGATCTTCAAAAGCACTGAGCAACAAGCCTTTTGCATCGGCCGGGAACGCAGGGTAAGCTATTTTCAAACCCGGAATGTGATAAAACCAGGCTTCGGTGGATTGGGAATGAAAGGGACCTGCAGCAACCCCGGCACCCGTTGGCATACGCACCACCACATCTGCATTTTGTCCCCAGCGCCAGTGACTTTTGGCCAGATTATTTACGATCTGGGTCATCCCTTCGGAAACGAAGTCGGAAAACTGCATTTCGACCATCGCTTTGAATCCTTTTATACTCAGGCCAAGACCTGCACCTAAAATAGCCGATTCACAAAGGGGGGTGTTTCTTACCCTTTCCTTTCCAAATTCCCTTACAAATCCTTCTGTTAGTTTAAAGGCTCCCCCGTATTCCCCGATATCCTGACCCATCAATACCAGGCGGGGGTGTTTTTGCATGGCCAGGCGCATTCCATCCGACAATGCATCGATCAGCCTGCGGGATGTCGTACCTTTTCCGGGCTCAGTAATTTGCTGGTTGAAAGGGGCATAGAGGTCATTCAACTCCCTTTCGGTATCGGGATGGACGATTTCCTCACCGAAAGCCAGTTCAATGCCTTGTTCGATCTCGAGTTTAATTTTTGCCCGGAATGCATCTTTTGCCGTTTCGGTCAAAACACCTTCTTCGAGCAGATATCGTTCATAGGAACTGAGCGGATCCTTTTTGCCCCAGGTTTCAAACAGCTCCTGCGGAATGTATTTGGTACCGCTCGCCTCTTCGTGCCCCCTCATGCGGAATGTCATCAATTCAAGTAAAACCGGCCGGGGTTTGATCCGGATGGATTCGGCCAGACGCTTTACCGTTTCATAGACTTCAAGCACGTTGTTTCCATCAATCTGAATGGCTTCTATTCCATACCCAATGCCCTTGTCGATAAATTGTTTGCATCGAAACTGTTCGCTGGAAGGCGTCGAAAGTCCGTAACCGTTGTTTTCGATGGCATAAATAACAGGCAGATCCCATACGGCGGCGGTATTGAGCGATTCGTGAAAATCGCCTTCGCTGGCACCGCCATCGCCGGTATAGACCAGGGTTACTTTTTGTTTCTGATCAAGAAGGGTTCCCAGGGCGATGCCATCGGCCACTCCCATCTGGGGGCCGAGATGAGAAATCATGCCCACAATGTGGTATTCGTTGGTTCCGAAATGGAAAGAACGGTCGCGGCCTTTGGTAAAACCGGAGGGCTTGCCCTGAAACTGACAAAATAAACGATGCAAGGGAATTCCACGTCCGGTGAAAATACCTAGATTTCTATGTAAGGGTAAAATGAATTCTTCTTTTTCCAAGGCACAGGCAATTCCGACTGAAATGGCTTCCTGACCAATTCCGGAAAACCATTTTGATATTTTACCCTGACGGAGCAAAACCAGCATTTTTTCCTCAATCATTCTGGGTTTCACCAGTTCTTTATACAAACGTATGAGGGTTTCCGGTTCTATATTGGTTCGTTCGAATGATATCATAAAAGTTTATCAGAGTCTTCCGTTCAGATTCTCTAGTTACAAAGAAAGAGAATTATTTGTGTATGGTGTAAAGCTTTTCGACTATAACGTATAAAAATACGGCTTCTGTTCCTATTTTTGTTCAAAATGAATTGGAAATGATTGAATATTCTTCTTTTGTATTAGATAACGGATTAAAAGTTTACGTGCACGAAGACCATACCACCTCCATGGCGGTATTAAATATTTTGTACGATGTGGGTTCTAAAGACGAACAAATTACCAAAACAGGTTTTGCCCATTTATTCGAACACCTCATGTTTGGTGGTTCAAAGAATATTCCTTTGTATGATGAAGCTTTGCAGAGAGCTGGCGGTGAAAACAAGGCTTTTACATCACCCGACATAACAAATTATTATATAACCATTCCTTCCAATAATATTGAAACAGCATTCTGGTTAGAATCCGACAGAATGCTTTCACTGTCTTTTGATCCGAAGGTATTGGAGGTTCAGCGGAATGTAGTGATTGAAGAATTCAAACAGCGTTATCTGAATCAGCCTTATGGTGATGCTTGGCTAAAATTGCGACCGCTGGCTTATAAGCAACATTCGTATCAACGGGCCACCATTGGCAAAGAAATTTCGCATATAGAAAATGCAACAATGGACGATGTTCGGGAATTCTTTTATTCCTACTACTTGCCGGACAATGCCTACATGGTTGTAGCCGGGAATGTAACCTTAGAGCAGGTAAAACGTCTGGCTCAAAAATGGTTTGCGCCGATTCCTTCCGGAAATAGAAAAAAAAGAAATATACCAAAAGAAGAAAAGCAGACTGTAGCCCGATTCGAGGAGACTGGTGCAAAAGTGCCACTGGATGCTATTTATAAGACATACCACATGAGCGAGAAACTATCTCCGGATTATTATCCGACAGATTTGTTAAGTGATATGATTGGCAGGGGAAAGTCTTCTCGTTTGTACGGTCAGTTGATTCAGCAGAAAAAAATATTTACGAGTATCAATGGATATGTACTGAGTTCTGTTGATCCGGGTTTATTTGTAATC
>PLXK01000056.1 GCA_003151415.1 Bacteroidota bacterium
CATTTTAAGCTCATTTTAATGTCATTTCGGTTCATTTTACCTACTTTTACCCGTATTTCATAATTCCTTAACCCTATGTTCAACTCAAACAAAACTAGCGGTATGTCAAAAACCAACTCTCCGGATTCACCCTCTATTAATCTGATTGGTGCAGGGACCATCATTGAAGGTGATATCAAATCGAATGGCGACATTCGTATCGATGGCAGCATCAAAGGGTCAATCAATGTGAAAGGCAAACTCGTAGTAGGAGCCACCGGAACAGTAGACGGAGAAGTCGTTTGTCAGAATGCAGATATTTCGGGTACAATCCGTGCAAAAGTGACGGTTTCAGAACTGCTTTCTTTGAAATCAACAGCAAAGCTTTCCGGAGATCTTGTCACAAACAAACTTTCCATCGAACCAGGTGCCGATTTTACCGGGTCATGCAGCATGGGGGGGGTCGTAAAAGACTTGAAACATGGATCAGCAGCAAACACCCAAAAAGAAAAAGCAGTCGTTTTCTGATTTTGGCAAATATTCAGGAATGGGCCTGCAAATGGCTGCGATTATGGCGGCAGGCGTATTGTCGGGCCATTGGCTTGATGGTGTACTTGCATTCAAATTCCCAATTTTCACATTAATCCTTGCCTTAGCTGGAGTGTTTCTTGCATTGTGGTACTTTATCAAGGACTTTCTGAAGAAAAAATAACCAGATATCGGCCCTCGAAAGCGACTCGTATATATTTCAAATTCAATACATTATTAAAAACATCCGGGCGGCAAGCCAGGAAGTAATCCTCCCTTAATTTTCAATCATTTTTATTGCTTTTTCGAATATATCGAGTAGTTTTGTTACTCAATAATGATCGAAACCCTCATCTCTTCAAAAACCAGAATAAAACTGTTGATGAAATTTTTCATCAACAGCAAGAATACGGCCTATCTGAGAAATCTGGAAGAAGAGTTTGGCGAATCCACAAATGCCATTCGTCTGGAATTAAATAAATTTGAAAAAGCAGGATTTATTGATTCATACAGTCAGGGTAATAAAAAATTGTTTACTGTCAATACAAAGCACCCTCTTTTTAAGGATATCAACAGCATCGTTCTGAAATTAACCGGTCTTGATCATGTGATCGATTATATTCTGCAACGCATCGGAGATTTAGACCGGGTTTATCTTGTCGGTAAACTATCGAGGGGACAAGCCACGGATATCATTGACCTGGTGTTGGTGGGCGAAGCAATCAACAAGCCGTTTTTACTCGAACAAATTGAGAAGGCCGAAAAAAAAATAAACAAGAAGATCCGATTCGTTCATTACGCTCCGCTGGAATTTGATCTGGAGAAGATTAAAGAACCCGGGATGCACCCATTGCTGCTTTGGAGCAAATAAAAGAATTGTTTAAAAGGTTTGCAGGTTGTGGCGGTAATCGTAGCCGAATTCCATTGTTTATGGAAAAGTGATACGAAAGACTTGTACACAACACGCAAATGTTCAACGACAGCTCGTATACTGAAAACCTATTTATGAATTTTTTGCGGAACAACATTTTATTTCAAACGGTTCGTCATCTGAAAACCGTTTTATCTGCGAGGCACAAAAAAAAGGCTCTTGCGATTTTCTTCCTGACCATCTCTTCCAGCATACTTGATGTACTCGGATTGGCAGTTATTTTACCCATCATAACCGTCTCTCTTAACTCTTCCATCATACATTCCAACAGGTATCTTCGTTTTCTTTTTCACGCCTTTGGCTTTGTCTCGGACAAGAGCTTCTCTGCTTTTTTATTAATTACCCTTCTGATTGTTTTCATCCTGAAAAATGGTTTTAGTGTTCTGATCACGTATTGGCAGTCGAAATTTTCCTACAGCATTTCAACCGACGTAGCCGGCCTGCAATTCAAGCGTTACTATTTAAAAGATTTACAGTTTTTTAACGAAAACAATTCCAACCTGCTTGTCCGCAATATCCATACGGCCAGCATTTGGCTTTCTGTATTTATGTTGCTTCCGCTCATTGGTTTCTTTTCCGAACTCATTGTTTTGCTTTTGATTGTTTCAGGAATCCTGATATACGACGCGAAGATTTTTTTGCTCATTGCCGTTTCTCTGGCGCCATTATTTTTCCTGATTTTCAGATTCATTAAGAATAAAATGAAACATTTGGAAATGTCGAAGGCTGATTTGGAGGTAGAGTCCAACAAGAGTCTGTATCAGGCCTTATTCGGCTACATTGACGTGAAATTATTTAACAAGGATCAGCATTTCATTGACAAATATCTTTTTTATCAGGGAAGGAAAAACACTGCAGACGTAAAGCTTTTGACACTTCAGGCCTTGCCGGTAAAAGTAATTGAAATCTCGGCCGTTTTGGGGGTTCTTGCCATAATCGGGTATTCCATGCTTATGGGTAAAGCCGGCATCAGCCTTGTTCCCTTGCTGTCCCTGTATGTTGTTGCCTCATACAGATTAATGCCTTCAATGAACAGAATGCTCATCGCCCTGACCAGCATAAAAAGTTATCAGTTTATATTTGATATCCTGGCAAAAGTGAACGAAGAAAGCGATCTGAAGAATCTGCAAAAAACAGAAAAAATCGTATTTGAGAAAAACATCCTGCTCAAAAACATCAGCTACAAATATCCTCAAACCGCCAATCAGACACTTAAAGACATTACAATCAACATTAAAAAAGGAGAACGTATCGGTTTTATAGGTCAGTCCGGGGCCGGAAAAACCACTTTGATTAATATTTTACTCCGGTTTTTAAAAGAAGATAAAGGTTCCATCACCATAGACAACAAACTTCAACTCGTCGATTGCGAAACCAATGCCTGGAGAGACCTGATCGGCTATGTCAAACAAAACGTCTTTATTGTTGATGGTGATTTCTATGACAATATCCCCTTTGGTATCCGCAGGGAAGAAGTGAATCTGGAAAAACTAAATCAAGCCATCGTCTCGGCCAAGCTTGACGACATGGTAAATAAGTTACCTCTGGGCTTAAACACAAATATCGGAGAGAATGGAACTAAACTTTCGGGAGGCCAAAGACAACGTATTGCAATTGCCCGGGCCCTGTACAAAGATGCACAAATACTCATTTTTGACGAAGCAACAAGCGCCTTGGACAATGAAACAGAAAAAGAAATAACGGAAGCAATAGACAGCCTCTCTTCACAAAACAAAACGATGATTCTCATTGCACACCGCACAAGCACATTAAAACATTGTGACCGGATTGTCGAATTAAAAGATGGAGAAATAATCAGAGAATGCAGTTATGAAGAACTGGCTCGTGTATAAATAGCAAAACAGATGAACAGGCAACCGAATAAGCAAGGATGTTTTTTGCTATTAAATTCCATCTGTGTGATCATGAGTGAAAGTGCATGCCATTCAACCCAACACTAAACAACGAATCGAATCATGAGCGTCAATTTCAACAACAACTCGAAACATGTATCTTATTACAACTTTGGTTCAGGATCGCTACGTAATTTGGAAGGATTACTGGACCAGAAAAAAGGCTTCAAGCTCTTTCTGATTGATCATTACTTTGAAAATAAAAACATTGTACAGAAACTCCCTGTAAAAGAGGGCGATGTCGTGTTTTTTATCAGCACGCTTCATGAACCCAAAACTACTGTTATTGACGAGACCCTTTCCCATTTTCTTCAACTCAAGGGCAATGAAAAACCGGCCTGCATTGTGGGCATAGGCGGAGGATCCACTTTGGACACGGCAAAAGCGATAGCCAATTTATACAATAACCCCGGCCATGCTGAAGCGTATCAGGGCTGGGATTTGGTTAAAAATCAGGCCGTTTATAAAATCGGCATTCCCACGATCTCCGGAACAGGATCAGAATCCAGCAGAACCTGTGTAATGACCAATTCTAAAACAGGCTTAAAGCTGGGTATGAACAGCGATTTTACAATATATGATCAGCTGATATTGGATCCGGATCTGACGAAAACCGTTCCGGATAAACAATATTTTTATACAGGGATGGATACCTATATCCATTGCATTGAATCACTCGCCGGCTCTCATCGCAATGCCATAGGAGATGCTTTTTCAAGAGAAGCCCTTCAATTAAGCAGGGAGGTCTTTTTATCGGACGACATGAAATCTGACAAAAACAGGGAAAAAATCATGGTCGCATCCTATTTGGGTGGCGTTGCTATTGCGAACAGTTATGTGGGTGTTGTACATCCTTTCTCGGCCGGCCTGAGCGTTGTATTGGGCACACACCATTGCGTTGCCAATTGTATCGTTATGGGTGCCATGGAAGAGTTTTACCCGAGGGAATACCACGAATTTAATACCATGGTTCAAAAACAAAAGATTGAAATACCAAGAGGAATTGCTGCCAATCTAAGCGCCTCGCAATACGAACAATTATTCAATTCGACCGTTATCCATGAAAAACCATTAACAAATGCCCTTGGAGGAAACTTCAAAGAAATTTTGACTTTTGAAAAAGTAACCGAAGTATTTAAAAAAATGTAGATCGTTATCGGCCCATTCACACACAACATCAAAAGCATGGAATATAAAATAAATTCAAGCGGTACAGGTCACCGGTACACAAAGGAAGAAATTGAAGTCGTCACAAGAGTGATGAACGAAGCCGATCCATTGACTCAGGGTAAGTACCGAAACGCTTTTGAAGAAAAGTTTAAAGAAGCCCTTGGTCTTGATTATTGTTTTGCCGTGAACAATGCCACCGCCGCTCTGGAATTGGCAGCGCAATTGTGCTTGTTCAAACCCGGTGACGAGTTGATCGCCCCGACCCATACTTTTACCTCGTCGGTATATCCCTTCATCAAAAAGGGCGCCAATATTCGTTGGGCGGACATCGACCTAAAAACACGTGTTCTCACGGCAGAATCAATTGAAAAACGGATCACTACAAAAACCAGAGCAATTCTGATTGTTCATTTATACGGCTATCTCGCCGACATGGAAGAGATTGTTCAGTTGGCTAAAAAGCATAATTTATTGATCATTGAAGATGTCGCACAAGCCCTTGGAACAGATCTCAATGGCAAGCAAGCCGGCAGCTTTGGTGATTTTGGGATATATTCATTTCATTCCCACAAAAACATGACCACTTTGGGAGAAGGCGGTATGCTTTCTGTCAAGAATCAAACATATGCCAACATTCTTCCGCAATTGAGACACAATGGCCATACATCATTTCATTATGACAGAACGGATTATTGGTTACCCGCAATGGGCAACTTGGAAATGCCTGTTCTTGAAGGAAAAATGCTTTGGCCCAACAATTATTGTCTAGGCGAAGTGGAATGTGCATTAGGCTCGAAGTTACTCGATCGCATGCATCAGATGAATGCGGAGAAACGATCAAATGCTTTATGGTTCATCGACCAATTAAGCGCATTTCCCGAGCTGGAGTTTCACAGAGTAGACTCTTCGCGGCACAATTACCATTTATTAGCTGCTCAGGTTAAGAATGGCATGCGCAATGGATTAATCAAATTATTGGCGGATTTTTACAAAATAAAATGCGATGTCCGCTATTATCCGCTTAACCGATACCCGCTTTATCAGGCCGTTGGTTTAGGCCAGGCCGATTGCCCCAACACCGATTTGTTTTTCGATAATCAGATCTGTTTCCCTTTTGAACACTGGCGAAGCAGAGAAGATTTGAATTATATTGTGAATTCGACAAAAGATGCACTAAATAAACTGAGGAATGCAGGGTAAAGTTTGTATCATCATACCTGCAATCAAAAAGAATGCAGTTATACCGGATCAGTTAGTCAAAAAACTGAACGGCATTACCTTGTTTCAAAGGGCCCTGAACAATGCAAAGGGCGTTGTTCCCGCCAAAGATGTATACACCGTTACCGATAGCCATGAACTTTCGCTCATCTGCAAAAGGAATCAGGTTGCTTTTTTCCTAAACCCTGAAATCCGAATCCATTCGCAGAACATTTTAAAGGAACTTGAGGGGTTTATTGAACTTAAATCGAAACAATATGATACAATTATCATATACAGAGCCAACACTCCGCTTGTCAATTCGGATGATTTAAATAAAGCCTTAAGTAAATTTATTACAGATAAGCCGGATTTGTTGTTCAGCCTTAAAGAGGAAAATCACCGGATTTGGAAAGAAAGGGAAGGTGATCTGTATGACATTATTCTGGATGATGAAAAGGAAAAAGTGTTTCTTGAATCCAAAAGCTTTGTGATTGTCCGGTCTTCCTATCTGCATAAAAAAGACAAGAAGCCCCCTTTGATCTCTTCGTATTTGTTATCAAACGAAAAAGCAATTGAAATATTAAGTTATCAGGATTGGTGGATTTGCGAAAAATTGATTTGCAGAAAACGGATTCTGTTCGTTGTTGCGGGATATGCGGCAATTGGCATGGGCCATGTGTACAGAGCTCTTACACTTGCCCATGAAATAAACGACCACGAAATTTTATTCCTATGTACCCGTGAAAGCGAATTGGCCGTCACCAATATTGTTGTCAGAGACTATCCAACATTCCTGCAAAAAGGGAAGCTCATTGAGGATGTCCTTGAATTAAAACCGGATCTGGTAATTAACGATTTTTTAAATACAGATAAAACATACGTGAATCGTTTAAAAGCCAAACAAATCAAGGTTGTTAATTTTGAGGATCTCGGCACCGGCTCAGAACAAACGGACATCACCTTCAATGAACTTTATGACAAAAACCAATTTGAGCTAAAGGGCACTAACATTCAATGGGGGCCTTCTTTCTTTTTCCTGCGTGACGAGTTTTCTCATTCTGTGAAACGCCCCCCTCTCAAGCAAATAAAAAATGTTTTGATCACATTCGGAGGCACAGACCCCAATAATTATACACTCAAAGTCCTTCAATCTGTTGAAAAGGCCTGCAAACTGAAAAACCTGAACATTACCGTCGTGGTTGGCCCGGGGAATTTGCACAAGGAAAAAATACAGCATTTTATACTGCAATCAAGCCGCAGAAAACATATCCAATTCATTTCCGGAACAAATGTCATGTCGGCAATAATGGAAAACACGGATATTGCCATATGTTCTGCGGGGCGAACTGTTTACGAACTGGCACACATGAAAATACCTGCTCTTGTATTAGCCCAGCATGAAAGAGAGTCTTTTCACACCTTCGCCAGAATAAAAAATGGGTTCATATACATCGGCGTTCAAAATCCGTTCAACTCAATTAAAATAGAACGTGCCTTTTACAAGTTATTAAACGCCAAAAACAGCTTATTGCTGCAAAACAAAATGCGGCATTTTGACTTTTACAAAAACAAGTTTAAAGTGGTTAACATGATTTTAAGTTTATTGAATTAAATGAAAGCGAAAACAGTTGCCGTGATTCAGGCAAGAATGGGATCCAGCCGCCTCCCCGGCAAAATGCTCCTGTCCCTGAAAGGGGAACCCCTGATTAAATGGGTTGTGGAAAGGGTGAAATTATCCGCTTTGGTTGATGAACTCATTGTTGCCATACCCAATTCTGAAAAGGATGATCTCTTGTACGCTTATTTAAAAACACTGAGTGTTAGTGTCTTCAGGGGGTCGGAAGAGAATGTACTGGATCGCTTTTATGCTGCGGCACTTCAAGCCAATGCAACCACGGTAGTCAGGGTATGTGCAGATAACCCATTGATAGCTCCAACAGAAATTGACAATCTGATTTCTTTTTTCACCAAGCATCCCTGTGATTATTGTTACAATCACATTCCAAATAAAAACAAATATCCCGATGGTCTGGGGGCGGAGATTTTAAGCATGGAACTCTTGTCTAAAATCCGTCGCGAAGCGACCTCACAAAGAAATTTGGAACACTGTCTCACTTATATTACAGACAATCCCGGGGATTTTAAGATAGAAACATTCGACCCGGCAGACATCAGACTGCATCACCCGGAAATAAAATTGGATGTCGACACTTTGGAAGATTTGCAATTACTGGAACAAAAGAATCTTACTATTCATTCCGATTCAATTCACATTCTCAACGAATTTATCAACTAACATGAAAATTCTAAACGTATTCGGCGATCTGAACTTGCTAAAAAGAATTCCTCACAGGCCATACATTATTGCTGAAGCAGGCGTCAATCATGAAGGAAGCCTTGACCTGGCAAAACGGCTCATCGATGAGGCGGCAGAGGGCGGGGCTCATGCCATCAAGTTTCAAACTTACAAGGCAGCCACTATTGCCTCAAAACACTCTCCCTCTTACTGGGATCTTGAAAAAGAACCGACAAGGAGTCAATTCGAGTTGTTCAAGAAGTATGATAAATTCTGGAAAACAGAATTTGAACTGCTAAAAAAACACTGCGACAAGGCGGGCATTGAATTCCTGAGTACCCCCTTTGACGTTGAATCGGCCACTTTTTTGAATGACATAATGGATGTTTTTAAAATATCTTCTTCGGATATAACAAACAAGCCCTTCATTGAATATATGTGCAAGTTTGGGAAACCCATTATTTTGTCAACAGGCGCTGCCGATTTGCATGAAATTGAAGAAGCCAAAAGCTGGATTGACGCAATAGGAAATCCCCTGGCCCTTCTTCATTGTGTGTTGAACTATCCAACCGAAAATAAACATGCGCACCTGGGCATGATCACCCATTTGAAAGATAAGTTTCCGGATAACTTAATTGGTTATTCTGACCATACCGTCCCGCAGGATATGCGCCCGCTTGAAATTGCCACCTTGTTAGGCTCGGTGATTCTTGAAAAACATTTTACTCATGACAAAACACTGCAAGGCAACGATCATTATCATGCTATGGATAAATCAGATTTAAAGTCGTTCCATGTGAATATAAGCAGGGTATTTGAATTGATGGGAAGCTTTGCAATCCGCGCACTTGAATCTGAAGCGCCTGCCAGATTGAATGCCCGCCGAAGTTTAGTGGCCATGCGAAATATCCCGAAAGGCAAAGTCATCGAATATGAAGATTTAACCTGGAAACGACCGGCCCACGGGTTAAGCCCAAAATATATTGACATGGTAATTGGAAAAAAAGCCGTTGAGGATATTGAAGAAGACTCGGTACTTCAATGGCACCTGATCAAATAATATGCTTTATTTAAGAATTTCCTTGTATGCGCTTTACTCACTCACAAGGTGTTTAACGACATACCTATTTACAAATTCCAATTCCGACCGCTATCTAGCCGGAAAATCCCTGCTATCCAATAGCTTCCGCATTGGTACAAATTTCTGGGACAGCTGGTCAATCTATTTCAGGCGGTTTGGAAAAGTGGCGCTTTGTCTGTTGAATTCCAAGCCCTCTTTTCGCAAATACAGTGCTGCCGATGTCTGGATATATGACAATTCACCCAAAGACGAAAAACTACGACTGCAATTTATTGAAATGCACTCCAACGATCGAATTGGAGGCTCCGTTTACAGAGAAACTTTACTTTATTCGGCGCATTTTGGGGCCCGTTTACTCAATCTCGCGTTACTCTTTCTCTTATTCGTTGGGCTAATTCCGATTTGGATATTTACGGAAAACAAATCCTGTACCGCGTTGATATTTAATGAATTTTTTGAGATCACCAACCTGGTCTACATTTTAAAAACCAATGGCGCGAAAAGCCTTTACTTTTTTTGCATTTTCGAAAAGGATGCCAACCTCACCCATCTTGTTTTAAATAAATTCGGAATCGAAACACGAAAGATCACAAGTGAAACGCCTTTGGCATTCTGGAACAAAATCATCCTCACCGACACACTCATTTTATGTTTTGAATATCAAACAGATGAGGCGGCCTTTTTTAAAGACACGATTCGTTACAAATTAAAAACAGTATGGTCACCCGAAACAGCACCCTCTTATATTTCAAAATACAGTTCCTCCACCCACAAAACCACCGAAAATAAAAACGTGATCGGCTTCTATTCTACTGGAAATTGGATAAAAAGTGAACGCGGCGAGACGCTGGAAAGCGCGACGGTTTTGGATGAAGAGAACAATCTAAAAACCATGCTATCGGAATACCTCAAATTAAATTCTTCACTGGAATTGAAAATATATCTGCACCCCAAGGAAAAATCATCGCTCGCCCTGTCTGATACGAAAGCGCATTATCAATCTTACTTTGGAATGCAAAACTATTCGCTTGCCAATTTAGATCAACCAACATCGTTCCTGTTTGATGAAATCAATATCGCCGTTTCCTTGTTTTCAACAATCGTCTTGGAACGGATATACTTTGGATTTAAAACCATTATCATGCCGCTTTCCTACACCAATTTTCCCATTCAGCCATCCGGGTTATACAACATTTCAGTTTTTTCACAAGCGGATTTGTTTGCAAAAATAGACGACAACCTGAATCTGACTAACGGCGACTTTTTTTTTAAGTATGGATTACAAAATTACACCAAACACCTCGACTAATTATGTGCGGAATTTCAGTCGTATTTCAAAAGCATTGCCTGAGCCAGGATGTATACAATGACTTTCTTTTGTCTTTAAGAAAGATCAATCATCGCGGACCGGATGATGAGGGTGTTGTACTACTCAATACAAATACGAATGAATTTAAAATCATCCAAACCGAATATACACATACAAGCACTCAGAATCTCACCGAAATTTCATCGGTAAATATCCAGAGCTATAATTTGCTTTTGGGACACAGGCGCCTCAACATACTCGACTTGACCAATAAAGGCCATCAGCCCATGCAGGGGACAGATGGATCGTGGATCGTATTTAATGGCGAAATATATAACTACATCGAACTTAAAGAGGAATTAAGAGGATCTGGCAGCCAGTTCAAAACAAATTCTGACACGGAGGTCATTTTGGAAGCCTACCGTATCTGGGGGAAAAACTGCTTAAATAAATTCAACGGGATGTGGAGTATCTGCATTTGGGATGCCCCCAACAAAACACTTTTTACTTCCAATGACAGGTTTGGAGTTAAACCTTTGTATCATTACGAACACCAGGATGGCTTTCATTTGGTCTCAGAAACCAAGCAATTCAAGTGTTTCAGCAACATTGCTATAGGGCTGAATAAAAAACATCTTGACGAATTTGCACAACACGGGATGCTTGATTCCGATCAGGATACGATGTACACCAACATCCATCGTTTCAAAAAAGCCAATTACTCAGTCGTAGACCCTTTAAAATATGTAAATAAGGATATACTGAATCACCAAATCTGTTACTATTCGATAAACAAAGTCTCCATCGGAAAAAATGAAAACCAGGCCATTGAGCAATTTCGGGAACTTTTATACAACGCGGTTAAAATACGGATGCGAGCCGATGTCGATTTTGGCTTTGCGCTTTCCGGAGGGCTGGACTCCAGTGCCATTTTATACATGGCAAAAACCATTGGAAAGCACGAAACAATGACAGGTGAATTAATCGGATTCTCTGCCGTTTTTCCGGGCTTTAAAGAAATAGATGAATCTGCTTTCATTAAAATAGTGGCAGACGACCTTCCCTGCAAAACAAATTACATTAATCCAATCGAAGAATTCAGTCTCGATGCTTTTGAAAACCATATTTATTTTCAGGATGAGCCTGTACATTCATCTTCCGCTTTTTCAATGCAATGCATTTGCAAAAAAGTAAAAGCGGCGGGGGTCAAAATCATCATTAACGGACAGGGTGCTGATGAAGTTTTTGCGGGGTACCACCACCATTTTTACAGATATTGCAGACAAATACTCATCAAAGGGAAATTGCCAGAGTACTTTAGCCTGGTCAGGCAATATGCCGAATTAAAAGGTATTTCAAAAAAAAGGATTCATTCGATCGTCGTCAGTGAGATCAGTTTAGCAGCGAAAATCAAATTAGGCATTGCGAAATTTGACCATGCCCTTTTAAAATACTGGAACAAAATAGATACGATGGATGAAATGTTACAAAGAGATTTCGACACTTTTCAGTTGCCGTATTATTTGAGATATGATGACCGCTCCAGCATGGTGTCCGGTGTTGAATCCAGGCATCCGTTTCTGGATTACAATCTGGTTGAATTTGGCTACTCCCTGCCGAATAATTTAAAAATCAAAGATGGCTGGCAAAAATACATTATCAGAAAGAGCATGCACGAAATCCCCAACGAGATCGCTTTCAGAAAAGATAAAAAAGGGTTCCTCTTTCCGCAGGACCATTTGTTTGAAACTTACAGTTCCGGATTCGGCAGTTATCTGGATTACAACGAAAGGACACTTGGCGTCAGACTGCCCTCAAAAAACAAATTTGATAATTATGCTATTGGCGCATGGCTTAGAGTAAATAATTTGTAGGCTTGAAATGATTTAACAAACGAAAGGGCCTATGAGTTCAATTTATATGCAAATCACAGGATGAGCAAACAAAAGAAATCAAAAAAGAAATTATTGCTGATATCGTATACGTTTCCTCCAAACAATGCTATTGGCGGCAGGAGATGGGGCAAATTCGCCAAAGAACTTTTCCGTTTGAATTATGACGTCAAGGTACTGACCTTTAACAACAAAAACAAACATCCTTTTTCGAATTGGAGCGAGGATATCGCGTCTTTAAAAAATCACATTTCATACGTGCCCGATAATTATCCCCAATGGCTGGATAGCCCCAAAAGCTCAATTGATAAAATTTTGTACCGGTTCAGCCTGCTGTATGTTAAACTTAAAGCAAAAGGAAATTATTATGACAGGGCCTCTTTTCTGAGAGCACAGACCCTGAAGCAGACCGAGTTTTTTATCCAACAAGGATACACCAATGTCATTGTGACCTGTGCCCCTTTTAAGCTGGCCTTATGGGTAAGTGAATTGATCCCGAAATATCCTCAGGTGAATTTCATCGTCGATTTCAGGGATCCCTGGACAAACAACTTTACATCCTATGGCTTAAATTCGATGTCTGAAAAAAGAATCCGGACGGAAAATGAGGCTGAAAGGAGAGTGATCAATCGCTTCCATAAAATTATTGTCGTTGCACAGGAAATGAAAGATTATTTTATCAACAAATATCGCGTTTCAAACGAACATTTTTCTGTAATCAGCAACGGCTTTGACGAGGATGATTTCAGGGAGGTCGAGGACGTTTCCAGGTTGTATTTTCAAAACAACACAAAAATCAGGATTGTTTTTGCCGGAACATTTTATGAGAATGCCACCTATCTGCTGCAAAAACTGGCGGATACAATCCGCAGTGAAAAATTATTTCTTGACCAGTTTGAATTTCATTTTTTTGGAACGTTACCTGTTCAGGCTACAGCCATAGTGAATTCTTTGAAAACCTGTTTTTTTTATCATGGACAGATTGAATTAAAAAAAGTATATTCTGTAATTTCAAATTCCGATTTCTGCGCCTTATTTTTAACAAACGATATAAATTACAGCCTAAGTACAAAGTTTCATGAATATTTATCTCAGAACAAAAAAATCATTGTCTTCTCAAACAATGGCGATACCGGGAAATTTGTGGAAAAGAACAATCTGGGTATCGGCATAGGCCCTGACGATATGCACAGTTCATTACTCAGGGTCATTGAAATGCACAAAAACAAAACGAACTTATCTTCTGAAACCTTTTTATTCCAGGATTACAACGTAAAGAACCTGGTGAAAAAAATAGAAATCTTGCTAAAATAGGTTTCTGGCTTAACCGGAAGAAATTGCTCCACTGAAGCACAATCTATTATTAGGACAACACTTTTATCTATTTCGATGGAAAAGAAAATGGAATTATGGCAATTGTTCACGGCAGAGGAAGAATACCGTGCCAGCCTGAAAGACAGGTATGGCAGAGCCCCATATTGGGCGTCAAAAAACAGAACTGTTTTTACCCCTGTGATTTCGGAATATTTATTACAAAACGGACTGCGTCCCCATTATCCTGGCAATAAAAAGTTCGCCGTATGCCTGACTCACGACATTGATATGTTGTATAACAACATCTCGCGAAAACAACTTGCAAAAAACGGAGCAAAAAGTCTGGTGACTTTGAACCTGCAAAATTTATCGAAAAATCTGCAAGCCGGTCTTCGGAAAAGGATCAATCCCCATTTCCATATCGCAGAAACCCTGAAGATTGAAAAAAAATACGAGGCAAAATCAAGTTCCTATTTTTTGTCCCTATCCAAAGAGGAAGAAGATTTTAATTATGATTTATCAGAAATATCAGAGATTTTTGATGCGATTGCCAAAAGCAACGGAGAGGTTGGCTTG
The DNA here is from genome assembly GCA_003151415.1 of Bacteroidota bacterium. Lineage (GTDB taxonomy): Bacteria > Bacteroidota > Bacteroidia > Palsa-965 > Palsa-965 > Palsa-965. Next base: position 14,190 of record PLXK01000056.1, read on the forward strand.
CATGGCGGACATCTGGCTTCCAACAACATTTCCAAAATAAGGCAAGAAAAGGAAAAACTGGAAGCAGCCATCGGACGTTCTGTTGATGGTTACCGAAGCCATTATTTGAAATTCAACACCCCATCCACCTGGGAACATCTCGAGACGTTGAATTTTAAATATGATACCACATATGGTTTTGCGGATTGTGCCGGTTTCAGAAACGGGATGTGCCATCCATTCCAGCCATACAGTTTGGAGAAAAAAGCGTTCTTAAATATTGTTGAATTACCTTTGGTTATCATGGATAACACTTTGTGGAAGTACATGAATTTAAATGAAGCTGGGCAATTTGAATTGTGCAAACAACTCATTGATACCGTCGCCCGCAACAATGGGGTTCTTACTTTATTGTGGCACAACACCCAAATGCAGGGGCATCCGGGTCTGCTGTATGATGCCATTTTAAAATACGCGAATGAAAAGGAAGCCTGGATGACCACTGGCAATGAAATTGTTGATTTCTGGAAAGAGAATAAGTTTCACGAAGTCACAAAAAATATATTTGAAGAATTGAAAAACAACCGGCTTCCGGTTTGACACACACCATAAACTTCCTCATGAAAGCCTTTACGCTCAAACTTATCTTGTTCACCGCCAGCATTTCCGTCCTTCTTTTTTGCTGGAATACATTCAGTCCGCCAGCTTTGCACGATAATGTATCCTGGTATATTCTGGCTTTTTTTGCCACCAGCACTGCCCTTGTGCACTATCTATTGGTGCGTTCTGCATCGGGTGAACCGAAAGCCTTTGTCAATCAGTTTATGGGTCTAACTGCCATCAAGCTTTTTGCTTACCTGAGCTTCCTGATCATCGTTTTTCTGGTCAACCGTGACCATGCCCGGGCTGTAGCTTTGTATTTTCTGGTTATGTATCTGTTTTTCACTGTGTTTGAAGTTTCAAGTTTGTATCGCAAATTGAAAAAATAGAACAAAAAATATCAAAACGCAACAAAACTTGGCAAAATTCAAGTAAAATGACGCGAAATGGAAGCAAAACGCGTCATTCTGCAAGAAAAACGACACGAAATGGGAACAAAACACGTCATTCTGCAAGCAAAACGATTCGAAATGCAAACAGAACGCATCAATCTGTAAGCAAAACGACATGAAATGCATACAAAAAGAGTCAATCTGCAAGCAAAACGATACGCAATGCATACAAAACGCATCAATCTGCAAACAAAACGACTCGAAATGCAAACAAAATGCTTCGAAATGCAGGTAAAACGACATGAAATACATACAAATCATCGCTAAAACAACGATTTTAATCTATTCTACCTATTTTGGTGCACCTTGCAGGAGGAAATATGCTTCCTGTGTTCAAAATAATACTTGCTGTCCCCCAAATTTTTTTCTGTTCTTTTCCCAAAACTATATCGCATTCTCGAATAATTAAGGTCTCTTCGCAAGCATTCGCATATTTTCCCCAAAAATTGTTGAAAATTCGGGCTTATTTTCTTCTCTTATTGTCACATATTCTCTATGTTTGCACCCGATTTCAAAAAACTGTTAATCATTTCAGCCAGATGGCCTATAAACACTCTTGCTTCCGGACTTTTTCGCTTCGTTTTTTAGTCCTTTTTGCTTTTTCCTGCTTCAGTACCCTTGCTGTTGCTGGTGATGAGGACAATGCCAATGCCAGCCGACCAACTGAAAAACAGGCTTCGGCCGAAGCCAAAGAAGAAAAGTTCAATGCCGGTGAGACGATTATGGAACACATCGGCGATTCGCACGAATGGCACATTGCCGGAAAAGGCGAACATGCCATAGCCATACCGCTGCCGGTCATTGTTTATTCCAAGAGAGGCCTTTCGGTGTTTCTTTCCAGCCATCTGGAAGACGGAAGCCACGGTTACCGCTTCGAAAAGGCGAAAGACGGCAGTCATCGCATGGTTGCCCTGACACCCGAAGGCACTGTGGATGAGGAAATGACAAAGAGCGTTTGGGACCTGAGCATTACCAAAAACGTATTGTCTATTTTCATCGTCATGGGGTTGATGCTCTGGATCTTCGTTTCAGCAGCCAATGCATACAAAAGAGCGCCAGGAACAGCACCAACGGGTGTACGTTCGTTCGTTGAGCCCCTGATCATCTTTGTCCGGGATGACATTGCCAAATCTTCCATCGGCGAAAAAAAATACATGAAATATCTTCCTTTCCTGCTGACCATCTTTTTCTTTATCTGGATCACCAACCTGCTCGGAATGATTCCCATTTTTCCTGGCGGGGCAAATGTGACGGGCAATATTGCCGTTGCCATGACCCTGGCTGTGATTGTCTTTGTCATCACCACTCTTAGCGGGAAAGCAACTTACTGGAGACACGTTTTTGCCATGCCGGGTGTGCCGAAGGGGATCCTTGTGCTTCTCACTCCGATTGAAATTTTTGGTGTTTTTCTAAAGCCATTTGTCCTGATGATCCGACTTTTCGCCAACATTCTCGCCGGACACATTATAGCACTTTCCTTCTTCTGTCTGATTTTCATCTTTGCTGAAATGAATACCGGCCTTGGTTTTGGTGTTTCAATTCTTTCGGTGGCATTTACCGTGTTCATGGGTATGCTGGAATTGCTTGTGGGTTTCCTTCAGGCTTATGTGTTTACCTTGCTGGCTGCCATGTATTTCGGAACGGCTATCGAAGAGCACCATGCAGAACACGCACACGTCGAAGCGCATTGATAAAATTGCCGGTTGTTTCCTGTTACCGGCATTCATTTAATAGCAACAGGGAAATAAAAAACAAACAGTATGTTATCAAACATTTTACTTGATGTAGCCGCTTCCGGTGCCAATGTTGGTATCGGATATGGTATTGCAGCCATGGGTGCCGGTCTTGCTGCCGTTGGTGCAGGTATCGGTATTGGAAGAATCGGAGGAAGCGCTGTAGAATCTATCGCGCGCCAGCCGGAAGCCATCAACGACATCCGCTCGAACATGATTTTGACAGCGGCTCTTGTTGAAGGTGCTGCCTTCTTCGCCATGGTAATCGGACTTCTGGTTATCTTCCTGAAGTAAGAAAATTTATTCCTGTATTCTGACGGTTGGTTGGGATACAGGAATTATTGACATTTCTTTTTACATTATAAAATATAAGACACATGGATTTAGTAAAACCTTCGATCGGATTAATCTTCTGGATGCTGGTGTCCTTCGGGATCATCTTTTTCATCCTGAAAAAATTTGCATGGAAACCGATCCTGACCATGCTGAAAGACAGGGAAGACTTTATCACCAACGCCCTCAATTCTGCCGAAAGCGCAAAGAAGGAAATGGCTGCCCTTCAATCCAACAACGAAAAACTTCTTGCTGAAGCGCGGGGTCAGCGCGACATTATGCTGAAAGAAGCCCGGGAAATAAAAGATCAGATCATCGGCGAGGCGAAAGGTGCCGCTCAAAAAGAGGCGGATAAAGTAATGAAGTCTGCCCGGGAAAGCATCCAGAGCGAAAAGAACGCGGCCATTGCAGAAATGAAGAATCAGGTAGCTGCTCTTTCTCTGCAGATTGCCGAAAAGATACTGAAGGAAGAACTTTCCTCCAGCGAAAAACAGAAAGCGCTAGTTGTGACGCTTCTGAATGATGTTAATCTGAACTAATCATGAAATGCAATTGATTTCTTGCTTAAACAGGATCTGAAATCAATTCATTCCATTTGACCGTTAAATAAGCAATTATATCTCACATGAAAGGAACAAGGGCCTCGGTACGTTACGCGAAATCTCTGCTGGATCTGGCACTCGAAAACGGGGCGCTTGAAAAGGTGTATGCTGATGTCACACTTATCCTGCATACCATAAAGGAAAGCCGCGATTTCGCCGCCATGCTGCACAGCCCGGTTATCAAAACGGATAAGAAGAAGGCCATCCTCGAAGAAATTTTTTCAAAAAACATTTCTCCAATCACCAACTCCTTCCTGCAACTTATTGCGACGCACAAACGCGAAGAGTTTTTGGAAATGATCGGCGAAGCATTTGTTGATTCTTATAAAAAACACAAAAAGATTCTCACGGCCGTAATCACCACCGCTACAGGTTTGGATGAGGAAATGAGGAAGAAGGTATTCGAGCTGGTTAAAAAACAGATGAATTCCGAAATCGAACTTGTGGAGAAAGTAAATAAAAACCTGATCGGCGGCTTCATTCTGCGGGTTGGCGACAAACAAAATGATGCAAGCATCCTTGGAAAACTCCGCTTGCTTGAGCGCACATTTAAAGAAAACACATTAAACTAAACCCTGTTCAGCTGTATTATATACAGACCGGATGAAACCAATTACATTTTAGCATAACGTAACACTTTTCTAAATACAGGAAGAAAAAATGGCAGAAATAAAACCTTCAGAGGTATCCGCAATCCTCAGGCAGCAATTGGCCGGAGTGAAATCAGCAACCGAGCTCGAAGAAGTAGGAACAGTTCTTCAGGTTGGAGACGGTATAGCCCGGATCTACGGACTCTCCAATGTCCAGTCGGGAGAACTGATCGAATTTGAGAACGGACTAAAAGGAATCGTTCTGAACCTTGAGGAAGACAACGTCGGCGCAGTACTGCTTGGCTCTTCGAACAACATCAAAGAAGGAGATTCGGTAAAACGTACCCGCAAAATTGCATCCATCCAGGTGGGTGAAGGCATGCTGGGTCGCGTCGTGGATACTCTGGGTAACCCAATCGATGGGAAAGGCCCGATAGCAGGACAACTTTATGAAATGCCTCTTGAGCGTAAAGCGCCTGGGGTCATCTATCGTCAGCCCGTGACAGAACCTCTGCAGACCGGAATCAAAGCGATTGACGCGATGATTCCCATTGGACGCGGACAACGGGAGCTTGTCATCGGCGACCGTCAGACCGGAAAAACGGCTGTCTGTATCGATACAATTATCAACCAGAAAGAATTTTACGAAAAAGGAGAGCCCGTTTTTTGCATCTATGTAGCAATCGGACAAAAAGGTTCTACTGTGGCCAACATTTTACGTGTTCTTGAAGAAAAAGGCGCAATGGCTTATACCGTTATTGTTACCGCAACAGCGTCTGACCCGGCTCCCATGCAGTTCTATGCACCAATGGCCGGTGCTGCAATCGGAGAGTTTTTCCGTGATACCGGCAGACCAGCCCTTGTTGTATACGACGATCTTTCCAAACAGGCCGTAGCTTACCGTGAAGTTTCTCTTCTTCTTCGCAGACCTCCCGGACGTGAAGCTTATCCCGGAGATGTATTTTACCTGCACAGCCGTCTGCTGGAGCGCGCCGCCAAAATCAACAAAACCGACAGCATCGCGCAAGCAATGAACGATTTGCCGGAAAGCATCCGCTCCATTGTAAAAGGCGGAGGATCCCTGACGGCTTTGCCAATCATTGAAACTCAGGCGGGTGACGTTTCTGCTTACATTCCGACAAACGTAATTTCCATTACCGACGGACAGATATTCCTCGAGTCAAACCTTTTCAACTCGGGTGTACGTCCTGCCATTAACGTAGGTATTTCGGTATCGCGCGTGGGTGGTAACGCCCAGATCAAGTCCATGAAAAAAGTGGCCGGAACACTCAAACTTGACCAGGCTCAATACCGCGAACTTGAAGCGTTTTCCAAATTTGGTTCCGATCTCGATGCAGCCACCAAAGCTGTACTGGATAAAGGTTCGAGAAACGTGGAAATCCTGAAACAAGGACAATTCTCACCGCTTCGTGTTGAACAGCAAATTGCCATCATTTACTTGGGAACCAAAGGACTTCTGCGTGATGTTCCCGTTAATAAAGTAAGAGAATTTGAAGCCGAATTCCTGTTGTACCTCGAAGCCAAACACACCAATGTTCTGAGCGGATTAAAAGCCGGACAGTTGACAGATGATATCACGAACACGCTTGAATCGGTTGGAAAAGACCTTTCAGCGAAATATAAAAAATAGAAACCGGTTACAAACTACAGGTTCAGAATCAGAATGAATAAAGCTGAATCTGAACCCTGGAGTCCCAAACCTTGACGCACGATGGCCAGTTTAAAAGAAGTACGCAACCGGATTACCTCTATCTCCTCGACTCAGCAGATCACAAGCGCCATGAAAATGGTGAGTGCCGCAAAACTGAGACGGGCACAGGATGCAATTACCCAAATGCGCCCTTACGCGAAAAAACTTCGTGAGATACTGGAAAACCTGAGTGCCAGTCTGGACAGCAACGATGGACAATTTTCCAAAGAGCGCCCGGTGAAGAATGTTCTGCTTATCGTGGTTACTTCCAATCGCGGACTGGCCGGGGCATTCAACGCGAACATCATTAAAAAGGCACTTTCGTTGTCAAAAGAAGAATACAAAGACAAAAACGTCACCGTACTTTGTATCGGTAAAAAAGGAAATGATTTTTTCAAGAAAACAGATTTGAAGATTATCGGCTCCGATATGCCACGCAAACTCAATGAACTCTTCGACAAACTCGCTTATGACAATGTTGCCCCTGTAGCCGAGAAAATCATGGAGGTTTATGCCAAAGGTGAATTCGACAAAATCGATATCATTTACAATCAGTTCAAAAATGCGGCCGTTCAAATACCCACTGTCGAGCAGTTCCTTCCTGTCGTTCCTTCCAAGACAAAAGGCAAAGCGTCTAAAGTGGATTATATCTTCGAACCTTCAAAAGAAGAAATAGTCAAGGATCTTATTCCCCGTTCCCTGAAAACCCAGATCTACAAAGCATTGCTCGATTCCTGGGCTGCTGAACACGGCGCACGCATGACGGCCATGCACAAGGCAACCGACAACGCGAAGGACCTTCTGCGGGATCTGAAACTTTCCTACAATAAAGCCCGTCAGGCTGCCATCACCAACGAGATCCTTGAGATTGTCGGAGGTGCTGAAGCATTGAATGGCTAATTGAAGGAAATACACCATGGTCAATTGGCAAAATCAAACCAATTCGGATTCTTGCCTTTGAATCGCCATCATGTATTTACTGTCTGCCGGCATGGTTTTCTCTTGCAAAATTTACTCTCTGGCTTTTTTCCTTTTGGGGTCACATTGACAACTGAACGTCATTTTTTATAACTTGACATTTTTCAGAAATCGCATTCAACCACCATCATTGAAACCTACAGATCTAAGCAAAATAAACAGATACCACGAAGCCCGCATCCGGACATACGGACCCCGCTCTGCCATGGCTCTCGGATGGAATACTCCTGCCAGTCAGCGGATCCGTTTTGAAATGCTTTCTCAAATCGCCGACCTGAGTAACAGCTCTGTCATTGACCTGGGTTGCGGAAGAGGAGATTTGAGCGTTTATCTCGGAGAGAGATTTCCGGGAATTAAATACACCGGAATTGAACAGCATGAAACTTTTATTGATATCGCCAACAGACAATACGGGCACCTGCCCAACACCCGTTTCATCACGGGCAACTTCTGGACCGAAACCATTCCAGTGGCGGATTTTATTCTGGCTTCCGGATCTCTGAACTACAAAAACAGTGATCCCGGCTTTATCTATAAAATGATCCGGAAGCTGTTTCAATCCAGCGCAACCGGACTTGGCTTTAATCTTCTGAGCAACATCGGTTACCCTCCTTTTCACCTTTGCGCATACAAACCCGAAGTGATCCTTCCTTTTTGTGAAACACTCTCCGCGCATGTTGTCTTGCGCGAAGACTACCAGGAAGGTGATTATACCGTTTATGTGTATAAAACCCCGGCCAGGTAAAGGAGACTGTTCCATAGAACATCTGCACTTTGGCGCAACAGACCAAAACTTCAGACCCCATCTTGCATTCCGCGCTGAGCTGATTTCGGGAAAAGAACTAATTTAGCGCGCCGTTGTTCAAAGCCGGCTGAATCGAATTGCACAATTGAAAGTAAAAATGAAAATATGGAAAAGATCATCCATGAAGACCGGCTCTTTGAAAAGACCACCTACTCTGGGGCTGAATTAAAAAATCAGGAATTCGAGAAATGTACATTTAAACAGTGTGATTTTTCGAACAGCAATTTGTCAGGAGTCCGATTCAGCGACTGCATTTTTGTGAATTGCAATCTGGCTCTTGCCAAATTAAACAACACGGGTTTCCGGGCCGTCCTTTTCAAAGAATGCAAATTGATTGGGTTGAATTTTTTTGAATGTGAGCATTTTTTGTTTCATGTCGGCTTCGAAAACAGTATTCTTGACTATGCTTCGTTCATGAATAAGAAAATGACGCAAACCAAATTTTCCAACACTTCGCTCAGGGATGTCAATTTCACAAACTGTAACCTTTCAAATTCCGAATTCAATCGAACCGATCTCTCGGGAGCTTTGTTTCATAAAACCCAACTGAAACAGGCAGATTTCACAACCGCATTCAACTTCATCATCGACCCTTCACTAAACGATCTGAAAAAAGCAAAGTTCTCATTACAGGGATTACCTGGACTACTGGCCTCCCATGACATTTGCATAAGCTGATAGGGCGTTCGGCATTGTTCAGACCTTGTGGACGGAAAATCCGATTAGAATCGCCTTTAACTTCAAAGCAGAAAGTCTACGATGATTATCTCTCTTTCAGGGGGTAGTCTTTCAGGCGAGCGAAGGTATATCCCTTGGCGCGTAATTCCGGAACAATGCACTGCAAGGCTTCTGCAGAATACCATTCCGGATGATTGAAATGCATGATGATGATGGCGCCGGGTCTCACATTCTTAATCACATTTGAATAGATAACATCCGGAGAGGCGTAGGGCATGGCATCCCCCGAGAGGACATCAAAGCTAACCATGGTAACACCCAGTAATTTTGCAATTTTAGCGCAAGCTTCATCAGTGAAAGCAGTTGCAGAACGATAGAAACAGGGTCTTCTTCCCGTTAATTTTCCCAACTTTCTTTCATTGGCCTCAATTTCATCAAAAGCATCGGGGACATCCGGAGTGCCTTTAATCCCATATTTGCTTTCCCCATCAACCGAACAGGGCTGGTGGTTGAAACCATGATTTTCAATTTCGAACAATGTATCCCCGCATAGCTCCTGAAAGGTATCGTAATTGTCATCGATCCAAACGCCGCTTACAAACAAAGTGGCCGGAATCTTTTCTTGTCTGAGATAATTGATCAGCCGCTTGTTGTATTTGTTTGACTTGTTCCCGCAGGCATCAAATGTGAAGGCTATAATTTTTTTCTGGGTGACCAGATCCTCGTCGACGCCCTTTACAAATTCCCCCCATTGGCCGGGTTTTTCATGGACAAAGAGTTTCCCCACAATCTCTTTTTTCAAGAGGTAAGCACTATCTTTGTAAAGGCTTTTCAAATAAACATCATTCCGAAGCAAATCCTGCTGTGCTTTGAGTGACATGCCAAGTGTTCCAAAAAAACACAGAAAAAACAAGAAACGGAGCCCAGTGAAGACAGGCAAAAAGAAACGAGGTTGAAGCATTTGTGATTTTGGTCAAAGATAAGTCCGACCAATCAATTCCTGTGCCGGCATTTCTGAAAATTATCAGCAAAAGGTGAAAATATGGAGTGAATACATCAATTTTCCATCAGCCCGCCAACAACCGAACAAAACCAACAAAAGACCTTTTCGCATTTCTGATCAATATCATTGCCGGAAAAATTCAAGAGTATTAAATTTACATACAGTGATATATTTAGTTATAACCCCTGAATGGCACAAAGCGAGAAATAAAAAGAGATTTAAGAACCAATTCAGAAATCAAAAGATTGGGTTCGTAACCTAAAAAACAGATCGAAATGAACAAGATCAAGGAAATATTAAAAGCACAGGGCAGATCTCAGGCATGGCTGGCTGAACAAATAGGCCGCAGTTATGTCGTGACAACCAATTATTGCAATAACAAAACCCAACCCAGTTTATTTATTCTAAAAAAAATTGCAAAAGCTTTGGATGTTGACATTCGGGATCTGCTAAGTCAAACCAAAGACAGGGTGCTGAGCCTTATCATGAGAAATTCGGGCAGAAAAGGGAATGTCAGCAGCACCCATAACCGCCAGCCTTCGGTGTTAAAAACAGATCGTAACCGCAAATCCTCAAAAAAAAATCGCGGTTCATTGAGGACAACCAAAACAGGCGGCAGGCGATTAAAAGCTTCGTAAAATCAGGAAAGATAAAATAAGATGGCTCTGGGCTTAGATGAAGTCCCCTGCTTTATTTTGTCTTTGGTTCGCTCCTCTTCATTTTCAATAAACCAGCTTCATTCATCCACAAAAAACTTCAGCACTGAAGCATTTTCTGTATTCATCCTCAGTCTGTTTCGGTCAAAATATTTAGACAAACCTCCCGGCATCTGAAGGAAAATTTATTGTCCGAAACTTGCCAATGCGCAAATTTTCATGACCTTTGATAAGAATCCCGAGAATACTTCAAATGAAAACAATCCGCCTCTTCAGTTGTCTGGCCGTATTTCTTACGTGCACACATGGTGTATTCGGGCAGACCGACAGTCTTCCTCATCAGCAAGCGGACAACCCTGCCCTGCCCCCCTCTTCTATACCTGTTGCTGCGCCACCCGCGGGACCTATTTCGTCCGCAACGGATCAGTCTGTTGCCGATACCACCCATCACAAAAAATGTTGTCTTCGTTTCTTTACCAGATTCTCTTCAGGTTTCGGATTCATGAGTTCGACTTATACCAGCACACTGGTAACTCCTGCCAATGGCGCAACAAATGTGAGCAATGACTATGTTGGAAACGGGTACGCCATTCCTGTCGACCTGGTGCTTGGCATCAGAATCCATTCCTTTAAAATAGGCCTTGGCATTTCAAAAATATTTTTTCATGTCCCCACGCTAAGCCGGACTCCGGATCCGACAGACACCTCACTGGTTACCGGAGCCCCCATCAAGCATCAGGCCAAAACATTCGGGTCAAATTCTGAAATTCCACTTTTTCTGGAGTATGATTTGTACATAAAAAATCATTTCGTTCTGGCAGGCAATATTTGTTTTGGTGTTTTTTATCATGACAGGAACGCCTATGATGGCACCTATGCCCCCAGCGCCAGGGCAGGGACTTCAGGCTTCTCTTATTCCTTTGGTCTTTCTCCTTCCTACAAAACAGGACATTTCACTCTGTTTCTCAATCCCTGTATGCGGCTTACAGAAATCAGCTATTACCATTCAAGCAAAGAAGATCTGACAGATCTGTCTTTGAGTCTCGGCTTTGGAGCTTGTTATACTTTTTAAATCCCGGCATCCTGTTTTCGGATTGAATCCATTCACCCCCCACTTCGCCCGGCCGGTACGATACTTTCTTTTACGGTCTTTTTTATTTCAGGCTGATCTTAAAATTCAATGACAAGCTCTTTTGGAATTGCACATTTGAAAAATGTGACGTGTCGGTAGAAATTTCCGCCGAGTACAAATAACCCGAAGCAGGAAGTGGTTCCAGTTTTACCCAGGCTTTATTCCCTTTTTCTTTCAATCCCTGCAAGTAACTCACCCTTTTATCAAGGGCCCTTGCATAGGATGAAGCGATTGCCTGTTGTGAAACAATGGCAAGGCCAAGAATAATCATACAGCTCAGCACCGAGATATAAAACACAGCGATGAGGGCCTTTTGATTTAATTCCAGCCGATATCCGGCATATACACTCAGAAATGTACTCCAAACAAGCAGGTATACCGATATTTGCGTCAACGACCGTTTGGGGCCCATTTCAGAAAGAAGATAAGCAGGTATAAATAAGGAAATAACGGTAAGGACAAGCAATAAACCGGTCGAAACCAGCACGGTCATTCCAAATTTTGAATTCTCTGGTTTCACTCTTCCTTTCCCAAGAAAATTGCCAAGGAATATCCAGGGCACGGAGAAAAAAAGGATATAGGGAATCTTCGGGAAAATATCCAGCAGCACCAATTTCAACAAAGAAACTGCTGTTACCGGAAAAGCGCGCAGGATTGATTCGGGTGGCTCTGCGCTTTGTCTTACGCTGTTTCCCGGTCCAAAATAATTTATGGCAAAACCGCTTGCGCATCCCACAATGGCAATGCAAATAGTCCGGTTCATTTTGCTTTTCAGAAAGGTTTTCAGGAGGGTGGAATTTTTATGGCCCTTGTAAAACAAAAAGGAAATGAAGCTGATCAATACAAGGGGTGGCAATTCATAGCTCGAGCCCCCTGTAAGGAAGAAAAAGAAAAAGCAGAAGAAGGAACTGAACCGAACCCCTTGCCCGCTGCCTAGCATAAAACCCAGACCCAAAAAATAAAAAACAATCGGCCAGAGATAGGTTACCGAAGAGTTTATCCAAAACCAGGTTTCCCCAATACCCGGTGTTAAAAAGAAAAATCCGGCAGCAAACAATAAAGCAAAAGCCAGGATGATTGGTCCGGGCAAATGGATATGTCTTTCTTTGACAATCTGCTTCAGAACAAAATGAATGGAAAAAATGACAGAGAAAAGAGAAAAAACATGAAACCACAGGAGTGTCTGCGTTTTTTCATACAGCTTCAGGAAACCATTTAACAACAAAAATCCGACCCAGCGGGTATCCCAGGTTAAATAGGTATTCAGTGTTGCAGCCCTGATTCCGAGTGTTTTTTCTTCCAGCAGGTATGCGTAATCATCGATTGCAAGCCGGTTGTAATAACCCAGAACAAGAATGAGCACAACGAACAATACTCCTGCGGCATACAAAAGAATAAGTTTTTTATTACCGAAGCCGGTCATGTGGTGGATCAGGGGGTTCTATTCAAAACTAAGAAAAGAACCAGTGGTTTTCCCGTAAACATTAAAATATTTAAGCGTCCCATACGTCCTGTATTATAGAAGCGGTATATGCGCGTCTGATTTTGATCTGTCCGGCAATGTAAAGGAGAACGTACCGGAGTGTTTGTTGTTATGCCAATCATATATAGATACCCAAGATGCCTGCCCGGACAAAGAATATCAGAAGAATCTTACCCTTTATTTTCATTTTATTGGCATTTTTATTCTTAATCGATGCCTATGTATTTACAGGGGTACGGGCTGTCTCTTCGGTTCTGTCTCCCTATCCTGAAGGGGTAACAGCACTGGTATATTGGTCATTCAGCATAGCCTTTCTCCTTCTGTCGCTGTATATAGTTGCTGGCACAGCCCAATCAGGAAGCGGCTCTCTTAAAGTCGTTGGCAGCCTAGGAGCGCTTTTGTACATCCCTAAACTCGTGTTTTCTCTCTTTCTTGGCGCTGAAGATGTCTACCGGCTTCTCCGTTCAATTGCTGTCGGCATTTACAAACTGACGGGGAGCGCTTCTGCAAATATGATTCCCTATTATCTGGCACGCAATCCGGTTTTTAGCAGTGTTGCTGGCATATCGGCCATTCTCGTTTTTCTTGGTGTTTTGTTTGGCATCACAAAAGGCAAACACCACTTCAAAGTGCATAAGACCGAATTGGAATTTGATGATTTGCCTGAGGGCTTTGACGGATTTACGATAACACAGCTTTCGGACATACATGCAGGAAGTTTTGATAATGTCGAAAAAATTAAGGAAGCTGTCGGATTGATTAACGAGCAGAAATCGGATGTCATTTTTTTTACAGGCGATCTGGTGAATAACAAAGCCGAAGAAATGGAGCCCTGGGTATCTGTTTTTAGTAAGCTGGAAGCTCCTATGGGTAAATATTCTGTTCTGGGGAACCACGACTACGGTGATTATGCCACCTGGCCTTCCCCGGAAGCCAAACGGGCAAACCTTCTGGATTTATTCAAAATCCATGAACGCATCGGTTTCAGGCTGATCAAAAACGGGAATCTGAAACTGGAAAGAAAAGGGGAACGCATTGAATTGCTCGGTATGGAAAACTGGGGCCAGGGCTTTTCACAATACGGCGATTTCGAAAAAACACTTTCCGGTACGAACACCGATGCCTTCAGAATTCTTCTCTCCCACGATCCTTCTCACTGGGAAGGAGAAGTCAGGGAACATGAGCAGCACATTCATCTTACCCTGGCGGGTCATACCCATGGCATGCAATTCGGATTTGAACTGTTTGGTTTTAAATTCTCACCCGTAAGTCTGCGGTATCGGAAATGGGCCGGTTTATATAAAGAAAACAACCGATACCTTTATGTAAACCGCGGATTTGGATTTATCGGATTTCCGGGCAGAGTAGGAATCTGGCCTGAAATTACGGTCATCACGCTCAGGAAGAAGAAGCCTGCAGGTAAGTAGATTCTGCTAGCGGATAAAACATTTCATTCCATCCCTGCAGAACATTAAACTCCTAATACACAGAGCCTTTACATGTTCCAAAATAAAGTTTATATTTGTCTGATATAAAACTTTACTTGACAAAATGAGACGAATTTCCCAGGAGGAAATCTTTCTTGACTACTCAGGACATATCAATTTTCATATTAAAAAGGAGCTGATTTCCGCTTTAAGAAAGAAAATTGATGATTATGCCGGAGAACTCAATATAAAGCGACGTTGTTCCTACGTTTTTGAAGAGCTTCTTGCAAACACTCATGAATATTATAAAAAAAGGGCCCTTGAGAACGAAACCATTCATGCCACCCTTATTCTTGCAGATAAATCAGACGTACTTATCCGCATTTCGAATACGCTTCTCAAATCGGATACACAGGATGTGATCAGCAATTTCAATACCCTGAACACCGGAAAAGCATCGGAATTGCGTAAATTGTTTCAGATAAATTTGACCCGGGAGAATAAGGCCACAACAGGAAGCGGTCTGGGTTTAATAACAGTCAAATTGAAAACGGGTCACAGCTATTTTATCGAACTGACCGAAAAAAATGAGACTCAAAATATTTTTCTTCTCAAGACTACCATCGATTTGAACCTATGAATAAGATCTCCCTAGAAGCCACTGAATTTTCACCCCGTGTGATATTTGACCACATTGATTTTGTCTTTAAAATTGAAGGGGAGTCAAGCCCTGAAGATGCCCGTTCTTTCTATGCCCCGCTGATCAAATGGGTAGATGATTTTTCCCTTTACCTTCATTTCCTGTATTCCAGCAAACCTGATACGGTCAAGAAAGATATTGTATTTCTTTTCCATCTGAATTATGTCACCTCCTCTTCGCTGAAGAATATTTACACCCTTCTTCTCAAAATTGATCTTCTCAAAGCCTATGCAGCTCAGCTCAGTATCAAATGGATGTTTGATAAGGGGGATGAAGACATGCAGGACAACGGCATAGAGTTTTCGAAAATGGTCCGAACTCCTTTTGAAATCCTGAGTGCCTGAGTCTATTCCGCCGGCAATACATTCCCAAAGGTTTATTTCTGCGTTACCGGCACGATCAGTTCGATGCGGAGAATGTCGGCATCTTCTTTGCCCAATCCGTTCATTCCATAATCCTTGCATTTAAAAGCAAAACCGCCTTTAAAGACCTTGTTCTCGAAGGTAAAAGCAATGGAAATTTCTTTTTTAACCCCATGCAGATCGAGTATGCCTGTAGCCTGAAAACCTTCGGGTGTAGTGGTGACACCGGAAGCCTGGAACCTGATCTCGGTGTATGTCCTGGCGTCCAGCAATTCCGGCCCCATGGCCTGGGCATCCATCTCCTGATTGCCGGTATTAACGGAGGCTGCATCTATATGCACATCAAATTTTGAAGACCTTAGATTTTTGGGGTCGAAAGAAATGTCTGCTTTAAATTTTGTCATTCTGCCGCTCACTTCGGGATTGGTAAAGCGGATTGTATAATCGGGTGTTACAGTCCAATCCTGCAAACCAATCAAGGTGAAGGAGGAAGCCATGCAGAGTAACATCAGCAATGCCGGAACGAAACGCGTTTTCATTTGTCAGGAGGATTTTGTGGCAGGTTACAAATAAAATGAATAAGCCCCAATACAATCGGGGCTTATTCAGGTACCCAATTCAGAATTATTTCATAGGTGTGGCTTCTTTTTTACCGAATTCGCCGTTTGCCACCAATTGAACTTCGTCGCTCAACATAGGTGCAGGAAATTTGCTGCCAATATTGAAATCCGAACGTTTGATTGTTCCCGTAACACGGAAACCAACCACTGGTTTTTGTGACATCGGGTTGATTCCGCTTCTGTACATTCCATCCAATACAACTTCTTTGGTCACACCGTGCAATGTCAGGTCACCGGTGATTTTGTATTTTTTTTCACCTTCGGCCTTGAAAGACTTGCTTTTGAAAGTCATGTTTGGGAATTTTGCCGCATCAAAAAATTCATCCTTCTTCAGATGGGCATCTCTCATCTCGTTGTCTGAATTGATGCTGTTTATATCTGCACTCATTTCAAGCGTAGCGCCTGTAAAGTCTTCTTTGGGAGCCGTGATGGTACACTCGTAAGCCTTAAAATTGCCTTCAATCTCATTCACACCAAGGTGAGTAATGCTGAAACCAAAACGAGAATGTGCTTTGTCCACCGACCACACTGTAGTGTCTACCGGTTTAAAAGCGAAAAGTAACAATGCCGCTGAGGCGATAAGGGTGATCTTTTTCATATTGATTCTGTATTTTGTTTTACGTTAAGTTTAATTTCTTTGGTAAAAGTATAGGAATCTTTCTATGCTGGAATTATCCTAGATCAAGAAATACGTGTTAATACCGAGAGAAATGTTTTCAATCCAAATTTTGAGTCCGGATCTCTTCTTAAGGAAATGCTGTCTTGGCAAGATCGCTATAACATCNNTGGGACCCAAATAACTGCACAGATTCGCGGGCATTACATCCCCTTAACCTGCTTCCTTCTTTTTGTTTTCCCCTTGCTGCCGTTTTGCTTGTATTTGGTGACGAGAAGGTAAAAGTCGAGTTGGCCTGTGCAGTCTTTATCCTCAGCAAGAAAACCGATGGTCTTTTTCAGACTCCCATTTTTTCGAAAATATTGCCAGGTACCTTCCCTTTCAAGGGCTTCGATATGATGACCGGGGTTATCGCAGCCCGTGACTGAAGACGTGCGGGCATGCCAGATTTCCACTCTTTTCAGTCGTCCGTTGGGATAGTAATACAACAGATCTCCGATCAGACAGGTATGTCCGTTGCATCTTTTCCCGGCCATTATAAGAGGCGAGCCTGGTTTTTCATATATTTTGTAATAGTAATCGTAATAGCCTCTGCTTCTGACAAGAGTATCCTGCGAGCTCAGCTTCTTTGGATCGATGGTATAGCTACCCGACTTCAGGAACCATTCCATTTCATATATTTTGAAGGGAATTCCAGCCATCTTTTTGTAAATAAGCACGGTATCCGTTTTTGTCGGTAATGAAAGCTCGGACGTATTCCCCGCCCGGCTTTTCAAAACAAGGCCAGAACTGGTTTGCTGAGCAGAAGAAACCAGAGCAAACATTAAAACAAAGCAAAACAAAAGGCTGGATTTGATTATGGCCATGGACAGAAATATTCAGTCGATACACAAATTACAAGGCAGAGGGAAAAGAAAAGACCTAAAAGCTATTCAAAGCCGGCATATTCATTTCTTCTTCAAACAATTTCCACCAGTTTTGCTTCGAGGGTGATTTTTGCATTCAGAACCTTGGATACAGGGCAAGAGGCTTTTGCATCGTCGGCACATTTCTGGAATACCGTTTCACTGATGCCTGGTACTTTGGCTTTCAGCACAAGATGTGAGGCGGTTATGCTTCCGTTTTCCAGGGTGACAGCGGCTTTTGTTTCGATGTGCTCGGGGGTAAATCCCGCCTCACCCAAAACAAAACTCAGCTTCATGCTGAAACATCCGGCATGTGCTGCGGCTATAAGCTCTTCGGGATTTGTGCCTGGACCATCAGCAAAACGTGACTTCCACGAATACTGAACCTTATTCAAGGCATTACTTTCCGTGCTGAGGTTTCCAATTCCTTCCTTTCCGGAACCCTGCCAATTGGCTGTTGCTGATTTTGACATCTTTTATCGGTTAAATGTGTTGATCTCCTTTAAACAAATGAAACAAAGCCTCCGTACCGGTCTTTGAACGAATGCCCGCCCCATCTAAGTTAAGTAATAAAATTCGATTCTGTATTGCTGCTATCGTCAACAAATTATTTTGACAAGCGAAACAACGCCAAGGCAGAATTCTTTTCGGCATGTCTGAAAACGAAGGGAATTGATCCCCCTTTATCACCGGGCATGCTCCCCTTTACGACACAGTGGAAAAAATATGTTTCTCAGACGATGAGTGCCTTTTGCTGTGCTTGGAGTTCGTTTTTTTTCTCCTTTCGCTTTTGCCGGACTCAAAGGCTTTCTAATCCGCATGGCCCTTTTCGCCATCCGGCCTCTTCTTTTTTCCGCATATTTCTCAGAAGCCATTTCCCTTTCTGCATGCCGTTTTGTTTTTAAAGGGTTCATGACATAACCGGCCGAACTTGCAAAGTTCTGTGCAAAAAATCCAGAACACCATAAAACAAAAATCCAAAACAACATCCTTCTTTTCATCGCCGCTCAACTATTGCATAACAAAGGTATCGCCTGAATAAGAGAAAATAAATGACAACAATCAATCCCTTGCCACTTTGTCTTAGAATTTAGTGTACTCCACTTAACGCCCAGGCGGACGTGGCCAACCCTCCTTTTCGAATAGAATGCATTGATTTGGATACAGTTTCAAAAGAACTTATCTTTCCGTTCCCTCTCTTCATTTTCGGGAATAACATCGACAGCCGGCGTCTTTCTGCACCCGGAACAGGTAGCGGATTTCGTCTCCAAATACTTATCAAATGAAAAATCCATTTTGTTTTGTCCTTTTGGTGTCGCTCACGTTTATTCAATACCGATCGAATGCGCAAAACAGAACCATAGATTCCTTAAAAACAGCGTTACAGCTTCCGCAAGAGGATACCTCCCGCGTAAAGATTTTGTTTGAACTGGCCCAAAAAATAAAAGACAAGGAAATCTGGCCCGTATACAACAATCAAATGTTGATTTTGGCTGAGGCCAGATTCAAGCAGAGCCGTTTAAAATCGGCCGGCTATATCTTCTATTCCAAATACTATTCAGCGGCTCTCAATAATATCGGATATCTGGCAGATACCGAAGGGGATGTTCCAAAGGCTCTTGAAAATTATTTCAAAGCACTCAAAATCCGGGAAGACGCTCAGGATGAAAAACAAATCGCCACGACTTTAAATAATATTGCGGTCGTTTACCACTCCCAGGGCGAGTCGGCCAAGGCCCTGGAATTTTACATGCGTTCGATGAGAACCAGAAGCCGGCTGAAAGACAATATAGGATTATCGAAGTGCCTGAATAATATCGCTTTGATCTACATAAATAAAGGAAAAGCAGACAGTGCCCGGAAATACAGCACCCTGGCTTTGAAAACAGAAGAGGAGATCGATTATCAGGCAGGCATGTGCTACACATACACCAATTTAGGGCGAATAGCTGAAATGGCCCACGACACCCTCAAGGCTCTTGAATGCTTCATGAAATCTCATGCTATTTTTCCCAATGATGTGTACGCATTGAATGATATTGCCGGAATCTACTTCGAGTTGGACAGTATGCAAAAGGCCATTGAATTCTCTACACAAGCCATGAACCTGGCTAAAAAAACAGGGGTTTCCGGCGGAATCCGCAATGCCGCCTATTTGTTTAAGGAGATTTACAGGAAACAACACAAACCGGCTGAAGCCCTTGAAATGTTTGAATTGTTCATCAAGATGCGTGACAGCCTGAACAACGATGTCAATAAAAAAATCAGCATTAAATCGCAATTGCAATACGAATATGACAAGAAAGAGATGCTCATCAAAGCTGAGCAAGACAGGCAAGCGCTCGTCTACAGAGAAACGACCCGTTCAAACAAATTGCAGTATGAGTTGGCTCAGGAACAGGAAAAAATGAAAAGTGAAACAGAAAAACAAAAGCTGGCTTTTAATGAAAACCTGAAACGTCTGAAACTAAATGAAGATTTTAACAATCAGAAAAATGCCGCGAAAGCAGAACAGGAAAAGAAAGACATCTCGAACGATGCTCAAAACAGGCAAAAAAGCCTGATCATTTACAGCATTATTGCCGGATTGCTTACGGTGAGCGTTTTCTCATTTTATCTGTTTAGGCGTTTTCGAATCACTCAACGCCAAAAAACCATTATTGAAGAACAAAAACGGAAGGTAGACGGAGCCTATAAGGACCTGCATCTGAAAAACGAAGAAATATCTGCTCAGCGCGATGAAATTGAATATCAAAAAGATATCATCCAGATTCATCAAAAAGAAATGATCGACAGCATTACCTATGCCAAACGCATTCAGGACGCCATTCTTCCACCTGTTCAATTGATAAAAAAATGCCTTCCCCATTCATTTGTCCTGTATAAACCGAAAGATATTGTAGCCGGCGATTTCTACTGGATGGAAAAAATTGATCATATGATTTTCATTGCAGCAGCCGATTGCACCGGACACGGTGTTCCCGGCGCCATGGTTTCCGTGGTTTGCAGTAACGGCCTGGATAGAGCGGTAAAAGAATTCCATTTGGCAGAAACAGGAAAAATTCTTGACAAGGTCTGTGAGCTTGTCATCGAAACGTTTATGAAAAGTAGCCAGGATGTCAAAGACGGGATGGACATCTCTCTGCTTGCAATAAACACGGCTACAAACACCGTAACCTGGAGCGGAGCCAATAACCCGTTGTGGTATTTTGAAAACAGAGTACTAAAAGAAATAACGGCCGATAAGCAACCCATCGGGAAGAGTGACAATCGCCGGCCCTTTACAACGCATGCCATAGACTGTAAACCCGGTACTACATTTTATTTATTTACCGATGGATATGCCGATCAGTTTGGCGGTCCCAAAGGAAAGAAGTTCAAGTACAAACAATTTCAGGAATCCCTTTTCAGCACTTTGGATACGGAGCCGCACAGTCAACTGGCATCACTGGATAAAACCTTTGAAAACTGGAAAGGCCAGCTGGAACAAGTCGATGACGTGTGTGTCATTGGCCTGAAACTCTGAAATCATCTTCGTTTTCCTCCTGGAGGCGCTGAAAAATGCGGACTCGCCGGTTGACTATAATGTTGCGGAGCTGCGGGCCGCATTTGCTGCCAGACATTCTGATGATATTGCTGGGCGTTATGCAGTTCATTCGAATGTATGGCCGGGTTGCCACCGCGTGTACCGTTGTACTGGGGCGGAGTGTTTTTTACCGGAGGTCCTTCATTGGGGCGGCCATTTGTTCCTCCCGAAGGATTCACTTTATCGCTTTTGTAGGATTCCGGAATTTGAACATGCGGTTTCATTTCCGGCGCCTCTCTCGGAGTGGCATTCCGGTTCTGGGGTCCGGTGCCATTGCCTGTTTTTACGGCAGAGGCTTTCAGATTCGGATAGCGCGACTGGTTTTGCTGAAGAAAAGCGCTGCGCTGCAAAGGTTGGCTGGGATGCGTTTTGTTGTATGCGGTCCGTTCGCTTTCCATTTTTCCATATTCTTTAAAACGTTGCACCCGTCCCGCCGGGTTCTTGTCCCATTCGGCATTTACTACATCGCTGTTTCTTGATTTCCAGTCATGCACACCTCTGGATACAGGGTTCCATCCGCGCGAACCCTCATGCCTTCCATAATATGAATAGCAGTGATTGGCAAATACAGGGTATCTTGAAAAATGTTCGGGGTAATAGAAATACCAATCCATAAAATACACAGAAGGCATACCGAAAACAATCAAACGGTGGTGGGGTCCGTAATAAAAACCCCAGTCAGACCAGAAGGGATATGGGTCCCAGTACGCGTAGGGATACCAGTAAGGATACCCAAACCACCAGTTGTATGAATACGAAGGGTAGGAATAAATATCCGGGTTCAACGGGGCCGTATATTCATCGGCGCTATATCCGTTTTGCTGTGCATATTCCTGTGCGGCCTGCTCATATTCTTTCTGCGCGTCCGGATTGTCGTTCAGGCTTTGTTTCCAGTCGGCCGTTTCTTGTGCTTTACTCCTGCTCAGCACCTCGTTAAGCGAATCGGTCTTACGAAGCACATATTGCGGATCATGTTTGTACACATCACCAATGACGACAGTCAACTGCATGTTGTCAAATAGAGTGTTCAGCACTTCCGGGTATCCGATCAGGTCGCGGTAAGCCAGACTTGTTTCCTTGGGGTAACCGTTGAGTATATTCCCGAAATTCTGTTGGCATATTGCATTGCGTTTGTCGATGGATCCCAAAAGCCAGAAATTTTTTGTGATTTCTTCCTTGGCTGTTTCGCGGATTTCTTCGGGATAGGTTTGGATAATGGCATCCTGCTCCTTCTCCGATTTTGTATCTCCCGAAACAAGATCATGGATCAGTGCCGGGTAGCGCGTGAGGTTCCAGATTTTTTCCTGTTCTTCCCTGCTGTATGGGGCAAGCATTTCGGTAAATTGTTCTTTTGTATTTTTTTGCATTGCGTTCATCCTCACAAGAACTTCCGGATATTTTGAAGCTTCGAAAATATCTGTCCTGATTTCTTTGGGGTACATGGCAATGGCATCTACGGCTGTCCGATCATCCTGCTCCACTTGTTTCAGAAGCGACTTGTCCTCATCCTGAGCCAGGCAGGAGAAAAACGGAAGCAAAAGCAGGCCGGCAATCTGCGCCCCGGTGTGTATCATTTTCATGGTCTCCAGTTTAACTGTGTTCATCTGCTTTTTCCGGTTTTCCGGAAATCTCCGGCAGACTGCACAAACCTAGTGCGGACAAACAAGATTGAAAATGATATTCCTCAGAACGAAGGCTGTCCGCAATCAGGAAAAAGTCTATTGCCCCGCCATTTTTACTGTAAACGGTGTCTTTCCATCGGTAATGATAATTTTGCTGTTGGGTGAATCAGCCAGTGCCTTCATCACTTCGATAGACTTGTAGCGGATAAGCAGATCCGTTATGGAAGCGTTGGTGAGTTCCTGTGTTTTTTTTGTCGCCTGAGCCTCTATCAGGCTTCGTTCCGCGTCTTTTTTCTGTTTTTCAAGATCAAAGTCCGCCTGCATCCGGTCTCTTTCGATGCGGGATTGGATGTCGAGTTTCTGTTTTTCGAAACTGAACTCCATTTCCTTGCGTTCTTTATCAATGTTAGCTTCGGTTTCTTTTTTCTTCCGCGCGATATCCACTTCGAGTTGTCTGGCTTCCTGTTCGGCCAGCACTTTCTTTTCGATTACCCTGTCAATGTCATCGGGCACATCAATGTCTTTTACAAGTACCTGATCGATGACAAAACCGTAATGTCCCAGGTCTTTATTCATGTCCTTGAATATGGCCAGTTCGAGCGAATCTCTTTGTGTAATAATGTCGATGGCTTTGTAATTCAGGCTGGTTTCCCTGGCAATGGCGGCAAAATTGTTCATGATGATGGCGTTCTCGTAATTCATTCCCAGGGTCAGGTAAATATCATGAAGGAATTCGGGCTTGATGTGGTAGAGCAAGGTCATGTCTGTTTTCGCTTCTACTCCTTCCCGTGTAGGCAAAGTCAGTTTGACAGAAACTTCTTTTATGCGCATGCTGAAGGGCAGATAATGCCTCCCGAAACCAACGGCATGGCGGCCTTCTGTGTAGTTTCCGGGCTGTAATTTACCGCGTACAACTTTCAAGCCCAGCTCTCCGGGCCGGATGGTGGTACAACTTTGCGCAAACAAAAGAATGCCTGCAAGAACAGCTGTCAGGAGTGCCGAAAAAATTCCGGGAGATTTGCAAGATGAACATATTGTAGCATTGGTTTTCATGAGAAGAGGGATTAGGGGTTAAGTATTTGCAAATGTAACGGCATGAGTCGCCCGCTTGTTTCCTTT
Source organism: Bacteroidota bacterium (assembly GCA_003151415.1). Classification (GTDB taxonomy): domain Bacteria; phylum Bacteroidota; class Bacteroidia; order Palsa-965; family Palsa-965; genus Palsa-965. Next base: position 37,882 of record PLXK01000056.1, read on the forward strand.
CTGATGTGATCTAACTGAATTGTAATCAATATTTGAAAGCTTCTAATTTCATTCTAATTGCATTGCAATAACTCGGCGTTGGACAATGCAACTATGCGGGGCCTGATTTTCTTTACATGATGGGGTCTCATCCATTTACTTAACTTAGCTGCATACCGGAAAATCAAATCATATTTTTCATATGAATCAAAACCTGAGGGCTTCAGTTATTGCGTTGTTCGACCTCTACAAACAAAGAGGGAAATCGTTTTTCAACCTGAGCCTGAACTTCAGTCTTTGCTTTACGCTTGTCAGCATCATTCTTTCTGTTCTTATTGCCCTTATTGCTAACGACTGGTATCATTACAGACACTGGCAAAACGACACAACCCTGTGGGGTGTTCTGACCGAGCATTTCATCTGGAGGCACCTTATGGAATTGAGCACCTATTTAATCATCATTTCATTCGGGCTATATGCCGTTTATCTCAAAAAAAGGCTGAATGACACGCCAGGCAGCCAAAACCCTTCTTTCCGGGATTTCGGAAACACACTCACTACAAAAAACTGGACAAATTATTTGATTGCCACTGGTCTCTTCTGCATCATTTACCTCTTGTCGTTCAAAGACCTTTTTGATACAGAAAACGACGGTTCCGGAACCATCGATCTCTCGCGGACATTGCTTGGCTATGACAGTGTCAGCAAAAAAATAAACTTCTATAAATGGCTGAACGCTATTGTTGAATTGATCAAAAGCTATTTGCCCTACCTGGGAGCCTTGTACATAGTATTGTCTGATCAGCATGCCAAGGTAGACTGGGCCCTTATCCGAAAATACAAAACAGCTCTTCTAACCATTTTTGTTCTGGGATTCTTAACAAATGCCATTTCGGGCAATGTCATCTGGTTTTTGGATAATTATGTGAAATCTCTGATTGATATTCCTTTTAAAGCTCAGGGAGGCGGAGCGATTTTTCAATTCTTTGTTTACATTCTAACAGGCACATGGTTTTGTCTGGCCTACTCAGGGGTTATTTTATTCCCTGTGCTTAACCAGCAGCAACAGAAAAACATCATCGAAGATCAGGTTGCTCTGTCTCAACCCGGAACCGGCTCGGACTGAACAACTCCAGAAAATTCGAGCCAATCAAAAGGAAATGACACTTTCCCTCATCCAATATTCATCATCTCCACCCCTATCTTTGTTCTCGGACTCCGGACTTTCCATATTCTCATTCAAATTCAACCTAATCTCCACCAAATATAAAGCGATTTTTTCATGCCGCCCTGTTGCTGTGCGTTTCAGAACAACTTTCCGCTCAGGCAGCAGGCAATGCCATTTATGCTGCACCGGCCGATCAGGAATATGCAGCACCCAAGAGCAGCAGATACCAATCCACACAAGGATATTACAACCCGCCTCCCGTTCCTTCCGAAATCAATGCCCTCATTTTGAACGACAGCGTGATCGAAATAGGGATCAAATCACTCATGAATGTCAAAGCCGATTCGTATGTGGCCGTGTTTGGTGTTTCTCAGATCGCCGAAAATATTGACTCCTGTAACAGGCTCATGAATGACCGGATTGTGGGATTGAGCAACCGCTTGCAGGCTTTGGGTATAAAAAAGAGCGACATTTATGTCGACTTTGTTTCGCAGGTCCCTGTATTCGAATATGAAATTGAAAAGAAATTGTTCAGCAAGAAATACAATGAAATTCCAAAAGGTTTTGAGCTGAAGAAAAACATCCATATCGGCTACAAAAAAGGCGATGCATTGGATGACATTTTGCTGGCTGCAGCTAAGAATGAGATCTACGATGTGGTCAAGGTGGATTACATCATTGATAACATAGAAGCCGTTTACGATACCTTAAGGGCCTCTTCCATCCGGGCTCTTAACCGCAAAACAGAGGACATGAAAAAACTGGGCGTGAAATTCAATTCCAAATTTACCGTTGCCGGAGAAGACAGCCGGTGCTATTACCCTATCGAACGCTATAAGAGCTACACGGCTTTCAGCACGGTTTCGTTGTCTGCTGTCAAAAAAAGTGCATTGGCAAGCAATCTGTACCAGGCGCCCAAAACACTGAGTATCTATTACGACAAGCTTTCTTACGGAAACTTCGAATTGGTCATCAACCCGAAAGTAATAGAACCCTGTGCCCAATTTACGTACAATCTCAAAATGAGGTATACCTTTAAAACAGAGTTCCTGCCACGCGAAAAAATTCAGCAAGCGGCAACTGCACCCAAGTGAACTCAAGCCCTATCGGCAAAGTGAATGGAAGACCTTATAACAAGCCGGCAGAGGATCTCTGGAAATACCTCTTTTGCCGTCCTGAAGAAGGTTTAAATCCTTACTTTTATGCAGATCTCTAATCCCCTTCTTTGCTGATGCTGGAAAGCCCGCTGCACGAACATCATTTATTGCGCTACACGGTTCTGATCGAGAATACGCCTTTACGGGGTTCATCTCAGACGGCCATTGTCTGGTTTTTTGACGAGAACAATAAAAAGGTCAGCATCCACAAGTTCGGCGTTGTGAGCCGGGAAGAGATCTACGAAATGATTGATAAAGGCGAACGGATCAGCCTGCGCAACGCCTATGTCAAAGATTTCTCCTTGTCCGATTACCGCACAAGCAAAGGTTTGGATGATCATGCCTATATCAAGCTGATGGATTTTGTAGCAAAAAAAACTTTTTTTGACTGCGACATCACAACAGATTTCAGCTATGCCGAATTTGAAGGCACCAAGGCCCTTTTCGATTCTGCCATTTTTGGAAACGGCAACACCAATTTTTCCAACTGCAATTTCAACCATGGAGAAGTCAGCTTCAAACGGACAAAATTCGGCAGCGGAAGTACAACATTTAAATCCGTAAAGTTTGGTGATGGCGCCATCAGTTTCAGCGGCAGCAATTTTGGAACCGGCAACCTGAATTTTGTCGATGTGGATTTCAGCAACGGCAATGTGGACTTTAAAAACACCTATTTCGGCGACGGCACCGTTGATTTCAAATTTGCCCGGTTTTCGAACGGAGACATCAGTTTTGAACGTGCCAGTTTTGGAAAAGGGAAGAAGGATTTTAAGAACGTGGAGTTCGGAGGAGGCCGGATTGATTTCAAGCGGATTGATTTCAATGACGGGGATGTTTCTTTTGAAGGTGTTGAATTCGGCGATGGGAAAGTCAGTTTCAGAAACTCCATTTTCGGCAAAGGGCACAAATCATTCGAACAGGCCGATTTCGCACAGGGCGAAGCACAATTCGACCAGGCCGACTTTGGCAGTGGTTCGGTGAGTTTTAAAAAATGCAGGGCCGCCCAGATTTCATTCAAAGGCTGCCCTCTGAATTGTTATATCGACCTGCGCCTGGCAGAATGCCTGATTGTTGATCTGAGCAATACAATTATCCGGGATATCGTGGATCTGATACCCGAAGACAATACTGTCGTTATCAAAGCCATGAAACTGGTGGATGTCCGCATTTTGGGAAGACTCTTCGTCGACTGGAGAGCTAACCGGGTTTTCGGTTTGGTTTATAATCAGGAAAAAACATCCCTCTTTCAAAAAGGAGAGCAGTTCCGGATCCTGAAAGAAAATTTCCGGAACAACGGGCAATACGAAGACGAAGATGCCGCCTATCTGGAATTCAAACGCTGCGAATCCAAGGCCAATCTGGAAGCGGCACTGGCAGCCGGAAAGAAAAATGCACTCTGGGCCTATCCCACATACTACTTTCAGAAATACGTGTTTGATCACATCGGGCGTTATGCAACAGCTCCGACACGGGTTCTCGCCAATGTATTTATAGCGGTGATGGCATTCAGCGGCATTTATTACTGCGCCACTGAAATCGATCAGAAGATAGGCATGGTCGCCACCACCCTGCCAAACAAACTCAGCCACCTGCACGAATTTTCGAATGATGTCTATTTCAGTTTCATCACCTTTTTCACCATTGGCTACGGCGATTATTTTCCGGAAGGTTATCTCAAAGGGGTTTCGGCTTTTGAAGGTTTTACAGGAGTGTTTCTGATGAGTTATTTTACGGTGGCCTTTGTCCGGAAAATTTTACGCTAGCATTGTGCTTAGCCAGCCCAGGATCAAGAGCAAACAATTATTGAGGAACTTCATTCCCATGAATAAAAACACACGATCTCTTTTTCAATTGCTCGCTGCAGCTGTTCTTTTTCTGTGTTCTGAAAAATCGGGGTCTGCCCAGGATGCCCATATGCCGCAAAAGACGGTTCACAATACATTGGATGAGCTCTATGTGCCGGCCAAAACGTCCATTTTCTCGCTCAAAGCAGATGAAAACAACCACAGCCCTCAGCCCTGGACAGCCGCTGACAAAACACAACAGCTGGTCAATTCACACCAGCCAAACGACCTCGACACGAAGTACGTACCACCCAAAAGCAAGCTTTTCTTTTATGCGGGAGGTACCCGGGATGCGAGTCCCGCCAACACAACTGGGGGATATTGAGCAGCGCAGGAGATGATTTCAATTTCTTAACGCCAAAAAGTTAAAATCACCGAAATAACGCACAAGGCGACGATGTGATATCCCGAATCGATCGGGTTAATTTGAATGGCCGCTTCGCATACATGTAGCTCATTGCGCAAGCCGAGCCAACAAACCCCAGCCCAAGCAGTGCACCCACCTTAACTGCTCCAAGAACGGAGTTGGGAGAAACAAAATAAAGTACGCAGGCAGTTGCGCTGGTTATGACAAAATTCAGAACAAATGTCAAGGAAAACATCATAGGCATTTTTTTCATGTCTTCCTCTGTCGGGGCAGCCGCTCCGATCAATCTGGTCCATACTTTTCCAAACAAAAGCGAATACCAGATTGCCCCGATGATAAAATAGGCAAGTGTTGCAACGGCAATGTGGAGATAGTTTAAGTCGGCAATCATTTTGATGTATGTTAAAGGGTTAGATCATTGAAAAAACAGAAAGACGTTTCCGCTTCATTGAAGAAAGATACACTATTTTGACTGTTTGACATTTTACCAGAACTATAAATGAAGGCCCTCTCTCCTGGTTTTCAAGGTTAAAAATCAAGCTGTGTTGGTCTTTCAGATAAATTCTTCTTTATTTCGGGCTTGAAAAACAAACCACAAACCCATGGCCCCTGCACGATCCATACCTGCTCTTGTAAAAACAGCCATTCAGGAAGTAAAAGGTGAAAAACACCCTGACCCCACAGACATCTCACTGGAAACCCTGTTGTCGGAACTTGAATTCGACAAACGGAAGATTCAGCAGCTAACCGACAAACTGAATGAAATTGCAAACCGCTTCAGGCCCCAAAAGCTGATCGACAAAAAGGCGGTGTCTAAATGCAAGACGGTTCATGATTGCATCCTGCTGGTTGTATACAACAGTTTCAACAGCCTTTAACTGGCCTGGCGGACTATGATTTTCATTGATCGTTTTGCTCTTCTGCGGTCTGCGCTAAATGCACAAATCGATGGATCGCTCCACCCTTCTTTTCGTATCCCAAAGTCGGTTTTAATTTGCTTTTGAAAGACTGTCAAACAAATTTGAATTTTCAGCCCGATAGCATATAATAGACATAAGGGAACTCATACATATTAATGGTTATACGGTATATATATACATATGTCATAGCTTCCGAATACTTCGAATGTACCCAACTTTGCACAAGTCGTTTTTTACGTTCGGTTCGCATCCCTATGACGGGCTTCATTTCTCTCTTGGTAAAATCAAAATTGACTCAAAATCAGTCGATTAATAAATGTTTTAAGCCAATTGTCCAAATGCCAATTTCCTGAAATTTCACTTGTTTTAACCTCTCTTTTACGATATCTTATTTGGCAAAACCCAATTATGGTGTGTTTTATATGAAATATGCTGATACATTTGCCACCGATATTTTAATAATTAACAACCAACAAAAAAGAATGATGAAACAATTCACTCAAAACAGCCCTCCAACTCTGGCGGGGAGTCCTGGCTTCTTCAGGCACGCAGGCTGGCTCAGCAAAGTGGCCACCATTTTACTGTTGCTCATGTCTTTCCTTCCAAAAGAAAGCTTAGCTACGCATTTTCGCTACGGCGACATTACCTGGAACTGGGTAAACGGCAAAACCGTCACTTTCCATGTTACCCAATCCTGGAGAAGAAGTTATTTCCCTGGCCCACCGAACGTCGGTACGGTAATCAGCGCAACCAATCTGGATTTCGGCGATGCCACAGCTCAGGTGCCCATAAACATCACAGTCACTACAGTGAATACTACCGAAGACTGGGTGTATGGTGAAGCGACCATTACGCACACGTATGCAAACAACGGAACCTATACGGCGCTTTTCGCCAATTGTTGTCGTCTCAGTTCACTTCTGAACAACCACGATCAGAACTTTCAGGTTGAAACCATTGTCAATATCGGATCCGGTATCAGCAGCCCGGTTTCTTCCATGCCACCACTTATTGCTCTTCAAACCGGTCTTGCTCCGGCCAAATTCCAACTCATTGCTTCCGATCCCAACGGGCGCGTATTGTCTTACCGTCTTGCTACACCAACAGAAATGGGTGGTACTGCTCTGGTACAACCAACGGGCATATCGATTAATCCCACCACAGGAATGGTGTCTTTCCCGACAACCGGATTGGCTATCGGAAATATATACAATGCTTCCTTTGTTGTGAGCGATGGACTTGCTTCCATCTGGGTCGATGTAATTCTGCAAATTGTGGCACAATCCACCGCCCCTTCATTCAATTATTCAATAACCCCCGCCAACGGCTTCACCTATAATGTACAGCCCGGCCAGAACGTAAATTTCAGCGTAAACGCCTATGACATGCTGTCTACCGATCCGGTGACACTGCAGGCTCTTGGCTTGCCTTCGGGCGTTGTTCTGACTCCTCTTCTTCCACAAACAGGAAATCCCGTACAGACAAATTTCAGCTGGACGCCAACTTTGGCTCAACTGGGTTCACGCCTGGTTAACTTTGTCGCCACCGACATCAACGGGGTACAAACCTCCACTTCGGTAACCATAACGGTGAGTTTGAACCCGGTTTTCGATGTTCCTCCGACACCTGCAAACAACAGCACCATTTGCATTCAGCGCGGCGAGGCTTTTTCATATACTGTTCAGGCCCATGCACCCGATCCAACCGTAACACTCCAGATTAGTTCTGTCACTGATGGTATTAGCGGCGTCACCCACACTCCAGCCATTCCAACGCCTGCCGGAAACACATCTTCTACTGTTTTCTCGGGTATTGCAAGCGGTTTTGGAACGAAGGTTTTCTCGGCAACGGCTACTGACAATTTGGGTCACTCCACATCCACTACGTGGAGCCTGCTTGTTGATGTGCCCCCTGCCTTCACCAGCACTCCTTCCACAACGACAATCACACAAAACCAGCCATTCTCTTATGCCATCACAATCGCCGATCCGGATATCATCCTGGGCGATACAGTGGAAATTGACGGAGTCATCATTCCATCGTGGATGACATTCACTCAGACAGGTCCGACAACAGGTCTGCTCACCGGAAATCCAGGCACAGCAAATGTTGGAACATTTCATGTTCAGCTCAACACCTCCGATATCTATGAACATTGCTATGGCCCGGTAACACAGTCGTTTGACATCGTTGTCAACCCCTGCGCTTTCACCGAAAGCATTTCGGCAAGCCCATCGGCCACAAACAATTGTCCTGGAACTCCCGTTGTACTTACAGCTATTGCGGCCGATTCCTATTCCTGGAACACCGGAGAAACAACACAATCCATAACGGTAACCTCAGGAGCCTCCGCTGTTCACAGCGTCAATGCAATCAGCGGATTTTGCTCTTCAATGGCTTCAATCACCGTTTCGGGTGTTGACACTACAGCTCCGACAGCTATCTGCCAGAACATCACCATCCAGCTCGACGGCTATGGAAACGCAAACATCACCGCTGCACAGATCAACAATGGTTCATCTGACGCCTGCGGTATTGCGTCAATGATTGTTTCTCCAACTGCATTTACCTGCGCAAACGTAGGCCCCAATGCCGTAACGCTCACCGTTACCGATGTAAACGGAAATGTTTCCACCTGCACCTCTACGGTAACCGTTCAGGACCTTACTCCTCCGGCCATACACTCCTTCAACATCGGCCTGACACTTGATCAGACAGGAAATGTAACAATCACACCTGCTCAGATTGACAACGGTTCTACCGATGCCTGCGGTATCGCTTCAATGAGTGTTTTCCCAAACACATTTACCTGCGCAAATCTGGGATCCAATACATCCACATTTACAGTGACCGATGTGAACGGGAATATTTCCACAGCGAGTATTGACGTAGAAATTTATGATCAATACCCGCCAACACCCGTTTGCCACAACATCACCGTTCAACTCGACGCAACCGGAAATGCAAGCATCACTGCCGCACAGATCGACAACGGATCATTTGATGCCTGCGGCATCAAATCGATGAGCGTATTTCCAAATACCTTTTCCTGCTCCAACGTCGGACAGAACAACGTCACTTTGACAGTCACCGACAACAGCGGCAATTTCGCGCAGTGCGATGCGGTTGTGACTGTTCAGGATCTTACTCCTCCTGCGGCAATCTGCCAGAACATCACCGTTCAGCTCGACGCTACGGGCAATGCAAGCATCTTGGCTGCCCAGGTAAACAACGGCTCTTCGGATGTCTGCGGTATTGCATCCATGAGTGTTTCTCCAAATGCATTTACCTGTGCAAACGTGGGAACGAACCCAGTCACACTTACCGTGACCGATGTAAACGGAAACGTATCGACATGTGCCTCTACAGTAACCGTTCAGGATCTCACTGCTCCAACAGCAGTTTGTCAGAACATCACCGTTCAGCTTGACGCTACGGGCAATGCAAGCATCACCGCTGCACAGATAAACAATGGTTCATCTGATGTCTGCGGTATTGCATCCATGACTGTTTCTCCGAATGCATTTACCTGTGCAAACGTTGGAGCGAACCCCGTCACGTTTACCGCCACCGATGTAAACGGAAATGTATCGACATGTACCTCTATGGTAACCGTTCAGGATCTTATTGCTCCAACAGCAGTTTGTCAGAATATCACAGTTAATCTGGACGCAACCGGTAATGCAGCGATCACTGCAGCTCAGGTGAACAACGGTTCATCCGACGTCTGCGGCATCAAATCGATGACCGTGTCTCCAAATTCATTTACCTGTGCAAATGTGGGTTCGAATGCAGTTACACTTACTGTGACGGATGTAAACGGAAACGTATCAACATGCACATCTACAGTAACAGTCAGAGACCTCACGCCTCCGTCTGCAATTTGTCAAAACACAACCATCAAACTTGATGCTACCGGAAATGCAGGAATCACTGCGGCTCAGGTAAACAATGGCTCATCTGACGCATGCGGTATTGCATCCATGACTGTTTCTCCAAATGCGTTTACCTGCGCAAATGTGGGTCCGAATACAGTTACACTTACTGTGACGGATGT
>PLXK01000059.1 GCA_003151415.1 Bacteroidota bacterium
ATGCATTCACGATCGTTGCTGATGCTTTCGCGTTCATTGCATGCACCTGACATCCAATTTGCGTATTTCGCCGTTCATCGTCACAAGCGGCGAAACTCTTTCTTCTGCTATTCCGAAAGGGTCCTTTGGGGCCCGCAGGGATTCCTTCCCGGAAAAGAAGAACAACAGCGCTATTATTCTCCTTTTTTAACAGATGCTCATTGGCAAGAGCGGTCTTGTTTGCATAGAATCACCCAACGCGGTATTTTGTGCCAGTTGACCTTTGAATTCAGAGAAAAGCCGTAAAGGCGAAATCGGTTTTTAAGTATTTGGACTTACGTTTTCGGTGAAAATAAAGAAGAATGGAGGACTATGAAAGGGGTATTTGGCAAAATCTACGTGTTTATTTGTCGAAATTCTAAGCATGAAAAAAAAGGAGTATGTACTTTAGCTCAATTTATGACCGAAAAAAAATACAGGATTTTTGGATGTAAAATTTTATTGCGAACATAAACGAACAGGCAATGTTTTATTTGGCTTGTTTTGGAAGAAAATTAAGTGTTTATACTGAACCTGGATTTTGAGCAAGCAATTCAGGGATCAATAAAAAAAACAGACAATATGCATCAGGACAAACAAGCCACACTGAATTTTATCCGGTCCAACAACCTCATCGGCATCCGTGCCGGAAAAGAACGGGAGAACTTTCTGGATATCTGGATGGTAGTTATCGACGATCGGATCTTTGCCCGCTCCTGGGGATTGTCTGAGAGAAGCTGGTTTGACACATTTAAAAAAGATTCTTCGGGAGCAATCCGCTGCGCCGGACAAATCATTCCCGTTACAGCCGTGGTGCCTTCGGATATAGACAGCTTGAATGAAAAAATCAGCCAGGCTTATCTGAAAAAATACAACTCGGGCAGCAATGCACCTTATGCCCTTGGCATCATTGAGGCCAGACATGTGGCCAAAACAATGGAGTTTGTCATTTGATTCTCAACTGTTTTTAAAATTTGGATTCCCGAAATTAAGCTAGCTTTGATTCGATGAACACTCCCTTTATTTTTCGTTTCGCCGCCTTCTGTCTCTTGCTTCCGGGCATGCTTTCGGCACAGGTTTTTACAAAAACATTTTCTGCAGGCGATACGCTGACCAATCAGGCCAAATGCTATAACGCCAGACACATTTATTTTAAACTCGACAAGGCCGATTTGCTCGAAGCCTCCAATCCCATGCTCGATTCCATGGCCGCATTCCTGAAGCGAAACGACAGCCTGGTCGTTCAGATCGGCGTTCACGGCAGTACCCGCAATGCGGCCACAAGCTGCAACAAAATCACCCAAAACAGGGCCATGGCCATCGGGCAGTATCTCACCGACAGGGGCGTAAGTCAGCAAAGACTTGTCTGCAAAGGGTATGGGCAGACTCATTTGCTTTATACCGATGCAGAGATAAATAAGGTGCATGACAAGAAAATGCAGGATGTCCTGCATCAGAAAAACAGACGAATCGAATTTGTTATTTTGCGGAGTGATTTTAAAATGGGCAAATAAGGTCCGTTCAAGCTGAACACATTCATTGCATATTCTTCAGCGGCCTGCCCTAAAGATGAAAATGCCATCCGCTCCTTCAAAACCGCAATCCATCCATTGAAACCCGCCTACCGCTAAATGGGCAATCGGAGGCAGGTGTATTCCTTTAATTTAGCTTAAACCCTAAACTCAAACTTCATGAAAAAGTATTTAAGCGCTTTGTGTTTATTATTTTTTGCTGCGGCAATGACTGCGCAAACAGAGACAAATAAGTTCGGAATTACGGCAGGTTTTGGATTTCAGCAATATCAGGGCAACGTTGGCAATGGTTTCTACAATTTCAAAACATCCAGTTACGGTGTGGGCACACTTCACCTGACCTATTACCTGAGCAAATCGTTTGATGCGGGCCTCATCGGAACTCTTGGCGATTACGGCTATTGCCAGGCGTCATCGGTTGCCAATACAGAGGTTCCCGTGATTGACAGATGCAAAGGCTGTGGCGACCGTGTGGGATTGGGGAATTTGAATTCACGCTTGTACTCTGCCGGTTTTATGGTCAAGTATAAATTCGCCAATGGGTATCTGCTCAAGGAAGATGCCAGGTTTAAACCCTTTGTATATGGCGGGGCCTGCTACAACAGCATTCAGGACATCATGAAAATGCAGTGCATCAGTCCCGGTACCTATTATTCGGTCAATGCGGGATTGGGCATACGGTATGATCTGAACAAGAGAATCAATGTCAGCTACAACCTGGGCTTTGGATATTTTGTTTCAGCAGAACATCCGGATGGCATGGAACACGGTGCCAACGACACCTATCTGCAGAATTCCGTTTGTGTGGGTATCAGCTTGTTCTGATTTTCCCCTTATATAAAATTGAAATCAGCCCCTGCATTTTTGCCGGGGCTGATTGCTTTCTGTGTTTCTTGATTCCGATGGCAGATGGCTTTTCTCTAATGCTGTTTGGAAGTTTTGTTCTCCTGGACCATCAGCAAAGAAAGGGGAAAGGCAAGATAATTTTGATTTGCCGTTTTTTTGATCTAGTTTTACAGCCTCAGACAGATCATGAACACTTTCTCAAATACCTATCACCCCTTCTGTATTTCCGCCATGCGGACGATGCACTGCCGTATATACGTGCGTTGCATCTGATTTTAGACCCTTTCCAATTTCCTTTTTCTTTTCCTGATTCATATCCCCCGAGCCATGACAACAGTTATAGCCAACAACATACTTGAACAATTAAACACCCTGATTTTGGTGGTCAATGAACTCGGCCGCATCGAATACGTGAGTCCTTCATCCATGCGTTTACTCGGATACGAACCCCAGGCCCTTCTGGGAGAAGGCTGGTGGGACCTGACCCGGAAAAACAGACATGAGCGTTTTGTCAGCAAAACCGAAGTGCTGAGCCTGCTCAGGACAAGAAAGGCTTTCCAGCCCCTGAGTTTCGAACGTGCGCTCACCGCGTCTGACGGATCTTTGAAGTGGATTCTGTGGAACGTGTCGTACAATGAAGACAGAACCCTCATTGGCATCGGTCATGACATCACCGCGCGGAAACAGGTGGAATTCCAGCTTCTGGAAAAGAACAGGGAGCTTCAACGAAAAAATACCGAAACCCTTCAAAGCATCCAATACGCCAAACGGATTCAGGATGCCGTGATTCAGGATCCGGATGTGCTGAAAAAATATTTCGCCGACGCCTTTATCCTGTACAAGCCGCGTGATGTGGTGAGCGGCGATTTTTACTGGTTCTATAAAAAAGGGAACAAGGTATTTGTGGCCGCGGTCGATTGCACAGGCCACGGTGTGCCCGGAGCGATTCTCTCTGTCATCGCCAACGGACTGATTCGCGATGCCGTATTGAAAAGCGGTTTGGAGGATCCGGGAGACATTCTTCGTTTTATAGACCGGGAGTTGGACAAGGTATTGAGTAAAGATGACGGAAGCCTGGCCATGGCCGATGGCATGGATATTTCTCTTGCCGTTGTGGATACCGGGACCCAAACGGTTTCCTTTGCTGGTGCCTTCAGGCCTTTGTTGCTGCTGAGAAATTCTGAAATTACCGAATACAAGGGAAGCCGCTACCCGATAGGCCAGTACGAAAATGTTGTCAAACAGTTTGATACAACTGAAATACCCATACAGAGTGGTGACAGGATCTATCTGTTTTCGGATGGTTATGTGGATCAGTTTGGCGGAGAAAAAGAAAAGAAACTCAACCGCAGAGGCTTTTACGAACTGCTTTTAAGTGCGCAGTCCATGGACATGGAAGAACAAAAATCCTTTTTGGATTATGCGCTGAACAACTGGAAACAGGATATTGAGCAGACCGATGATATTCTGGTGATGGGCATAGAGATCTGACATCGGGGATCTGTGATCCGGATATGCTTTCTCAATTGCCTTATATTTGAATGTTCCGGTTTTTGATCCGGGAGTGGTTATCGGATGTTGTGTTAAAGATCCGAGGTATGTTTCCGGGTCCTAAGAGGATTTGAATTAATTTTGTTTTCATTCAGCCCGATATAGTGTGGATAACAGAGAAGAAAATACGGTCCCAGGTGTTGAGCCCAACTCAGGATTCCAGTCTTTGTACAGTTACAACCGGAGTGTCATCCGCAATGTAACTTTCATTACTCTTGTTCTTGTCTACCAGATTTTTTTTGGCGATTATATCCTGCGCCAGTGCGGGCTGTATATGGAAGATTTGAAAGGGGTTCCGCGCAATGCATTGCTGGGCTGTTTCCTGTTCCTGATCTTTATTCTTGATTTTGCCGTGTTTGCAATTAAATTTAAATCGGTGAAACAGGCATTTTTTCAGAGCCCCGAACTTTTTTCTCAAGCCAGTGGATTTATTTCGCGGGCGCAAAAAGCGGTGCTGATGCTCTCGGCATTTTTTACAATCATGACCGGCATGTTTTTTCAGTTGATGATCACCAATTCCACCGGCAGCAATATACTTGGCGGAACGATGATTCTGCTGGTGTTTGCGAAATGGATATTTGTCCTGGTCAAGGTAAACTCGCTGACTTCCTGGAAAGCCGGAGTCAGTAAAAAACCGGAAAAGACAAACCCTCTTTCGGTGCGATCCGAAATCGCATCGGACATTCTGCTGACCGTCACCTCCTCGGTTATTTATACTGTCATTTGGGAACAGATGTGTGCAAGAGGAGCCGGTACCGGTATTCTTTTGTTTTTTTCAATCCCTCTTTTTCTGCCCACCCGGCTCATTTTTATTCTCCAGGATTTCTATTCTCCTTTTGCTGCCAGTCACAAACGGCGCGCATTTTTGTCGGGCATGGCAGCCATGCTGATACCGATGGTCAGCGGACTGGCTTTTGCCCCCGCGCAGATCTCCTATGCGCCCCAATTTGTGCTGGATGATTTCTCGGCAGCCGATGCGCTGATTCCGTACTTGACCGGTAAAACCACGCATTTTCTGTTCTGCAAAACCGGAAACATTAGCCCTGCAGAGGCCGACAGTGTAGCGGCAGGATTGATCAAAGACGGCTTTTTCAGGGAATCAAACCATGAATCTGCGGCCTTAAAGAAAGACAGTATCGGATATATCCTCACCATCACCCTTGCCGATAACAGTGCAAAAGGCAATGCAAAAGCCCTGGCTCCTTTTATCAAATTGAGAAATGACTTGCAGGAACTTTTTCCCGATAAAAAGGTAAGGATCTTTTTGTGCGGGTATAATGACGGAAGCAATATCATTGAACGACTGGAAGGGCAAAATTAAGATTGCAGGCTCTTTTCCCCGAAAACGAAACAACAGACAATTTTAACAGCATTTCATGCTGAAAATTCATGCCACAAAAGCGATATGCAGGGCCCCCATACCTAGACGAACTGACACATTGCCAGTTGTTTCGGCTTCTTTGACTTTGGCTCTCTCGGCTGGATAGCGCAGCCAAGCGCAGGCCATGTATTCGTTGAGCGTGAAGCACCCTTTGGCTCATGCCGTTTCACAGGGCTTTTCAGCAGTTTCGGGCTTTCCTGATGAATGAACGAACGCATATTCTCCCTATTTATCAACATTTTTGCGTTTTTTCCAAATAACCCGGCACGGAACTTGTATTATTCAAAAACAATTACAAATATTGCAGACATGGTCACACAGGTCACACAAGGAATACAGATATCCGTCGAGACACAGTTTATGGAGGATCAGTCCAATCCTGAATCGGGCGATTTTCTGTTTACCTACCGCATTTATATCGAAAACAGAAGCGATACCACCGTTCAGCTGATGCGCCGTCACTGGTACATTTTCGACTCCAACGGAGGTAAAAGCGAGGTGGAGGGCGAAGGCGTGGTTGGACAGCAGCCCATTCTTCTTCCCGGAGATATCTATGAATACCAGTCGGCATGCAATCTGCAAAGCGACATGGGATCCATGCTGGGCACCTATACCATGCAGCGTCAGAGTGACGGCCTGCAATTCAAAGTGCAGATTCCGCGTTTTGAACTGATTACTCCCCAGCGCTTGAATTAAACCCTTTGATTATTGACAATACTCGATAAAGAGCTTCTGGGAAAACCTCAGGGGCTCTTTGTTCTTTATCGCCTCTGTAAAGCCAGTCATCCCTGTATATATGTCAAGGGGTTTTTCCACCCGGTTCCAAATGTATTATTTTCCTACCTTTGCAACCGCCGGAAAGCAGGTAAGCAGCGAGAGATCAAATCTTCCCGTTTTCAATTCGCAGGAATTCCTGAGAAAGGTCAAAAAAGAAATCAGCAAAAAAACAAACCTAAAACCCGATATGGAACTATACCTGGATTCTGCTAACCTCAAAGAAATCGAAGAAGGATTTAAATTGGGTTTTTTGGATGGTCTGACGACTACACCTACGTTTATGCAACGCGAAGGCATTACCGATATTGACGGCACAATTGTCAGATTAAGCAAAATGGTTCCCGTGCTTCAGATTGAGGCTCTTGGCGATACTGCCGAGGAAATCCTCAAGGAAGCGCAGCGTCAGTTGAATCTGGGCCTGGACAAATCAAGAACCGTATTCAAGATTCCCGTTTCCCTGGAAGGTGTGCGCGCCTGCAAAATGCTCCGCAACGAGGGATTGCTCGTCAATGTACACCTGGTTTACACCCTTCAGCAAGCCTATATGGCCATGCAGGCAGGAGCAACGTATGTGTGCCCGCTGGTAGGACGGCTGCAGGATCAGGGCCACGACGCACTGGCTCTTGTTGAACAATGTGTTGAGGCTGTCGAATATTACGGCTACGATACCAAAATCATGTTTTCCTCGGTCAGAAACAATGAACATGTGAGAAACGCCATTAATATCGGTGTTCATACAATCACCGTTCCGCTTAAAATATTGAAGTCGCTCACCGAAAATAACTTTACCACCATGGGCACCGAGCAGTTCATCCGCGATACACGCCTGATGACTGTAAAAGTGAAAGACGCGGTCAACGGTATCAATCCGCTTGTTTCCGGTTCTACCAAACTGGCCGATGCCATTGTGAAAATGACAGAATTTGGTTTTGGGGCAATCACCATCACCAATACCGACGGAAGTGTGAAAGGTGTGTTTACCGATGGCGATCTGAGAAGATTACTTGGTAAAGACGGAAGAGACATCCTGAGCAAGAAAATGGATTCTTTTGAATATAACCCTGCCATCTCCATTGATGCCAATGTATTGCTGAATGATGCGGCCAGTCTGTTCAAAAAAACCAACGTGGATACCTTGCTGGTTACCAACGGCGGCAAACCGGTTGGGATGCTCGATATTCAGGATTTGAAAAACGACTGATCCGGCAGCCTGCATAACCTGTATTTTTAACAAGACCCAAATCGCATCCCCTGGAAAACACGGCCAAACTATTTTCATCGCATGGCGGAATTTTTCTGAGTACGCCAACCGAGTTCGGCGACAAACTGCTTGGCATCAAGGCCTTTGTCTTCGACTGGGATGGCGTTTTCAACACGGCTGAAAAAGACGAGCAGGGCTCCAGCAATTTCAATGAGGTGGACAGCATGGGCATCAATATGCTCCGATTTTCATACTGGCTGCAGCATGGTCAGGTGCCTTACACGGCAATCATTTCGGGCGAACACAACAAAGCCTCCTTTCACCTGGCCACGCGCGAGCATTTTCAATCGGCCTATTACAAGATAGCCAACAAGACAGACGCTTTGGAGCATCTCTGCAAGACAAGAGCGCTCAAAGCCGAAGAGATTGCTTTTGTGTTTGATGATATTCTGGATGTGTCCATGGCCAGGAAATGCGGCATTCGGATTCTTGTCAACCGGCCCGGACCATCGCTGTTTCAGAAATACATTGCCGATCATAAACTGGCAGATTACGTCACTGCCGCACACTCGGGCCGCTACGCTGTAAGGGAGTGCTGCGAACTGATCATGGGATTTCAGAATTCGTTTGAAACCGCTATTGAGGAACGAAGCGCTTTTTCGGCCAAATACACCCGATACCTGCGGGCAAGAAATGAAATGCCTACCGATTTCTTTACCCGCGAAGGAGACCAGATTGTCACGAAAAAACCCTGAGCCGGGTTTTTAATATTGGATTGAAAATGCCTGCAACGAACAACGATTCTTCCTCCCAGACCATTCTTGGTGTCATACCGGCCAGATACGCCTCCACACGCTTTCCCGGAAAACCCCTTGCCGATATTCTCGGAAAAAGCATGATCAGAAGGGTATACGAGCAGTCTGTAGCTTCAAAGAGCCTGACCAAAGTTGTCGTGGCCACCGACGATCAGCGTATTTACGACCATGTAAAGGATTTCGGAGGAGAGGTCATTATGACGGCCGCCAATCACCCCAGCGGGACAGACCGCTGTCAGGAAGCGTTGGTCAAGGCGGGGATGAATTACAAATACGTTATCAATATACAGGGTGATGAACCGTTTATTGATCCCTCACAAATCGACCTGCTTGCCGGGATTCTTTCTGATGGCAGCGTCGAACTGGCCACCCTGATGATTCCGGTGACAGACAGTCAGCTCCTTTTTGATAAGGGGGAAGTAAAAGTCGTTGTCAATACCGACATGGAGGCTTTGTATTTCAGCCGGATGCCGATTCCTTTTTTGAAAGGCCATCCCGAGGAAAGCTGGCACGAACACCACACTTATTTCAGACATGTCGGCTTGTACGCTTACCGGGCAGATATCCTTGAAAAGATTACCCGGCTGCAGCCTTCTCTTCTTGAAAAAGCCGAATCGCTCGAACAGCTGCGCTGGCTCGAAAACGGTTTCAAAATCAAACTTGCCATCACTTCTTTCGACAGCCATTGCATCGACAGTCCCGAAGATATTGAAAGGGCTCTTCGTCTGCTGAAAAGAGGATAGTCTATTTCTCTTCCAGAATCTTCAATTCATAAGCATACTTCACCAGACCGGCCGTATTTTTTACGTTTAGTTTTTTCATCAGGTTTTGCCGGTGGGTATCCACGGTGCGCTTGCTGATAAACAAACGGTTTGCAATTTCCTCGTTGGTGAATTCGGAAGCAATGAATTTGAGTATTTCCAGTTCGCGTTTGGAAAGCATATCTGCCTTATCTCTTTTTTGCCTCACCAGACGGGCCACCTGAACATTGTTGTGATCAAAGCTGATGAGTTTCACGGCGACATCATTCGAATAGTAATTCTTTCCGCTCAGTACGGTTTCAATGGCATTGATAAACTCCTCGGGTCCGATGTTCTTCAGCACAAACCCCTTGGCTCCGGTCTTCATCATGTTGTCGATGTACATGTATTCATCGTAATTCGATAAGGCCAGAATTTTGAGATCGGGGTTGTGCAGCAATGCCGCTTTGGTTGCTTCAACACCGTTCAGGATAGGCAGCTGGTAATCCATGATGACAATGTCGTACTGAGCGCGTTTTGTTTTCTCAACGCCTTCCTCGCCATTTTCGGCCTCATCGACCATGAATTTGTACTTTTTTTCCTGCGATTCCAGCATGGAACGGATTCCATCCCTGATCATCTTGTGATCATCAACAATCAAAATTTTAATTTTCTTTTCCATGGCGAGCATTTAGAATCGGTTTAGGTATGTAAGTAATTTGAAATCGGTTTAGTTTTCGGGAAACGGTATGCTCACTTCATACCGCGTGCCTTTATCGGGGGCACTTGTGATTTTTATTTCTCCGTTATAGGACTCCACCCTGGATTTGACGTTTCGAAGTCCCATGCCCTCGTATTTGGCAATGTTGTTCATGGCAAATCCATCCCCGTCATCTTCAATGGTTGTAAATAACTTTCTGGCCCCCTCTTCACTGAATTCGAATTTCATCCGCAAGGTCACTTTCTTGGCGTGTCCATGCCGGATGGAATTGTTGATGAATTCCTGCACGATTCTGAAAATGGCAATTTCCATGGGTTTTTCCAGGTCGGTGATGGTTGGATCGATCTGGATATCGAATTCAAGCAAACTGTCGAATTCGATTTTTTTGCAAAGTTCGTACAGGGCATGTTTCAGGCCAAAGCTTTGCAGGGTTCCGGGCATGAGGTTGAAACAGATGTTGCGCAGTTCGGAAAGTACCCGGTCGAGTGCATCATTGGATTTGGTTAAGATATCGGCGGCTTTGGAATCATCAAAACCGTAAATGCTTTTGAGGGTGGCCAGGTAAAATTTGATTGCCGAAAGTTGCTGACCCAGGCTGTCGTGCAGATCCATGGCGAATCGCTTTCTTTCTTTTTCCTGGGTATCAATGATGGTACGGATGACCAGGTTTTCAAGCGCCTTTTGTTGCGAGACATCCTTGATGACGCCCTGAAAACCGTTTGCTTCGCCGGTCTCACTGGTGATGCGGCTTGCCGAAATCAGGCATGAAATGACATTTCCCTGAAAATCCTTGAGTCTGATTTTGAAGTCCACCACAATTCCGTTGTCCTGTATTTCCTGCCTGACCTGATCCCTTGTAATTTCGTCGGAAAACAGCAAAAACAGATTGAGTTTGTCAAATTTGGGGTCGGGATGTTTCAGAAGGGCAAGGCCTGCGCGGTTCAGGTCAAGAAAATTGCCTGCGTTGTCGGCAACAAAAATAGTGTCGCTGGACTCATCAAAAATCCGTTTGTATTTTTCTTCCGATTCGCGAAGGGATTTTTCGTATTTCCTGATTTTGGAAATGTCTCTGGCAATAACCAGATATCCGATGCTTTCATGATGCTGGTTGAAAAGATAACTGCAGGAACAGATCACCGGAAGGGCTTTGCCATCGTGTGAATAGATATAGGTTTCCAGATCGACGATCGGCTCTTCCCCCTGCAGTTTTTTCAGCAGAAGATCGAAGGTCGGGGCCTCGCTGTCGAGCAGGCAGTCGAGCGAACGTTCTTTGAGTTGGAATTCGGAATAACCCAGTTTGTCATTGACGGCTTTGTTCACGCTTAAAACAACGCCCTCGTTGTTCAGCACAAAGAGCATGTCCGAAACAGAATCAACGATGTTGTTGAAATGATTCCTGGAAATGGTGGAGGACTTGAGTTCCTCACCGACCATATTGATGATGGTGATAAAGGCATCAATCTCATCGAATTTACCCGAGGGTTCCAGTTTGGATTCGAAATTACCCATCGAATAATTGACAACCAGGTCGGTTATCTTGTCAATTCTGGGGTCCAGGGTTTTCTCAAAATACAACTCCGCCTTCGGTATCTCCTCCTTTTTCATTTTCCGTGTGTTGTCCAAGTCTGCAAAAATTTGTCCGGGTGTTTTTTGTCTGGAATATCAGAATGTTGTTCTTTCTGAACCTAACCGAAAGAATTCCGCTGCCTTTTCCGGGCTTCAGTGGCTTCCAGGAGATCAATGGGTTTATTGCTTGATTTGTTGTTCAGAATGTAATTTTCATCACCCGTTCGTATCTGCACTTTCCTTTTTGTATTGTTCAAGCCATTCCAATGCCCTTTGTTTATCACTGAATATTTTTGCCGGAATTTTCGGGGCCGAAAGTTTGAAAAAAAAATTACCGAGAATCCTGCTGTAGGTCGTATTGAGCAGCATGGCGCCTGCTGTAATTTTATTAGTTCCTTCATCCGAGCTGAGCAGGGTCCAGGCTTCTTTTTCCACGGAAACGATTCCCAGATCTGAAATCAGCATCGGATAAGGTTTGTTTTCGGTAAATTCCAGCCTCTTGGCCAGCAATTTTCTGGCCAGTTCTAAGGTGATGATAACGCCGGGTTTGTAGTGTGCAAAAAGGATTCCATCTTTCAATTCAAAGCGGATATACGGTGTGTCTTCAGTTTTGATAGTCATGCAAAATAGTTTGAAAAACAAATGAAACAAAGAAAAACCTGTCTTTTCGTTTGTATATGTGGCTCAGATTGCAGCTCATCAGACAAGGAATTAAAACAAGGATTGAATCCATTTATCCCGCAGATTCAGGCAAAATCCGAAATTCCTCAGCTTTTTGAAAGCACCGGATTGGTTCTGCCTTTGAATTGCTCCAGCCATTCAAGCGCCAAAGTGATGTCGTTGAATATTTTTACCGGAATATGGGGCCGGGTAACTTTCAAAAAAAAATTACCGATCACTTTGCTGTAAACCGTGTTCAGCACCAGGGCGCTTGCAATGATATTGACCGTTCCTTCTTTGGAAGAAAACAAGTCTCTTGCTTTCTTATCCATGCTCAAAACACCCTCGTCGATTATTAATACAGGATAGGATATATTCTCACAGAAACTGAGCCTCATCTGAATCAATTGTTTGGCAACTTCGTAATTCACTGAAATTCCGTGCTTATACCTAACGATCAAAATTCCATCAACAATTTCCAGATGAGCCAGTGGTGTATCTAATGCTTTCGAAGCCATACTTTTTAATATGAAACAGAGTGGTAATCAAATATACAATCTACTACACAAAACTAGTCACTCCTTGCTCGCTTTGGCATTCTATACCCAAAATACGTATTTATACTTAGGCGATAACCACTGAGTATTCGTCGACATATTTACGTGCTTTATCTATTGTTTCAGGATAAATAGCCCGCTACCTTTGCAATGTCCGAAGCCTTAATTACCCTTTCATTTATCGGCTAAAAGAACTTGATTTTAAAAAGAGAATAAATTTACTATTAAACCGAGAAAAAACAACCGTCAAAAGTGGTGGTATATAATTAAGAAAATGAAAACGACTCAAACAAATAAAGCGCTCGCAGTTGTTGATGAAATAATTACCAGGGGTGTGCAAAAAAAGATACTGCATCTATCAACAAAAGACACTAAACTGGTTGGCAACACAATTCATTTAAATGGCTCTGGCGATGAAAACGCTGTAATCAACTTTGGCTCATGTAGTTATCTCGGACTAGAATTTAACCCTGAGTTGAGAAGGGCATCTAAAGAGGCTATCGACAACTACGGTACATTCTTCTCAACCTCCAGAACATACTTGTCATCAACGTATTACGAGAAGCTTGAGGGTATGTTTGAACAAATTTTCGATGCACACACGATTGTTGCTCCTACTACAACTTTAGGCCATTTTGCAACTATTCCAGTGATTGTCGGTGATGAAGACGCGGTCTTACTTGATCATCAGGTACATAATTCAGTCCATATGGCAATCAACCTTGT
>PLXK01000264.1 GCA_003151415.1 Bacteroidota bacterium
TTTACATTCTGGATGAACCGACCACAGGACTGCATTTCGAAGACATCCGCATTCTTCTGGAAGTGCTGAACAGGCTTGTGGATAACGGCAATACGGTGCTGGTCATCGAACACAACATGGACATCATCAAAGNNCATCGTGATCGAACACAATCTCGACATCATCAAAGTGGCCGATCACATCATTGACATCGGCCCGGAAGGTGGAAAAGGCGGTGGTGAGGTGCTTTGTACAGGAACGCCCGAGGAAATCATCAAGAATAAAGTGAGTTTTACGGCAAAATATCTGAAAGAAGAACTCTTGCATTGAAAGATTGGCGGTGTCTGATTGAAACCGACCCGTCCCAAAGTTCATTTTCCTTATCAAACAAGCAAGCGCATAGGCACCTAAAATCAATGTTATGACTACCAAAGATGAAGAAATGATCCGTAAGGCTTTTGCCGATAAGGATTGGAACGATATAAAAGCAACAGATTCCTGGCAGATATTCAAAATCATTGCTGAATTTGTTGAAGGATTTGAAAAGATGGGCCGGATCGGACCTTGCGTTTCCGTGTTTGGATCTGCACGAACAAAACCAGGCACACCCTATTATAAACTTGCGGAAGAAATCGCTTTTAAACTTACCCGCGAGGGATATGGAGTCATCACCGGAGGCGGACCCGGTATCATGGAAGGTGCCAACAAAGGCGCTAAAGCAGGCGGTGGAAAGTCGGTGGGATTGAATATCAAGCTTCCTTTTGAACAATATTCAAATCCCTTTATCGATCACGACAAAATGATATCGTTTGACTATTTCTTTGTCCGGAAAACTATTTTCCTGAAATATTCTCAGGGATTCATTGCATTACCCGGCGGCTTTGGAACACTCGATGAACTTTTTGAAGCGATAACCCTTGTCCAGACAAACAAAATTGCCCATTTTCCGATTGTACTTGTCGGCAAGGATTACTGGAAAGGCTTGCTCGAATGGATCAAGGGCACCATGCTGCTTGAAAAAAATATCAATGCGGATGACCTGAATCTCTTCCATGTGGTGGATACAGCAGATGAGGCTGTTCATGTCATCAACGAATTCTATTCGAAGTACATGCTCAAACCCAATTTCTAAAAACAGAATTAACACTAATTATGATTCCGGAAGGCCGGCTTCCCGCAAGGCTTCCTCCATTTTAAGTATCTTTAAGGTCACACAAATCATATCTTTCAAATTTTGACTATTTACGACAAATATGAAGCGGTAATCGGGTTGGAAGTACACATTCAGCTTCTGACGCACAGCAAAGCTTATTCTTCCGATTCGGCTGAATACGGAGCCTTGCCCAATACACATGTCAGTCCGGTAACACTAGGCCATCCAGGCACTTTGCCCAAAGCCAATAAACGGGTCATCGAATTTGCGGTGCGTCTTGGTCTTGCCCTGAACTGCGACATCACCAAAGAGAATATCTACGCCCGCAAAAATTATTTTTATGCTGACCTTCCCAAAGGCTATCAGATTACACAGGATAAAACACCGATTTGCACCGGCGGGCAGGTGACGATCAAGGATAAAAACGGCTCGGAAAAACGGGTCAATATCACCCGGATTCACATGGAAGAAGATGCCGGAAAAAGCATTCATGACCAGGACCCTTTTGATTCCCTTATCGATCTTAACCGGGCCGGCGTACCCCTTCTTGAGGTCGTGAGTGAACCGGAAATAAAAAATGCAGAAGAAGCGTACAGCTATGTAACCGAAATCAGAAAGCTGGTCAGGCATCTCGACATTTGCGACGGAAATATGGAAGAGGGATCCATGCGTTGCGATGCCAACGTATCGGTTATGCTTAAAGGGTCGGCCACTTTCGGACGCCGGGTTGAAGTGAAGAACATGAACTCCATCCGCAATGTAAAACTGGCCATTGATCATGAAATTATCCGCCAGATCGATCTCATTGAAGCCGGCGGAATCGTTGATCAGGACACCCGCAGTTTTGATGCCGTAAAAGGAATAACGTTTTCGTTGCGAAGCAAAGAAATGGCCAATGATTATCGATATTTCCCGGAACCCGATCTCCAGCCGGTCATTGTCACCCAGGATTACATCGAAAAAGTAAGGGTCTCCCTTCCTCCTCTTCCCGACGAGCTGTTCAGAAAATACAAAAAGGAGCTGAGTCTCTCCGATTACGACGCCGCATTCCTGACCGAAACAAAAAGCATTGCCCTTTATTTTGAGGATCTTGTATCAAAAACAAAAAATTACAAAGCTGCTGCAAACTGGATGATGGGCGCGGTAAAAAACCACCTCAATGAAAATGCCATCGCCATCGGGCAATTCCCTATCAGCACGCACACAATGGCCGCGCTGATTGAACTGGTTGACAACGGCACGGTGAGCAGCACGGTGGCCACCCAAACCATTTTCCCGGCATTGCTTGCTTCGACGGACAAAACGCCTTTGCAGATTGCCGAAGAAATGAACCTGATTCAGGAAAGCGGCACGGATGCATTGCAGGAACTTGTTTGCCAGGCCCTTGCAAAATTTCCGGAAAAGGTAGCTGAATATAAAAGCGGAAAAACAGGACTAATCGGACTTTTCATGGGAGAAGTGATGAAACTCAGTAAAGGAAAAGCCGATCCGAAGATCGCCAATGAACTCATGAAAAAAGAATTGGAAAAATAAGATTTCATTCCTGTTCCGTATATCAAAGACAATAAAAATCCATACTGTACCCGAAACAATAAAACAAATGAAACAAATGCTTGTATTCCTGATCTCCGCCTCCTTGCTGTTCTCCTGTCAGGGGCAGCCCAACCAGCATGGCAATGCACCCATTACCGGCCAGCTCAGCAATTCTTCCGGGGAGATGATTTTCCTGCAGGATGTAAACTCAGGCAAGGGTATCAATCTCGATTCCTGCAAATTGAATGACAAGGGTGAATTCGGTTTTCAAACCAAAGTGCCGGCCAAAGGTTTTTATAACCTGACGCTGAATCCCGACAATTTTGCGACACTTATTCTGGATCCCTCAGAAAAGGTGGTCATCACGGGCGATGCCAAAAATCTGGGTTATACCTACAAGACCGAAGGATCGGCCGATACAAAACTGTACATCGACTTCAATACGTTTGCCATGGATAACCGAAAAAAACTGAATATCCTCAAACAAAAGCAGGATTCTATCCAGGGCGTATTCCAGTTTTATGTCAACCAGAACAAGGATCCCAGAAAAGCCGATTCACTTTCAAAAGTGCTTGAACCCGGATTCAACAAACTCTCTGCCGAAACCATGGTTCTTCTTAAAGATGCAGACAACTATGCAGCCTCATTTATTGATAAAAACCCGACATCCTTTGCAAATCTGGCTGCCCTTCAGCTCATGAGCGACAAGGAAGCCAGTTTTCCTTATTTCGAGAAGGTAAGCGAATCGATGAAAAAGAAGTTTCCAGATCAGAAAAACCTCAAGGCTTTTTACGATTATGTGGATAAAATGAAACGCCTGAACGTTGGTTCTTTGGCTCCCGAAATCAAGCTGAGCAGCCCCGAAGGCAAGGAAATCGCTTTGTCCTCACTGCGGGGAAAAATCGTACTGGTGGATTTCTGGGCATCCTGGTGCGGACCTTGCCGGAAAGAGAATCCGAATGTAAAAAAGATTTACGAAGAGTACCACAGCAAAGGCTTTGAGGTCTTCAGCGTATCGCTTGATAAAGACAAGAAAGCCTGGACCAAAGCCATAGCCGATGACAAACTCTCCTGGACCCATGTGAGCGATCTGGGTTACTGGCAGAGTTCTGTCGTTCCGCTTTACGACATCAAAGGCATACCCATGACTGTTCTTTTGGACAAAGAAGGAAGGATTGTTGCCAAAAACCTGCGGGGCGAGCAGCTTGCAGCCAAAGTTGCCGAATTGCTCAAATGATTTTTTGTTTCAATAGAAATTGCAAATGTCTGAAAGGGCAGACATGGACGAAAGTTCATCAGAGATAAGGGGAGCTCTATGAAAAAAATATTTACTGCATTCGTTTGGCTGCTTATCGCTTGTTCTTCTTCTCGAGCATCAACACAGGCTTATTTCCAGCAGGATGTGAATTACCAGATCCATGTGCTGCTTGATGACACGAAACATGAGCTTTTCGCTGATGAAACCATTGAGTATACCAACAATTCTCCGGACAACCTGCCGTATCTTTATTTTCATCTCTGGGCCAATGCTTACAGGAACAATTCCACGCAGCTCGGAAAACAACTCCTCGACAACGCTGACAAAACAAACGGGGATCTGGAATTCCATTTTGCCCCGGACGAAGACCGCGGTTACATAGACCAGCTTGATTTTCGGGTAAACGGAGAAACTGCCAAATGGGAATTTGCAGGCGACACCATTGACATTTGCCGGATCTGGCTCAAAACGCCGTTGAAACCGGGCGAACACATCACCATTACCACCCCCTTTCATATAAAGATTCCCCTTGGTAAGTTCTCCCGGATGGGTCATCTCGGTCAGCAATATCAAATCACACAGTGGTATCCAAAACCGGCAGTATACGACCGCAACGGATGGAACCAAATGCCTTTTCTCAACCAAGGCGAGTTTTATTCCGAATATGGTGCATTTGATGTCTACATCACCCTGCCGGCGAATTATGTTGTCGGTGCCACCGGCGATCTTGTTGATGGCGAGGAAGAAAATAAATTTATACAGGCCAAAGTGGAAGAAACAGAAAACTGGCTGAAAGAATTTAAAATATCCGGAAAGCAACAAATGGCTTTTCCTGCTTCAGATCAGAAAACAAAAACGCTGCATTTCCATCAGTCAAAAGTGCATGACTTCGCCTGGTTTTGCGACAAGCGTTATCACATCATGAAAGGCGAAGTGGAAACCCCGCATGAAAAAAGAAAGGTGACCATATGGGCACTTTTTACCGATGCCGAAGCCGAATATTGGATCAGGGCCGTGTCTTACGTACACGATGCCGTGTATTTCTATTCCTTGTGGAACGGCGATTACCCTTACAGACAGGTCACCGTGGTAGACGGTGGTCTGAGTGCCGGAGCCGGAATGGAATACCCGAACATTGCCGTCATAGGCACTTCCAGATCCGCTTTTCTTCTTGAAACCGTGATCATGCATGAAGTCGGGCACAACTGGTTTTATGGCATTCTGGGTTCGAACGAACGCAACAACGCCTGGATGGATGAAGGAATCAATACCTTCAATGAAAACCGGTACATCGAAACAAAATACCCGGATGCCAAACTCTTTGGGGCATTTGCAACAAGCAAACTGGGCAAACTTCTGGATCTTGAAAGGTATCCGCACAAAAACGATTATTATCTGGAATACCTGCACAATGCGCGGAAACAAGCCGATCAGCCCATTCAGCTGCCTGCTCAGGACTTTACAACGTTCAATTACGCTGCAATCGTTTATGCCAAAACGGCTCTCACCTTTGATTATCTGATGGCCTTTATCGGGACGGCCAAAATGGATGAAGCCATGCAGACCTATTTTGAAACCTGGAAATACAAACATCCCCAACCACAGGATCTTCGGAATATTCTCGAAGCGGTTTCCGGAAAAGACCTGAGCTGGCTCTTTGATGACATGCTTCAAACCACGAAAAAACTCGATTACCAGATTCTCCGCTCTGCAGAGGTGACAGACGGATATCACGTGGTGGTTAAAAATACGGGAGAGATTAAAGGACCTGTATCGCTGTGCGGCGTAAAAAACAACAAACTCAGGGGAATTGTGTGGTATGATGGATTTTGGGGAACGGAATTGCTCAGCTTTCCTCCGGTGGAAGGCGGGGTGGATTATTTCATGATCGATTACAATTCGGATATGCCTGAAGTGAACCGAAAAAACAACATACTGCGCACACACGGTTTGTTTAAGCGTATTGAGCCCCTCAAATTTCAGTTTCTCGGCAGTCTTGAACGACCTGACAGGACGCAGATTTTCTGGACACCTGTTGTGGGCTGGAATAATTACAACAATTTCATGTTCGGCGCGGCGTTCTACAACAGCATCCTTCCGCAGAAAAAATTCGAATACCTTCTGATGCCTCTTTATGCCGAAGGCTCCAAAAGCCTTGCGGGATACGCAAATCTCAAATATCACATTCCCATGAGGCTTGGCGTTTTTCAGGAAATCTGCATCGGTGTCACCGGAACGCGTTATGCATACACAGCCAATCCCGAAATTTTGAATTACAACAGGTTTGTGCCCGAAGCCAATTTCCTCATCCGCAAAAAACCGGCCAGGAGCCACATCAGACAAAACATCCGTCTGCGAAGCGTCTTTATTGCCAATGAGGTGAATGTCATTGACAATTCGCAATATCCCGCCGGGCGTTCGGTCGGAACAGATAACACGCTGATCCACAACATCACCTATTCGCTCGTGGATTCAAGAAAACTGAATCCTTACAGTTTCTTTGTCGACTACCAGGCGGGAGAAAAAATGCAGAAAATTTCTCTGACAGCGAATTACGAAATCACACTGGAAAAAAAGAAAACAATTGACATTCGGTTTTTCGGAGGGTCTTTTCTTAGTTCTCATCCTGATTTTGTTTATGCTTTCCGCATGAGCGGAGAAACCGGCTCTCAGGATTATCTCTATGACAGGACCTATTTCGGAAGGACGGAAACAACCGGGATACTCGCTCAGCAATTTACGGAAACAGACGGAGGCTTTAAGGCTTATTCGCCAACCGGTCAGGCCAGCCAATGGCTTGCTGCATTAAACATCAGATCTTGTCTGCCTTTTTTATCCAGACAAATCAGGCTTTATGCCGATTTTGGAACCTGCGATGCTTCGGGCCTTAATCCACAAAATCCGGGAGCCCAGTTGCTGTATAATGCAGGAGCGAATCTCTCGCTGGCAAAAAATATTTTTGAAATTTATTTCCCAATTATTATGTCTCCCGATATTCAGTCTTATCTTTATACCACACGCAAGTTCAGCTATCTGCAAACTGTCCGTTTCACATTAAATATAAATCTGATGAACCCTTTTGAATTTATCAGAAACTACACCAACTGATTGAAAACAGGTAAGAAAATTTATTTTGCATCGGACTTTCATCTGGGCGCACCCGATTATGAACGTAGTCTGGCCAGGGAAAAGCTGATCGTAAGCTGGCTCGATGAGATCCGGCACGATGCTGAAGAAATTTTTCTCATGGGCGATGTCTTTGACTTCTGGTTTGAATACAAATCGGTTGTCCCTAAAGGCTTTGTTCGTTTGCTGGGTAAAATTGCTGAGCTCAGCGATGCCGGAATAAAAATTCATTTTTTCACGGGCAATCATGATGTTTGGGTATTTGATTATCTGCCTAAAGAAACCGGGGTGACTATTCACCGCGAAGTTATTGTCCGTGACTTTTCGGGAAAAAAATTCCTTCTCGGACATGGTGACGGACTTGGGCCTGGAGACCGGGGATACAAATTGCTCAAAAAGATTTTCACCAGTTCACTCTGTGAATGGCTTTTTGCCCGCATCCACCCCAATCTGGGTGTCCGTTTCGGCCAGTATTCCTCACTGAAAAGCCGGATTTCAAATGGAGCCAAGGATGAAAAATTTCACGGAGAAGAAAAAGAATGGCTGATTATTTATGCGAAGGAGATGCTGAAAAAAGAGCACTTCGATTACTTTATTTTTGGTCACCGCCACCTGCCCCTGGACATTTCACTGGCCCAGAACAGCCGTTACATCAATCTCGGAGAATGGGTCAATTACACAACCTACGCCGTTTTTGACGGCAACGATCTGGAGCTGAAATCCTACAAATAATCTTTCGCTGTTTTTTCAACCAGATCCGCAAGCCGGCAGGAATATCCATATTCATTGTCATACCAGCCAATCACTTTCACCAGATTGCCAACTACCGAAGTAAACTCGGCATCGTAAATACAGGAAGCCGGGTTGCCCACAATATCGACCGATACAATCGGATCTTCGGTATACTGAAGAATGCCTTTAAGCGCACCCTCTGCAGCCTTTTTGAATGCCGCGTTGATCTCCTCCACTTTCGGAATTTTTGCAAGCACGCAGGTAATGTCTGTCAGGGATCCATCGGGAACAGGAACACGGATTCCGCAGCCACCTAATTTTCCGTCCAGATGAGGGAAGATTTTGGTGATTGCTTTAGCCGCTCCGGTGGAAGTGGGGACAATATTCAATGCGGCAGCCCGGGCTCTGCGAAGATCTTTGTGCGGTGAATCATGCAAACGCTGATCGCCTGTATACGAGTGCACCGTGGTGATGTATCCGTCTTCTATCCCCCAGTTGTCATCCAGTACCTTGATCATCGGTGCCGCACAGTTGGTGGTGCAGGATGCATTGGAAATGATCAGGTCTTCTTTCTTCATCATGGAATCGTTGATGCCGATGACAATGGTCTTGATGTTTCCATTGGGAGGCGCAGAGATGATGACTCTTTTTGCTCCGGCCTGCAGATGTTTGCCTGCGCCGGCACCATCCAGAAAAAATCCGGTCGACTCAATGACAATATCAATGTCGAACGCTTTCCAAGGGAGGTTTGCCGGATCTTTTTCAGCGAAAGTCTTTATTTTTTTTCCATCCACAACTAAGCCATCCGTTTCGACACTCACTGTTCCCGGATAGCGTCCGTGAATGGAGTCGTATTTAAGCAGATGAGCAAGTGTTTCAATATCGGTAATGTCGTTGATGGCTACAACTTCAATACCCGGGCGCAACTGCATAACCCGAAATGCTACTCTGCCGATGCGGCCGAAACCGCTTATTGCAACTCTTGTTTTTTTCATGACGCTGATTAAAATAATATTTGATTCTGGGTCGGATGCGCTGAGTGTGTAAAGATACATAGTATCGGCGAAAGTATATTCAGGCTTTTAGACAGTCCGGAATTCTGATGGCCGCAAAAACAAAACGGACTGCTTCCGTTAAGAAGCAATCCGTTTGCAATGATAAAACTTTCTGACACTTACTTGATAACGATAAATTTCGACACACCTCTCTGAGTGCCCGACTCGAAGCTCATCAGATAAGTACCGGCAGAAAGATCGCTGCTGTCAAAATCAATGGTGTTCGGGCCATCCATCAAATGCTGGATATTCATTTCCTTCATCTCCTGTCCGGCCAAACTGTAAATACGAATCTTCACGGTGCCCGCTTCATTGAGGTTAAAGAACACCTGTCCGGTTGTAGTCATTGGATTCGGGAAGACCCGGATCACAGGAGAGGCCGGATTCTTATTCGAAGTGAAATTTGTGATGCCTGTAGGAGCGGAGAAAGAAACTTCCGATTTCCATACACCACGGCCATGTGTGGCGATATAGAACACCCCTGAGTTCTGGCAGCTGTTCCAGGGGTCAAGACGACTCTGGTGAATTTTCAAAGTAGGTACATGTGCAAAAGTACTGTTTTGTGATGACCATGTCACCGCTCCGCCGGCGGCCAGCACATTGTCGGTCGAATAAATTCCAAACTCTGTTCCGATCAGTGCATTCCCCGATTTGTATTTATCAAACGAACACGCGTAAACCGGCATTGGAATCAGGCCTCCCTGAATTGCGGTAAAATTGGCCATACTTGTTTTGTTTGAAGGCGCGGCAAGTGCATTGGTGCAAATATATACGTGTGCACCTGCGCTGTAACCGCTCACGGCAACCAGAAGGTTGTTCGGATTTGAGGGATCCACATCTATCTGGGTGATGATGTTCGATCCTGCTGCGGTTGGAATCACACCCAGACAGGTACATCTGACAGGGGTTTTGGGATTGGGCACATCGCCTCCGGCACCTTTCACATCGACATCCGAATGAATCGTATCGCCAATGCTACCCAGATTATCAATCCGGAAAATCGCATTGTTGTCGTTACTGACAAACAAGGTGTTTCCATTGTCGGACCATTTCATGGTCATCACACCTTGTGAGCCTGTTGTAAAGGCATCAGGAATGGAATTTGCTCCACCAATTTTTACCCAGGTCGGGATTGTTGAAAAATCCAGAGGACGCAGGCAAACGAACAGACCGTTTGCAGCTGTAAATCCGACAGCAAGTCTTGCCTGCACAATGTCTTTTACATAGACCGAATCATTCGGCCCCAAAGAACTGAGCGTCGACGGACAAACTGCTGTAAAATGAATATTGTTCGTGTGGCTCACAGTATTCAATACGACCCCTGAGTTATAGGTTACCTGGTAAGCTATTTTCAAAACGGTAGAAGAAGAAGGGGCTGTAGCCAAATGAAGGGCAATGATTTTAGTGGCGTAATTGATCGTGCTGGCAGGAGAGGCCGCAAGTCCGGTACCGGTAAAGACTCCAGCTCCGTTATCCGTAAAAGTCATGGATCCTACAGTGATGACAACCGAACCCGGGATGACAGATGCATTTGGCTGAGGTGTTCCGTTGAAATCGGGAATCAGGGTGTCGGCAAATGCTGTTTTGATTCCGTTTCCGGTAGCAAAGTTATTGCCCTGAGCCGTTGCCGTGAAGAGCACCGAATCTGCACTTAACTGATCGTTTGCACTTTCCCACAAAGCAATAGGGGTGACAAAGCTGGCGAATCCGGAATTACCGAGACCGGCTTTGGAGGTGATACGTGCATTGTAAAACTCAGCACCTCCACCATTTCCTCTGTTTGCCGAACGGGCGCAGGTACCATAGTAAACGGTTCCGAATATCGCATTGGGATTCAGGAATGAAAAAGCAACTGTTCCTCCGTCACCTCCGCCAACCGAAGTTGCCGACATGGTTGTATTGCCAAGTCCATCGACAAACTGGGTTCCGTTATCCTGGCAACCACCCAAAAAGACATTGCGGGTTGGGGCAAAATAATCGGAAGCCACATCGTAAAACTGAGTGACATCGTAATTTTTATTGCAGGGAATAAATGACAAGGTATTGTCAAGGCTTCTGAAAATACCACCATCGCAGCCCACGAAAAGTTTATTGGGCACTGTCTGGTCGTAAACGATAATGTGATTATCCGAATGGACATAATTCGGTGATCCGAAACCTCCGTTGATATCATCGGCTCTTCCCCACTGTCCTGCAAAAGTGCTGGCATCGCTCATGTTCCACTGCCACAAAGACACCCCGCCCACAACGATATGGCCTTTATTAAAAGCATCGACAGCCATGCACATGTCATAACTTGCCTGACCGCTTACACCACCTCCGCCTTCGCTGAAAGGATCCATAATCAGGTTCCCGGCTCCGGCAATCTGGTGATAGCTGGTTCCGCCATCGGTTGACATATAAGCCCCAAGAAGCGCTTCAGAAGGCGATCCGAGAACGACATAGACATAATTCGGATCCTGTGGAGAAATTGCACACTCGGTTCTGCCCATGCCTGATTGTGGATATCCGGAAGCCGCATTAGCAGCAACGAAAGAACCGATATTCCCTGCATTTGCGCCGCCCGATCTGTATAATTTTTGTCCGATAACGGCATACACAGTATGATCCGAAGCCACATCCACATCAAAACCTTGACCGGAAAGTCCGGGGCCCGCCAAACCAAATGTGTTTCCGGCATCCGAAGAAATCATGAGTCCTCTTCCTGTGCTTACATAAATGCGGGTAGGATCTGTAGGATCTGTAGCTATCTTGCCCACAGATGCAAATTGAGTGGAGGGATTGGATGCGTTTGTTGTGCCCAGACCAGTAGAGGCCAGGTGACTGAAAGTTGCGCCATTGTCGGTTGATTTCCATACGCCACCGCCAATGTATCCGCCGGTACCATCACCGTAATACGAGTAATATATTCCTTCACCGGTACCAAAATACCAGTCGCCATTTGCAGCTTGTGCAATTGTGGTGATGGTCAGCACATCGTACTGATCTGAAGCGGGGTTATGCGTCCATGTGCTTCCGGCATCATGCGATTCGAACAAACCGCCCGAAACACCACCGGCAAAAATATGGGTATGATCGTTTTTGTCAATGCAAATGGCACGGGTACGACCGCCAACGTTATCGGGACCAAGAAATGTAAAAGTCAGCGGCCAGGCCGAAGTGGCTCTACGTTTATTTTGAAGGGCTACAAGTTCGGCCACCTGACGCATGCGTTCGGGATTGTATTTCCCGTTTTCATCTTTGCGCATATTGAAGAACCATTCGGCAGACCCCTTATAGCTTTCTTCTTTTCCGGGCGCTTTATCAGCGTCTTTCAATGGCAAATACCTGGAAGCCAGATTGTTTTTCAGGATTGGAAAGCTGAGCAAAAAAGTTCCCGCAATCACGGCCGAAGCAAGGATTAATTTTCCGTTGTTCATTGTCTGTTTGTTATATAATAAAACTGTAAGAGTTTATATTGATTCTTTGCCGGTTTAAGGATTCTTTATCTGCCAAAGCGACTTAGAATCATATATGCCGAAAATTCAAATCTTTAAAATTATCTGGCTTCGGTATACGTGCAAAGTGAAGTTTCCAAAACTACTAAATAATTGATAAATACGAAACAAGCATCACATTTATTCCAAATGAAATAAGGTCTGGGGATATTTGTAAAAGGGGGGATTGAACGAAAGCAAATGTAAACAATAATTTTGATTCCTCAAATTTATTTTGGGCGAATGGCGGCCTCAAAAAAGGTGTTTTTCAGCATGATACGAAGAACGAACCAGAGGGCCACTTTCCACATACCGAAGACCTTTGCGCAACCCCTCTGTTTTGTAGAATGCGAAGACATCGGGATGAATAAATTCTTTTACTGGCAAATGTTTTCGCGTAGGCTGAAGATACTGTCCGAGGGTCATGACATCGAGCCCCACGGCAACCAGATCATCCATGGTTTCAAGAACTTCCTGCTGCGTTTCGCCCAAACCCAGCATGATTCCCGATTTTGTTTTCATTCCGCCCGCCTTCAGCCGTTTCAGCACCTCAAGGCTCCTTTCGTATTTGGCCTGTATCCGCACCTGGCGGGTCAGACGGCGAACGGTCTCTAGATTGTGAGAGACGATTTCGGGATGAACATCAATGATCCGTTGCAGATTCTCCCATTGACCCCGAAAATCCGGGATCAGGGTTTCCATTGTTGTTTGCGGGCTGGCACGGCGGATTGCACGAACGGTTTCGGCCCATATCATTGAACCGCCATCTTTCAATTCATCGCGGTCTACAGAGGTGATCACACAATGTTTTACATTCATGAGTTTCACCGACTCGGCCACACGCTCGGGCTCTTTTTCATCAATGGCCAGAGGTCTTCCGGTGGCTACGGCACAAAATCCACAGCTTCGGGTACAGATATTGCCGAGAATCATAAATGTTGCCGTACCTGCGCCCCAGCATTCTCCCATATTGGGGCAATTTCCGCTTTCACAAATGGTGTGCAGTTTATGCGTATCTACCAGTTTGCGCACATGAAGATACTCCTTCCCTGTCGGAAGTTTGACACGAAGCCAGTCTGGTTTTTTTAATCTAGGGCTCCGGTCTTCAGCAATTATTTCTTCTTTGTTCATTGGGATAAGCAGGGCATTGGAGGGGTCAGAACCATTTACGTCCATAAAGAATATTGAGGTAGAAGGCAACGAATACCTGCCGGTTGGAGGTATTGGCCATGATGGGAACAACTTTATAATACCCATCTGCTACAACACCGCATTCGATTGCTTTCACATCATCATCATACGAACCGTATTCGAAATTCAATCCCAGCTTGATATAACCACCGGGGTAAATTTGTGACTCTCCGAATCCGGTGAAATAGGGCGCCCGCCCATAAATCTGGTCAATGGTATGAATGGCCGGATTGTACCGTTCTGTAGTGAGCGAATACGTATTTGGGTTGCTTGGATCGGGGTGAAGAATTTCAAGGTAAACGGGTTTGGCAATACCCAGTGAGGCTCCGACCATGGTCACATACCGGATTTCGACACCGCTTTTTTCGGGCTTGCTGTAAATCACGTTCTGATAACCGGTTCCAAGACGAAAGACCAGAAAGCTATTGAGCTTTCCATAATAAAAACCCTTGGAATTATCGAATGTCGGGTTGACTGTTTTTACTTCTTTGGGATTGCGGATATAAGTAAACTCTGCTTCTGTAACCCGCTTTCTGAAACCGGTTACATGTTTTCCGCGTCTGAAATTCAAACCAAATCCGGAATAGGTATGCGCCAGCAATCCACCCGACATTTCGTTGCGGTAGAGCACCTTTACCTCATCTCCCATTCCTTGCGAATAGCGTCCTGCAATGGGAGGGGTGTAAGCATCCGCAGGCGGGCTTCCGGGAGGCTGATCCCTTCCGCCTACCTGAGCAAATAAGGAAGCGCTTAGAAAAGAAAGTGAAAAAAATAAATTGAACCTCTGCCGCATTCTGGTACTTTTACTCAAACAAATATAAGGATTATACTGCAGAATCGATATTTCAAAGATTTGAATTTTAGGTATATTTGATTCTTATCAGGAAAGGCGAATCCGGCCGGTTTGACTAACCGGAATGCTTTGGTTAGTCATCAAACAAAAGACCAAACAAATCAGATACTATGAAAACTTCGGAAGTTATTTACCAGGGGCATATTCGAACTGAAGCTGTTCACTTGCTTTCGCAAAACCGTATTCTGACAGATGGCCCTTTGGATAACCACGGCAAAGGAGAAGCTTTTTCACCAACAGACCTCTTGGCTACCTCACTGGCCTGCTGCATGCTTTCGATTATGGGCATTGTTGGAGAAAGAGATGGGATTGCTGTTGAAGGTACACGAGCTTCCGTAACCAAAATTATGGCTGCAAATCCAAGACGGGTGAGCGAAATTATTGTCGAAATCAGTTTCCCTTCAAATAAATACAGCGCAAAACAAAAACAGATTCTTGAAAATGATGCAATCACCTGTCCGGTTGCAAAAAGTCTCCATCCCGATATCAAACAGGACATCCGGTTTAATTATCTGTAACAGTCAATGCCTCTGATTGAATGCATCGAATCATTGTTATTGTGACAAGAAACAAATCATTTCGACAGGTTTCAATTGGATAACGAAATCACCTGATTTTTGCCCGATTCAATGTAAGAACGAGACGATATCCCATACTTTTTGCCCGATTCAATATAAGAACGACACGATATCATCTCATTTCAGCCCAATTCAATCTAATAACGAGCCGATAAATCATTGTTTCGACGCGATTCAATGTGATAATGGCGCGAAATACTATTGTTTCGGCCCGATTCAATGTAATAACGGTGCGAAATAATATTGTTTCGGCCCGATACAACACAACAATGGCTCAGACCTTATTAAAATTATTGATAATCAATATCTTATGTTTTAAAAGAAATCAATTCTACTTCCCCAGCCCGAATGACGGAGCCAGCGAACCCGAACAGGACTGGTTTCATCGTTATTGACAGTAAAATGAGGAGATAGGAAGAAACGAAAATTAGAAAGGGTTCTAAACCGTTTTCAGGCTTTTGAGAAAGACACCGGCTTCTTCGGAATTGATCTCGCTATGGGTTTTGCCGTAAACGCACTTTCCATTTCGGATAAGAAGCAATTGCGGACTTTGATGGATAACATTGTATTGGCTGGCCAGAGATTTTGACAAATTGGGATATTGAAGCAGGTCCAGCAAAAAGAAAGGAACTTCGGAAGCCTGAAAACTCCAGTCCTGCTCAACGCCTCTCAGCGCGCTGCGGCTGATGTAACAGCGGGTACTGTGTTTGAAAACGGCCACAGCCAGATGACCTGATTTTTCGAAGGAGAGTTGCAGAATTTCCTCCAGTTGATTCTCATGGCTTAGCACTTTCCAATCAGGTCTGGTCAAGGGAGTGTTTTTTAAAAACAGGTTCAGGAAATTCATGGTTCTGCCGGATTCAATCCCGGCGTATTATTTATTTTCACCCACACATACGTGCAGGCGGAAATAAAAAGATATAAAATCCTGGATAATTTTAGGCGCAGAAGCTAAAGAGAAAGAAGATCCCCCTTTGTTCTAGGAATTCCCGTTGACTGTTTTTACTGACACCTTGCTGTATGCCTCGCATTTATGCGGAGCCCTGCAAGAAGACAGAAACGATACTGCAAAAATAACAACAACGGAAAGGGTGACGATTTTTCTCATTTTTTAAGTTTTAGGGGCTTGGATCAGTTTGATTTTAGGTCTCTATAAACGGAATACAAAATTAATATTTTCCAGAACATATACAACAGCATCTCATTCTTTTTTAAATTTTGTGGCAGATGCCTCAAATTTACGGCTCCTGTCAGATCCGGTCAAAAAAACAGGATAGCTTTGGGTTCTGGTTTTTTATGTCCTTTTGCATTTAACGTTTCATATGCTTGGGCAAAAAAGAAAGAAAATCCATAAATAAAAAAAATTATACGCATCTTGCAATCCATCGATTCAAACCCTGTGGCATGAGCACACGAATTCCGCAAATAGAAACCGGCTGGGCTAAAGCTTTGAAGAAAGAATTCGAATCCGCCTATTTCAAAGACCTCAGGGAGTTTCTCGTGTCTGAAAAATCCAAATCGCAGGTATTCCCTCCCGGCTCATTGATTTTCTCGGCCTTCAATCACACTCCTTTCTCTGAAGTCAAGGTTGTCATCATCGGTCAGGACCCCTATCATGGAAAAGACCAGGCCTCTCGGTTGTGTTTTTCTGTCACCAAAGGCGTTCGACATCCCCCATCGCTGGTGAATATTTTCAAAGAGCTTCAAAACGATTTGGGTATACCCTATCCCAAATCGGGTGACCTCAGTCCATGGGCCGCTCGGGGGGTGCTGCTGCTCAATACCACCCTTACGGTTCGCGAAGGTCTTGCCGGATCGCATAAGGGTAAAGGCTGGGAACAATTCACCAATGCTGTCATCCGGGAAATATCCGACCGCAAGGAGGGCATTGTTTTCCTTCTCTGGGGCAAATTTGCACAGACCAAAGAAGAATTCATTGATAAACAGAAACATTTCATTCTTAAAGCAGCCCACCCGTCTCCCCTGGCCCGGGGTGCTTTTTTCGGATCCCGGCCTTTTTCAAAAACAAACCAGATTTTAAAAGAACAGGGGCTTGATCCGATCGATTGGCGTGTGGACGTCTGATAT
The DNA here is from genome assembly GCA_003151415.1 of Bacteroidota bacterium. Taxonomy (GTDB): domain Bacteria; phylum Bacteroidota; class Bacteroidia; order Palsa-965; family Palsa-965; genus Palsa-965. The sequence goes on from PLXK01000264.1 coordinate 17,023, forward strand.
TTTTTGATCCCTTGCAGATGGAAGCCCGACATGGTTATACTTACACTCGTCGTCAGTTAAATGGCATTTGTCGATGTTTTAGTTGACAAGGCCTTGTTTTCCGGCCTCCATTGTAAAATTCGGCTGAAAAGGAGCTCAGCACTCACTTGCATTTACCGTTTCCCTTTCGTTAATTTGCCAGGCTTACATCCGATCCTGTTTTGATTTTTTGTTCTTCTGTTTCCTCTATAAGCAAATGATTTATTTTATCAATTTCACAAGAAACTGCATCCAGGGAATCCGTTCAACATATTCATCTGCACAAGAACAGGATAACCGGGTAATTCAATAGAAGTCCATCTTAAACAGTTTCTAAATGCTCAGTATCCAGAAAATCATCCTGCTCACCTCAGATTTTCATTTTGTGGAATTCCGCAATCATCTGCTTGAGATAAAGGCTGACCTTCCCCTTAAACTTATCGATGCCATACGGGATGAAATGGAAGGGGTTCAGGAATCCGACGAGCTTTGTGAAACCGTGTATGGATCGAATGATGAAAAGTCCAAAAAGAAATTTTTTCAGCTTGTCCACCATACCTTTCGCCTGACTTCCTATCTCAGCCGCAACTATCCCTCCTACCTCACCCACAACATTACCCGTCTGGAGGCCCTGATCAACAAAGGCGAACTTAAAAAAGCCAATGAGCTTTCGGTTATACTGCTCGACATCGCTGAAAAAATAGAAGATTTTCACAGCACTTCGGCTGTCCTTAAATTTCTTGCCCAGCAAGCCTATATTCTCGAAGACAAGACCAGTGCCGTAAAACACCACAAGCGCATTGCCGAAATCATGGAGCACGAAAGCACGCTCAACGATTTGTATCTCTACATCCGGCAAAACCTTAATTTCAAGGGCAAGAGCCTGCTGAGCGACAAAGACATGGTCAATCATCTGGTGAATCTGAAAAAGCTCAGAAATCATCCGGCCATGAGTGTGAGTCTACTGAGCCGCTACGCATGGTTGTTTTCACTTAACTTTTTGAACGACGAGCGTTTCTACACAAAAGACACACTCAATGAAATCAATGAACTGAGCGAAGATCTGGACAGAAACAATTTCGTCATATTCTCGTTCTCCGACGACATTCAACTCAATGTGGATTACTTGAAGCTCAAGCACCTCATGTTTACGCTCGACAATCAGGAACTGCAAAAAGAATCGGCGCATCTGATCAAGAAAAGGGAGGCCTTGCGCTTTTGGAAAAACTATGTCAACACACCCGAAATCATTTTCCTGAGTATCCAGGCCAGTTTTTTTCTGAGCGAATACAATCACGGCTACCGAAAGGATTACAATAAAAACTTTTCTGCCTCGGTCAAAGAGGAACTTGAATATTACAAGTCCCGTTGTGTTGAAATGCTCAATAAACCGATCTGGGAGGAAGGCCTTCATGTGAGATACATCAATCTCCAGAACATATACTGCGGTTTTCTGATTATGGGTACCGAGGAAGAAATCCGGCAGGCCATTGCCAATCTGGAATCGCTGCTGGTCAACTTTCAGCAGATCCCTTTCCACCGCTTGTATGATGCCCTTTTTGCCACTCTGGCACTGGGCTTGTTTTTCATCCAGGACCATATCGCCATTCAGGAATGTTACAAACGCTATGAAAAACTCACTTCGGGGCTGAACAAAAATCCGGAAAACGATTTTACCGTGAAGTCTGTCTATTATGCTTCACAATGGATTCACAGCGGACGGAAACAATACCTTGAAAAACTTCAGGCGGTTCTCAATAAGACCAAGGAAGATCCCAAACTCAAACAGGTTCAGTCGCTCATCGAAGATATCGCAGATTATTTTCAGATTGATTTGAAATAGCAGGCCGTGAACAATAAGCCTTCAGAATACTTATCTGATCAGGTTACACAGCCCCCGGTAGGTGTAGCGGTTTCCATGAAAATCTTTGAGCGTTGCAATCCAGGCATAGGCGTCCACCTGAGCGATTGCTGACCCTCCATTGATTCTTCCATCCCAGCCCTTGCCCCAGGTTGTTGTTTCAAAAACACGGTTTCCCCAGCGATCATAAATGCTCAGTTCATAATCAGCCGGATCAATATACATGCCTTCTGGCAACCAGATGTCATTTTTGCCGTCGTCATTCGGGGTAAAAGCATTCGGGGCGTAAAAAGTAAAATAGGGTTCTATGCAGACCGTTGATCTGGATGTATCCAAACACCCCTGTATGCTTTTTGCCACCAGCATAACCGCATAACAACCCGTATCCAGATATTTGTACCTCGTATTCTGTGCGGTATCCGAAGCTCCGCTGATATCACCGAAACTCCAGATCCAGCTTTGCGCTCCGCTGCTTCGATTGGTAAAGGTAATGGTCGGACTAATAATCGTGGCCGGCTGGGGGGAAGCCGAGAAGGCAGATGAAGGCAATGGATAAACATCGATATAGGCCATCCTTGTCACCGAGGCTTTGCAGCCATGCACATCCGTTACGTTCAAACTTACATTCTGAATCCCTGCGATCTGATAACAATGACTAACCGTTCCGCATCCTGTTGCCGTTCCTCCATCGCCGAATTTCCAACTGGCCGTTGCACAGGCAGGCACAGAGCTGCCGCTGAAATTCACGCAGAGCGGAACACAACCGGCCGTATCATTTGTAAAAAAGGCCGGCACCGGGCTGGGATAAACAGTTACCAGGATGCTGTCCTTGGCAAGGGGGGTGCCGCAATCATCGGTAACAAAAACAGTAAAAGTGGTGGTGGTGACAAGTGTAGACGTGGGGTTTTGAAGAACGGTGCTGCTCAGTCCGCCGGCAGGACTCCAGCTGTAGGTATAATTACCGTCTCCGCCCGATGCCGCCACGCCCAGTTGCACCGAAGATCCCGGACAAATGGGGGGATTCGCTGTCATCAGCAGAGAGATTGGACTGCGGACAGTGATTGTGACTGTTTGCGGAGTGGATAAACAACCGTTCACATCCGTGCCGCTGACCGTGTATACCGTTGTTGTCAGTGGAGAAACCGGTGAAGTGACGGCAACACCTTCCTGGGTCCATGAAAAGGTATAAGCGGGTGTTCCTCCGGCGCCGGTTGCCGTCAATGTCTGTGACTGGGAAATACAAATTGTTGCAGGCGGCATGGCTGTGGTAGTAAGCAGTGCAGGTTGAGTGACTGCAGCGACAACCTGGGCAGAGCATTGTTTGGAATCAGTGACTGTACAGGTATAGTTTCCCGCAGCCAGGTTTGCAGCTGTAGCTGCGTTGCCTCCCGAAGGTGTCCAGGAATAGGTGTCGCCTCCGCCACCTCCTGTTCCAATAGCGGTAGCCGAACCGTTGGATGCGCCAAAACAGGTGGCATTCACAGAGCCCGTTATTGCAGCCACCACACCAGACAAATTCTGGACACTGAGCGTATCTTTCTGCACACAATTGTTGGCATCGTGCACGGTAACTGTATAATTGCCCGGACTGATATTGTGGTATCCCGGATTCACGGATCCGGCTCCCGGTGACCAGGAATAGTTATAACCCGGAATCCCGCCGCTGACAAAGACAGAATCTGATCCATCCTTTTGATTGCAGTGAGCAGCCACTGAAGTCATAACAAGAGCAAGGGCAGCAGGTTCGGTCACTGCCGTATCTTTGGTTGCCGTACAGTTGTGAAAATCGGTGACGGTCAATGTATAGGTTCCCGCACAGACATTGCTGCAGCCGGCAGAAAGACAACCGCTGCTCCAGGAATACGAATATGGCGAAGTGCCACCCGAGGGAATACAGATAAGCTGTCCGTTGCAGGTGCCATGACAAGTGGCAGCGATGCCGGAAAGCGAAAGGTTAACCGGACTGGGCTGCGAGATGACAACGTTTGCCGTTCCTTGACAACCTCTGGAATCTGTTATTGTTGATGTATACGTATTTGCAGAAAGCAAACCGGCTGTGGCAGAGGTTCCTCCCGAAGGAGACCAGGAATAAGTCAGCGCTCCGGTTCCTCCGACAAGCAGGACAGAGGCACTGCCGTTATTTCTCCCATTGCAGGATACATTGGCAACGGCGGTAATGGAATCTTTCAGCGGCACAACCGTTATCCGGAGGCTGTCAAATGACTGAAAGCCGCAACTGTCGGTGATCGTTACGTTATATTGGGTGGTTACCACAGGTTTTGCAATGGGGTTGGCAATGGAAGCAGAACTGAGTCCTGCAGGCGGAGTCCAGGCATACGCAACGCCGCCACTTGCAGCGATGGGCACAGAAGCCCCCAGGCAAATTGTGGTGTCGCGCAGATTGTTGAGATACGTATTTTCAAGGCAGACTCCCTGTACGTTTGATGAGCCGCCCGTGCCCGCTGTAAAGCCCCAGTACACATTCGGGTTTCCTCCAAAAATAGTGTTGATGATATCACCGGTGTACGAAACCCTCAGGCTGCAGTCGAAATACACATTGAGTACTTTTTTCGACGGGTTCCAGGTAATCCGTGCAGGATGCGATTTGCAATCGGGAATGGCGGCAGCCGTGGGACTTAACTGAACCGGTCCGGCAAGCAAATCAGCCGCTGTGGTGTGATCCACATCTCCGTTTTTTTCGATGGCCACATGACAAAAGGCAGGATCCCAGCTGTTCTGATACGTATCGAATTCAACACCAACAGAAGGGCTTATGCCTTGAAAACCCATCCCCCCTCCGGCCGAACCCGCATTGATACTCAAAGGCTGAAAAACAAACACGATTCCATCGGCCCCGCTCGAATAGGTCTTGCATCCGAGAAAAATATTGAACTGGAGATCGAAAGGTTTGGTGAGGTTGAACGTACTGGTGTACCACACCGAGCCTGCCTGCCCGGTTGCATCAGGCGTAAGCTCCATACAGGTTGGACTTAAAGAGGTTGCATTTCCATTGAGCTTGTATTGTGCCCGGACGGGAAAAGAGAAAAAGAGAAAAATGAGCAGGGTGAAAACAAAAAATCTGGCCTGGGTAATGAGACGCTTCATGTAAATGCCCTGATGTTATACTGATTCTTATCCGGCCCGGCCTCCGGGAACGAAGGCGGCATCTGCCGAAGCGGCTTACTTGTCCCGTTTTCTTCGGGAGATCACATTTGCCGAAAGTTGAACCTTTTAAAAATCAAATCGATTCGGTATAAAATCCAATGTTGTGATTTCTCAATTCAAACCACCATACATGCTAGCAATTTACACTATATTAATCAGAGCCGCAAATCCCCGGGAATCTCTTCAAAAACCCAAATCTGAAATTGAAAGGCAAGCCCGGCCACGGACATTGCGGTGTAAACAGTGCTCTTCAGATCAATACGTCACCTCCATCCGGATATCGGCCCGTTGAAATTCGGATTCACCCAAAGGCACTTCGACAAAACCAAGTTTGGTGTACAATTCGATAGCCACGGCAGAGCCCTTTCTGTTTGAAAAGAGAATGACCTTTTTCGCCCCCAATTCACGGATGTGTCCCATCGAAATTTCCCCAATCTTTTTCCCGATTTTCAAACCGCGGTAGTTTTCGTCCACCGCCATCTTGATCATTTCGAAAACTCCTTGTCCGAGATTGATATACGCACACGTTCCAACCGGGAAGCCTTTGTACAACGCAATATAAATTCTTCCTCCGCCTTTCAAGACGTATTCTTCCGGATCGCTAACCGTTTTGATATCTTCTTCTTCCATCTCATACAGGCGTGTAATCCATTGCTCGTTTATTTCTTTAAAACGAATCCTGTGTTCGGGGAGATATTCGACAATCTGAATTTCTCCTGTCTGGTTTAGGGCTAACGCCGGCTTTGGTTCTGTTTTTGTCATGGGTTTGGTTTTGTTTCATTTCAATTATTCGCGTTCAATCGTTGCTTCGGTCATGCGAAAAGAGTTCGAGGCTCATGATTTTTGTTGTCCTTTTCAGCACGGCCATATCCGGCGGCGCTTTAACATCGTCAAAACCGAGTTTGTCATACAGTTTGTGTGCAGGGAGCAGATCCGGGGTCGTCTGCAAAAACAATTGCCGGGCGTTATTCTCCTTGCAGCGCGTAATGCAACGCTCAATCAGCTTCGTGGCGGCTCCGGCTCCTCTTGCCGTTTCGCTGACATACAACTTGCAAAATTCAAAAGCTTCCTCGTTCAACCTTTTCAGGGCCACGCATCCAATCACCTTGCCCTTATGCAGAGCAAAAAAGACAAAACCACCTTCCTGGAGATAAACCGTTTCGGGGCTGCGGAACACTTCTTCATCTTCCTTTTCAAGTTTGCCGTTTAACATTTTACTCAGCCAGTTGCCCGCCAGTTCATTAAAATATTTCTTCAGGCTTGGTTTATAATCCACGATAATCAGCGGTTCATGTTCCTTCACCTTTTTCATTCTTTCCGAAATGGGTATTTTCTCGGCTTCCCGGTCGATGCGGTTAATGATATTGATAAAATCAGGGTGCCCGGCGGTAAGGAGCTGCTCGAGGGTTTGCGAAAACAAATCCCAGACAGGACCCAGTTTATCGTGAAGTGTCTTCCCTTTTTTTGTCAGGGAAATGTGTTTGGACCGTCCATCGTTGGGATTGGCTTTAATATGGGCAATGCCGTGTTCTTCGAGTTCCCGGACTACATTTTTCACGGTAATGTGGGTAAAACCAATCTCATTGGCGAGTTCCTGAACAGTCAGCGGATTGTCCGCATGAATAAGGGTATAGTATACCGAGAACCAGCTGGCTTTGAAACCGATGCCCAACTGTTCATATATTTTGTCGCCATCCACATAGAGCTTCTCGCTTATTCTTCTGAAACGTGTGGCTCCGGCCAGATAGCCGAGCTTTGAAATATTATCTGCCATGTGTATTTTATGAAAGTACTTTCGCAAATATATGAAAGTTATTTCATACATGACAAAACAAAGAAATTAATTATTATTTGCGGGATGGGATTATCCCTAATTTTATGTGTCACAGAAAACCAAAATCCATGTCTGATTCTAAAATCCCGCAGAATAAAGTAGTAGACAAGAGTTATGCGCCAAGCATTAACTTTTTCAAAAGCGATCGCATTCTTCAGAACTATCTGGGCCGGCATCTTTCTGCCGATAGCCGCTCATACATGGAGCCCTTGCTGGACAGGCAAGGGATTGAATCGGCCGGAAGAATGAATGAATTGTCGCTGCTTGCAGACAAATCGGGGCCGGTGCTGATCAAACGAAACCCCTTTGGCGAAACAATAAACGAGATTGCTTTTCATCCGGCATACTGGGAGCTGATGAAAATTGCTGTGTCCTCACAGATGCTCCGGGTGAAATGGGAACCTGCCCTTAAAAAACGTTTTGCGGCAGAAAAACACCTACTGGGATTCAGCGCTGGTTTTCTGTATGCCATGAGCGAGTCGGGCCAATATTGCCCGCTGTGCATGACCGATGGTGTGGCACGCCTGATCGATACCTTTTGTGAAGAAGAAGACAAGAAACGGCTTTTGCCTGGTATTTATACCGACCGGGGTGAGGAATTCTGTTCGGGTGCCATGTTCCTCACTGAGAAATCAGGCGGGTCGGATGTGGGCGCCAATCTGGTCAAGGCAAAACAAATCAGCGGACGCAATTATTTGCTCAGCGGAGAAAAATGGTTTTGCAGCAATGTGAATGCCGACATCATTTTTGTACTCGCGCGAACGGATGCAAACATTTCGGGTACCCGGGGCCTGTCCATTTTTCTTGTGGAGAAATATCTGCCGGGCGGAAAAAAGAATCCGCTAGACATTATCCGGCTCAAAGAAAAACTTGGCGTGCGTTCGATGGCAAGTGCAGAATGCATGCTTGAAGAGACCGCCGGGAAACTTGTTGGAAAAGAATTCGAAGGTTTCAAGATCATGGCAGAGATGATGAATCTCTCCCGCCTGTACAATGCTGTCGCTGCCATTGCCGCGGCCCGGCGTGCCCTCACCGAAGCCTACCAGTTCCTTTGTCATCGCCCCAGTTTTGGCAAAACAGCCATTGACCATCCGCTTATCCGCATTAAACTGGAAGAGCTCGCCGCGCTTTACACTTCCATTTTCTATATGATGATGCGTGCCATCGCCGCGCTTGACCGGGCAGACAACGGGGATGTGAAGGAGGCTGCCCTGCTCCGCCTGCTCACGCCAATGATCAAAAAATGGTCGGCCGAATCTGGGGTTTACATTGTCAGAGAGTGCATGGAACTGATGGGGGGAATCGGTTATATGGAGGATCTGGTTATGCCCAAAATCATGCGGGATGTCATGGTGCTACCCATCTGGGAAGGAGCGGGAAACATCATGATCCTGGATATGCTGAGAGCCCTCACCAAATCTGAAGGATTCCAGGTGATGTGTGAGGAGATCAGAAATGCGGCGGCGGTCCAACCGGAAACAGGCGTCGGGATGCTTAGCGAATTGCATATGCTGACTGAAACGGCCCTGGAATTTGAAAAAACCGACCGGGAAATACTTGAAGCCTCCGCCACCACTTTTTTTGAACGGCTTATGAATCTATACTCGGACGCGTTGCTTGTTCTTGCAATCAATGACGAATCAGCCGGCTGGATAATGCCTTCATTGCAGTATTACCAAAAGAAGAAAACACAGCCCCGACCCGTCTTCTCTTCTCCTTTGTCCACAGAGCAGATTAAATCCATGATTGGCTGGCAATTCTGAACAGAGCCGGACTGACACGAATCTGCTTCTTTTGCCTGCAGATATGACAAGGATCATTGCCTCAGGAAGGAAGCCGAATTAACTTTATATCAGAAACAATCTGAAATCTCTCATTGTTATGATAACCAAGGTAATTTGCCCAACCGACTTTTCGCCTCCAGCCAACAATGCCGTGGAATATGCGGCAAAGTTGTGCAGCGTATTTAAAACAGAGCTCCAATTGCTGCATGTCGAATCTTTTTCTCCCGGCCCCCTGCTCGGCGGTGGGATATTGCTGGATGAAAAAGTAAGAGCAGACACGCATGCCCTGGAACGATTGAAATTCGAGGTCATTGACACCTTTGGGATTTCCTGTTCCTATGAACTTGAAGCAGGCCGGGTAAATCTTGCAGATTCCATCAGAAAACATGCTACTGCAGAAACACTTGTGGTTATTGGAACCGGAGGGGTGAATGACATGTATAAATATTTCTTTGGAAGCAATTCCTATCCGGTGGTTAAAAAGGTCGAATGTCCGGTCCTGACGGTTCCGGAAGGCACCTTGTTCACAGGACTAAAGAAAATTGTTTTTGGCCTGGATTACAGCGAAAAAAGCAAGTTGCTGTTTCGCCAGCTGGATTTCTTCAGCAGCCGATTTGATTCCGAAATCACTTTCCTGCATGTAAGCGAGGAGTATGTCCGTACCTACAAAAACAAATCAGAGAGTCCTACCGCCTATTTCCGGTCTGAGGCCGATTATATCCGCAGCCAGCTAAACTCACGGCCGAACCTGAAATTCAAGCAGGTTTTTTCCGAAGATATTGAAGGCAGCATCGATGACTACATGCATAAATCCGCTTCGGATTTGCTCATCATCACCTTGCATAACCAGAGCTTTCTCGATCCCATCCTGGGTCATCCTCTTGCCAAAGAACTGACCGAAACAGCCGGATATCCGATTCTGGTTTTTCATGAATAAGATTGGAACGTCAATGCATTTCATATGGCAATTCCAATAAAAAAGCCCAACAGTAATTCCCATTGAGCTTCGCGGTACAAAACGGTTTGTTTGTCGCTTTATTGCTTTTTAGCGGCCTCAATAAGGGCTGTAAGATTCTTTTTCAGTTTGATGGAAACATGCGAATTCGGAGCATATCCTTTCAGATAAATAATCAGGTGCTTTCTGTCATAGCTGCTAAAATCTTCTCCAACGCTGATAAATCCCCGGACAATGATTTTGTCATATTCCCGGTCGGTTCTCAGATAAATTTTTCTTTGGCTTTTAAGGATGATGGTATAAGGCAACTGGTCGGGAGCCCCTCCGGTGATAACGAGTTGGGATTTATCGGCGCTGAAAGCCGCGCTTTTTATTTTTCGTTTTTCAAAAGCGCTTCCATCCTCTTTCATTTCAGTAATTGAAGCGTATTCGGTCAGAAGGTGACAGATTTCATGGTAATGATTTCCGGATGTCTTCTCTTTTGTATTTGATTTCATCATTACGCGATTAAAAAATTATACAGGTAAAATTAAGGTATTGATTCAAAGAAACAAATTTACTTCGCATGGCACTCCCCTTCATGTTCAGGCAGGTCTGACCGGACTCCCCGTCCATGCCGTTGCGGGTGGGAGGCGTTCACCCTTCATGACAAGCGACAAAGGCTCTATATGCACATCGTCTCCTATTTCAGTATCGTAGAGCACGATGGATTTGGCGCCTATGCTTGTTCGTGCACCGATAACCACGGTAGAAACCTTCATGACCCGATCCTCAAAGAGGTGGGTTTGCGGCCCGCAATCTTCATTGAGTGCTGCATCATCACCAATGGATACCATATCGTATTCGGTAATGTCTGTGGTGTTCATCCAGACCCTTCTTCCTGTTTTCACTCCAAGCAAACGCATCATAATCGGAAGCCAGGGTGTTCCTTTCAGGTATTGCAGCAGGAAGGGTACCGAAAGGGCTTCATAAATGACGGTTATGGCTTCACTTTTCCAGACCCCCCAGGTCCAGATAGGCATTTGACGCGGAACATTGCGGCCGTTAAAAACCCATTTTAAAACAACGGTGATCAGAAAGGCCGGGATGCCGATAAAGGCCAGATAATAAATGGGGAAAAGCAAACTGAATTTCCACCAGGGCTCTTCGCTCAACAGATCATGACCATAGGCAATGAGCAGGATACTCAAGCAAATGATGACGCTCTCGGGAATGACGATGCGGATAATTTCCACAAATGCCCTGGCGGCATACCTCAGCCGGGAAGGCCGCAAGGTAAGCTCGGGTTTGAAAGCCTGACTTTCCTGCCGTTTGGGCAAGGCGATGGCCGGTGAGCCGAACCAGTCGCAAGGCTTGTCGGTCACCAATTTTTCGGCCTTTGGCGGTGTTGACAGGACGCCAATCAGAATATTTCCGGGAACTTTGTAACCCTGCGGAATGAGCGCACTGTTTCCAACAAAGGAATTATCGCCAACGGATGTTTCTTCAAGAATCAACACTCCAGCGCGTACATCGGCTTCGCCAAGCTGAACAGCATCGGCAATGAAGGCACCCTTGCCGATATTCAACATGGTATGGGTGACATTGGCAGCCGTACTGATTTCAGTATGCTTACCCACTCTGGCTCCCAGTGCGCGGAAAAAAGAAGAGATATAAACCGTTGCGTAGACCGGATGCAAAACGATAAGCGACAAAGTCATCAACTGATCAGACAACCATTTCCTTACATAGGTCGAGCTGTGGACGGGATATCTTCCGGGCTTGATGCCACGCATGAGCAGCCTGGAGAAAATAACCGTCATGACCATAAATAAAAACTGGTAAAACAAAGTGAGCAGCGGCATGTAGACCATATACCCGAAATCGTAATCGGCATAGGAAGCATCAATTTCGTTGATCAGANNGATCAGATAGATGATCGGAAACAAAGGCAGAAGAACGGCAAAGGGAAAAACCGCAAGTAAAAAGGAATACAACCAGGAAGAGCGTCGCCGCTGCGAATCGCTTACTTCGGCCGGATGCGGAAGATCCTGAATGGTTTTGGTTTCGATACGCTGGGCAGGGCTTCCACACCAGATTTCTCCGCTGCGTATGGTTTTGCCTTCGGGCAGGTAACTCAGATCCTGCAGTTCGCCCCAGTCTTCCATATGGGCCCCTCCGGCAATAACGGCACTGGTTCCAATGTAACAATGATCACCAATGCTGATCCTGCGTATTTTCATCATCCCTCCCGAAACGGTGACATTGTTCATCAGGGTTCCGCTGCTTATACTCACATCTTTTCCAATACTCACCAGATCTTCGGCTCCGATACGGATGGCACTGAGCATCGCATCTTTCGAAACCTTCACACCCATCATGCGCAGATAAATCGGATAAACCGGTGTTCCGTTCAGGAATTGAATGGGTACAAGTTCCTGAACAGCCTTGACGAACCAGAGTCTGAAATAATACATTCCCCAAAGCGGATAATCACCTTCCTTGATCCGGCCAATCACAACCCATTTGGTGACAATGCCCAGTATCGTAAATATCGGAGGAATGCAAATGAAGAGTAAAAAAGCAGCCAGTATACCATAAGCGTGACTGGCTTCTTTTTGTTGAATGTAATAATACCCCAGGTAGGGAAAGAAAACCTGGCTGGCAAACAATCCGAATATCAATAAAAGCGATGCCGATTGTGCAAGCCAGCAGGTCAGAAAACGATACCCCGGAATTGTTCTGAAAGATTCCCTTTCTTTGTTTTTTTCTCCTTTTGAAACTTCTTCCCAGTGGCTCACGAGTGTCTTCAGCGGCCGCTGCTGATAAACATCGCGCAGCGAAGCTCGGTCTACCCCCGCTTCTTTCCGCAAACGGGATACGAAGGTTGCAGCCAACAAGGAATGTCCGCCGAGTTCCGTAAAAAAATCCATCTCCAGATCAATCGTTTTGTTTGGAAACACCTTGCGCAGCGTTGCAAGAACACGGTCGGACATCGGACCGAATGGATTGATCGGGTCATCAGCTGCAGCGGCCTCGGTAGCAGCTGCCAGAAAAGCTTCGGGAACAGGGAGTTTCTTGCGGTTGATCTTACCGCTTGGAAGACGGGGCATTTCCGTAAGAAAACTGATGATTCCCGGAACCATATAGGGAGGCAGAACTTTGGCCAGTTCATGACGGAGATCGGTTTCGGTAACTCCTGATGAAGGGTTGACTACAACATAACCAACCAGTTCATCCTGACCGTTATTGTCTTTTACAACAATCACCGCGGCGGCCATGACGCCATTCATCACGCTCAGCTTGTTTTCTATTTCTCCAAGTTCAATGCGGTATCCCCTGAGTTTGATCTGATCATCAAATCTTCCCTGAAATTCAATGGTTCCGTCTTCGTGGATGATTGCTGCATCACCACTCTTATATAAGGTGTCGCCCGGAAGCTCATGAAGCGTGGCCGGTTTAGCGACAAATTTCTGGCTGCTGAGTTCCGGTAAATTGATGTATCCATGACCCACTCCGGGACCAGTAATAATCAATTCCCCGCTTTCTCCACGGGGAACAAGATTGAGCTTGTCATCAACGATGGCCAGATTGTAATTGGGCAAAGGAAAACCAATGGAAATGGCGTCACCCGGCTTCAGGGCCACCAATGTCGCCGTTACCGTTGTTTCAGTAGGACCGTAACTGTTATAAAATCGGCGGCCAGGTTTGCTCCATCGGTCCAGAACGGCTTTTGTACAGGCCTCTCCCCCGGCATTGACAATGCGCAGGGATGGGATATCATCTTCAAGAACTCCAAGCAAACTGGGCACGGCATGAAGAACGGTGATGCCCTGCGCTCTCCAGAAATCCGACAGCTCATCCATGGCTTTGGCCCGGGTGGCATCGGCAACAAACAAACAGGCTCCGGCAAAATAGCTGATCCAGGTCTCTTCGCACCACATATCAAAAGAAACAGAAAAGCCCTGGTATACTTTATCTTCCGGAACAATTTGCAAAACGGTTTGTTCGGCCCGCACCAGATGACAAATCTGAGCCTGGCTGATGGGTATGCCCTTGGGTTTTCCGGTGCTGCCCGAAGTATATAAAATGTATGCTTTATCAGAACCTTTCCCTTTGGCCAAAACACCTGCGGCTTTGCTGTTTTTTTCAGGCTGCGGAAGAACTCTGACAATCTGGATCGGGGCGGAGAGCGTGCTGTCGCTGAAACAGGCCTTGGCCCCGCATTCGGTAAGCACGGTAATGACCCTTTCTTCAGGCATTTCCCTGTCAAGTGGAACATATGTTGCACCCGCTTTAACAATACTCAGTACGGCCACATGCAATTCAATGCCTCTTGGCCACCACACTCCAACCAGGCTCCCATTCCCGAATCCTCTGCTTACCAGATCTGCCGCAAGCGAATCGCTCCAGGCATCCAGCTCCGCATAAGTGAGCTTGCGACCCTCGCAGACAAGAGCCAAACGGTCCGGATAGCGCATGGCGGTGCTTCTGAACAGATCGGCAAGCGTTTCTTCAATCAGTAATTCAGGCCTTGACTCGCCCAATAGAATGCTTGGTAATTTCATAAATAGGTTCTCATCAGGTCACACAATTCGGAATCCTTTTTGCTACTTTTGAAACATTGATCTGCGATTTATTTTGTTGTGTTCTCACATACAAAATGATCATCCCGGATTTTTTTCAGACAGTTTAATTGAGTTGCGTAAGATCGGTATTTTGTTGGATAAAAGACCCGTAAATTTGCTTAAAATCCGGATAAATGCCATTGTTTTATTTATAAATATGAGCACTGAAGGATAATTTGTTAAAATCATTCCAAATACTGGAGGTTACCTTGAAGCAAAGCGCACTGATTTATTATTCTCTGGAAGAACACAAATGGACGGAATCGGAATATAAAAACGCCTTTTCTGAAATGCCGGAAGACATGGCCATACGCATCAATGCCTATACCGATCCGATGGACAGGCAAATGCGGATACGCGGAAAAATGATGTTGACACGGCTCTTAAGTGATTTCGGACTGAATCAAACGCTCCATCTCGGACACGTTCGCTATTCAGCAACCAACAGGCCCAATCTCGCGCCCGATTTCGATTTCAGCATCGCCCATTCCGGCAAAATGGTGATTTGCGGAGGGGTTTTGAAAGGCCGGATAGGATTGGATATCGAGCATGTGAACTCGGCTGAAACAGATGCCTTTGAAACATTTTTCACAACCAAAGAATGGAAACAGATAAAAAAAGCCCAAGAACCCAGGCTTGAATTTTATCGCTTCTGGACCCGCAAAGAAGCCTTATTTAAAGCAGCGGGAAGCGGAATTCTGAGCGAATTTTCAAAAACAGATGTATGCTCGGAATCTCCCATCGAACTTCAGGGCCGGTTCTATTCCCTGCAAAATCTGAATATTCATCCCGGATTTGTTGCACACACGGCCATGGATACCCCCGGCCTGAATATTTCCATCAGGAAGTTTTAGAGCCATGCCTTGTGGGAAACCGTACTTTTGCACCAAATAAAAAAGGATCAGCAAATCCATGACCAATCAAAAAGAATTCTTTCTTTCCCGGATTACTGATTTCCAGAAACAAATCACAAGACTGCGCGGCAAGGGTAGATATGTTCTCATGAGCCGGCTGGTTTTATTTCTTAGTTCCGTTGTTGTTTTTGCCCTGTTCATAAAAACCCAGCCTCTTCTTGCCTGGAGTACCTGCGCAGGGGTTGTTGTTGCCTTTCTCATTCTGCTCAAAACAGAGACCGGTGCTTTGCGCCAAATAAATTATCTGAAAAACCTCATTCAGGTCAATGAAACCGAAATTGAACTGTTGGAAGGTCGTTTTGAGAACCTGGATGAAGGAAAAGAGTTTACAGACAAAGGCCATTTCTTCGTTTCTGATCTCGATATTTTTGGAAGGCGTTCGTTGTTTCAATTGCTGAACAGAAGTTCCACACAGGCCGGGCGCACGCTTCTTGCCCAGTGGCTGAAAAATCCGCTTTCCGGCAAAAACGAAATCAAACTCAGGCAAATGGCTGTCAGGGAGCTTTCCGAAAAAACGGAATGGAGACAACAATTCAGCGCTTTGGGAAAAGAAAAGGTAGATAAGAACGCCGAAACCGATCGAATTTATGCCTGGCTGTCGGAAGAAAATTATTTTTCAAATGCTTTTTATGCCATCGTATCATGGCTTTTTCCACTGCTGACCCTGGCCGCAATTGCTTTGTATTTCTCCGGAATACTTTCTTCCGGGACTCCGCTCTGCTTTATTATCATTCAATTGCTTATCAGCTGGCTTCATGCCAAAAAAATCGGCATCATACACGATGTGCTGAGTCGCAAATCCGAGGCCATCGTCAAGTACCAGGCGCTTATTTCGCTTATCGAAACAGACAAGTTTGAATCAAACAGCTTGCAAATGCTCCAGGCCAAATTGCGCAGAGATGAAGAAGACGCAAGTCAAAGTATCCGCAAACTCAAAACACTTGTCAATGCCCTTGATTCAAGAATGAATATTGTTGTGGCCTTTGTTTTGAATGGGGTTTTGCTTTGGGACATCCAGGTTGTTAGACATATGGAATCCTGGCGCAGTAAACACAAAGAAGATTTTTTAGAGTGGATCGATGCCATAGCCGGGTTCGACGCCTTTGTTAGTCTTGCCGGATATGCGGGCATTCATCCGGATTATACTTTTCCCGAAATCCAACCGGATGATTTTCTTATCGATGCACAAGACATCGGTCACCCGATGATTGAGGAAAACCGTCTGGTGAAGAACAATTACCGCATCCAGGGGTTTTCAAAAACAGACCTCCTTACCGGAGCCAACATGGCCGGGAAAAGCACATTTTTAAGAACCATCGGTGTCAACCTTTGTCTGGCGATGATCGGAGCTCCGGTGTGCGCCAGGGCTTTCAGGTTTAGTCCGGTGCGTCTTTTTACCAGCCTGCGTACCAACGACTCTTTACAGGAAAACGAATCTTTCTTTTATGCCGAACTCAGGCGACTTCACCTGCTTATCCAGTCTTATGAACAAGGGGAGCCGGTATTTTTCCTGCTCGATGAGATCCTCAAAGGAACAAATTCGAAAGACCAGCATTTGGGTGCCGTAGCTCTGACAAAAAAAATACTCCGCCTCAAGGGAGTTGGAATTGTTGCCACACATGATGTGGAACTCTCCAAACTCAGCGACGAATTTCCCGGGCAGGTAAGAAACCTGTGTTTTGAAATTACCATTGAAAACGACAAACTGAATTTCGATTATACACTTCGCGAAGGTGTTTGCCGCACAATGAATGCTTCTTTTCTGATGAAGAAAATGGGCATTATTGACTGAGTTTTCGGATTTTCTTCCTGAACCAGTCAGTCATTCTCCTTAAAACAGACAAAATCAATATTCTGGTTATACAAAGCGGAAAATTGGAGGATCGGGACGGCAGCAAAAAAATGCAAATTCATACAGAATTAGTACATTTGCAGACCTTGAAAAAACTACTATTCTTCTCCCTATTATCTCTTCTGCTCAGCAGCCGGGGTATTGCACAGGTTAACCTAGTGCCCAATCCGAGTTTTGAAGACACACTCATGTGCAGTGCCTTTACCAACCAATACCAGGGCTATGTCGCCAAGTGGATGGGAATGTCACCTCAATATTTCAACGACAGCTGTCAGTATTTGGGTGTTGGCGTGCCTGACAATGTATGGGGCTACCAGTGGCCACGTACGGGCGGGGCGTATTCGGGCATCAACACTTTATTTCTGGATTCTTTCGCCTTTACCGTAAACAAAAGAGATTACATCTATGTACCCCTGAGCGATACACTGAAGGCGGGTCAGTATTACTCGGTTTCTTTTTATGTCAATCTGGCCAACAATTGCGAGTACGCCTGCAACAGCATTGGGGCTTGGTTTTCTAAAACTGTGCCAATGCTCAACGGCTTTGTTTTACGCGTGACGCCTCAACTGAACAATGCGAATGTCGCACTGACAGATACCATGGGCTGGACACAGGTAAAAGGCATATTTGCGGCCACTGGCGGAGAGCACTTCATGACAATCGGAAACTTCAACCCGGATTCCTCCTCATCTTATAAATTCGTTCACCCCTCGATCAACAACCAGTACGACTGGAGAAACTCTTTTTATTACATCGATGATGTATCTGTCACCCTGGATACAACCGATCATTTGGGCATCCCGACTTTGCCTGAACCCGCTGCCACACTCACTGTTTTTCCAAACCCGAACAATGGCCTGATGACGTTGAATTACGCGCTGATCAACACCAAAGAAGCACATTTTGAATTGTATGACATTTGCGGAAAACAAATCAACTCCTACGCCCTGGATATCAACAAATATGCTTTGACGATAGACGAAAGTCAATTGTCGCGCGGACTTTATTTCTACAGAATGGTTCTGGACGGGATCAAAACATCGGGAGGGAAAATTGTGATTGTGAAGTGATTTCTGAAAGCTGGCCCCGACGAGACTCCTTTGGAGCAGGGCAGTTGCAGTTTACAATTGGCAATTAGCATTTAGCAATAAAAAAGCCGCAAAGAATTGTTCTTTGCGGCTTTTTGCTGATGAGATTTGAACTTTATGATTTTATCGTCTGCCCCAGATTCTTTACATAAGAAATAGAACTGTCAAGTGCAGTCTGTAATCCGGATGCGTTCGTTCCTCCGGCCGTTGCGTAATTGGCCTGACCTCCTCCTCCACCCTGAATGGCTTTGGCCAGCTCCCGAACGATTGTGCCTGCATTCAGATTTTGGGATTTCACCAGATCATCTGAGATAGCAACCGTAATGCTGGGCTTTCCTTTGATATCGGCACCAAGCACAATGAAACTGTTTTCTTTTTGCTTCAATTCAAAAGCAAGGTCCTTTATGGCATCCCCGGATTCAAGCTGTATTTTTTCTGCAACAAAATGAATGCCGTTGATTTCTTTCACTTTCTGAAGCAATTGAATTTTAATTTCTTTCGCCTTTTCGCGTATCAATGCATCGACTTCCTTTTGCAGGCCACTGTTCTGCTCCATCAGGGCTTGTATGCTTTTGATGATATCTTTCGGATTCTTCAGCAATACTTTCAAATCACTGATCAGTTTCTCCTGCTCATCGAAATACGCTTCCGCTTTATCGGCCGTGATGGCCTCGATACGGCGGATACCGGCTGCAACAGCCGCTTCGGAAGTGATTTTAAAATAACCAATCACGCCCGTGGCAGGCACATGTGTTCCGCCGCAAAGTTCAATGGAATAGTTTTTATCAAATGTCACAACCCGTACACGATCTCCATATTTCTCACCAAACAAAGCCATGGCACCCAGTTTTTTGGCTTCTTCAATGGGCAGTTCGCGAATGTCGGCTGCGATGTTTTCCCTGACCTTGGTATTGACGATGTGTTCAATCTTCGCCAGTTCCTCATCCGTAACTTTTGAAAAATGCGAAAAGTCAAAACGCAAATGTTCTTCATTCACCAATGAACCTTTCTGTTCGACATGGGCGCCCAGAACCTGGCGCAGGGCAGCATGCAAAAGATGCGTTGCACTGTGGTTGTTTTCGGTTAAACGACGGCGGTGCGCGTCTACCTTTGCAGTAAATACAGCATCCAGTTTAGCCGGCAATTTATCGGTGAAGTGAATGAATATACCATCCTCTTTCCGGGTATCGGTAATGAGTGTTTTTGAATCGCCCGCCTCGAGAACACCGGTGTCGCCCACCTGTCCCCCACTTTCGGCGTAGAAAGGAGTTTGGTCAAGCACCAGCTGAAACTGCTCCTTGCCCTTGGCTTTTACTTTTCGGTATTTATATATCCGGGTCTCGCATTCCAATGTTTTGTAACCGACAAAAGAAGTGCCGATGACCTGCTGGTTTTGAAGAATCTTTTCAAATACGCCTTTGCTGTCAGGACTCGCGCTGCGGTCAACAACCATCCAGTCGTCGGTATCCACAGCACCAGCTTCACGTGCCCGGCTTTTCTGTTTGTCCATTTCCTTCTGGAAACCGGGCTCGTCAATCGACAAGCCATATCCTTTTGCAATCAATGATGTCAGATCGACCGGGAAGCCATAGGTATCGAACAGTTCAAAAACCACCGCCCCCTCTACAACCCGATTGTTTTTATCGGCATTGATCATTCCAATGCATACGGCGTCAATTTTTTTCAATCCTATTTCAAGTGTCCGGAAGAAGGAAGTTTCTTCTTCCCTGATGACTTTCTCGATCAGTACTTTCTGATTGTTCAGTTCAGGAAAAGCCGATCCCATCTGATGAGCAAGAACGGGCACCAGTCGAAACAGAAAAGGTTCTTTCAGTCCCAGGCTTTGGTAACCGTAACGCACCGCTCTTCTCAGGATACGGCGGATAACATAGCCGGCTCCCGTGTTTGATGGCAGTTGCCCATCGGCAATGGCAAAGGAAATGGCCCGGATATGATCGGCTATGACACGCATGGCGATATTGACGATTTCGTGTTGTTTGTTTGTTTCTTCAGGTTTGTACCGCAGGTTGCTCAGGTCTTCGATCTTCTGAATAAGCGGAGCGAAGACATCGGTATCATAACTGGATTTCTTATTCTGAAGCACCATGCACAAACGCTCAAAGCCCATACCGGTATCGACATGGCGGGCAGGAAGTTTGACCAGCGAGCCATCCGCTTTGCGGTTGAATTCCATAAACACATTGTTCCAGATTTCTATGACATGCGGATTACCCAGATTGACAAGGGAAGCTCCATCCACCTTTTTTCTCACTTCATCATCGCGCATATCCACATGAATCTCCGAACAGGGGCCACAAGGACCCATATCGCCCATTTCCCAGAAATTATCTTTCTTGTTTCCCTTCAGAATACGGTCCTCGGGAATGTATTGCTTCCAGCAGTCGTAAGCTTCCTGATCAAAAGAAAGTTTATCCTCTGCGCTTCCTTCGAATACCGTTACGTAAAGGCGGTCTTTCGGAATTTTGAATACGTCGGTAAGCAATTCCCAGGACCAGGCAATGGCTTCCTTTTTGAAATAGTCGCCAAAGCTCCAGTTACCCAGCATTTCGAACATGGTGTGGTGATAGGTATCCACGCCCACTTCTTCAAGGTCATTGTGTTTACCCGAAACACGCAGGCACTTTTGTGTATCGGCAATACGCGGAAATTTTACCGGAGCATTGCCCAGAAAAATTTCCTTGAATGGCGCCATCCCCGAGTTGTTAAACATCAGAGTAGGGTCATTTTTTACGACCATCGGCGCTGAGGGAACTATTTCATGTCCTTTTGACTTGAAGAAGTCCAGAAATGTCTGACGTACTTTAACTGATTCCATAATTCAATTTTATTTATGCTTCACAAAGAGTTGTAATATTTGGGCGTGCCCCCTGCAGTATCCCCGCGAAAGGCGGGATTACTTCAGGGGGCAGGCTTTCGGCACTCGCTTTTTCGCTAAAAAAAGCGAAAAGAGCTCAGACAAAGATGCCTCAATCCTTCACGCAAAAAACAAAAACAGTTTATATACTGGTAAGCGAAGAAGGGATTTGAAGCCTTTAAACTTCAAGCCCCCTGACTGTGAAGTCCTTTAAAGGCTCCATCACTTAATTATTTTTTTTACAATTTAAGAATCCCCTCCATCAATGCGTGAAGAATTGAGGCATCTTTGTCTGAGCTCCTTT